>NZ_JARCJL010000043.1:0-21471 GCF_028890025.1 Phaeobacter sp. PT47_59
ATTGCTCATGTCACCGCTCCGTTTTCGGATCCGTGAATCACGCAGCGCTCGGAAAATCAATGCATCCTGACCCTAGGCCGCACGTGGGCGAAAACGCGCCGTCGCCGGATCCGCCTCATAGCGCGGCGCCAACTCTTCTGCCCTTCGGGTCAGATCGTTGACGCTGTCGATGATATAGCGCGCGGTCTCGTCGCGCATCAGGTAGGAGAAATTGAGCCGGACCCAGCCGGGTTTGCGCAGTTCCTGCCCGGCCCGCAGATCGGACAGCAGTGCGCGGGACTCCGCCTCGCCGATGCCCAGCAGCCGATGCGCATAAGGTCCGGCACAGGCACAGCCGCCGCGCGCCTGGATCCCGTAGAAATCGCTGAGCATGCGAGTGAATAGCTGCTGATGCACCGGCTGGCCGGATACACCCCGCACCGTGAAGGAGAAGATCGGCAGGCGCGGCGCGCTGGCATGGCCCAGCAGGGTCAGCTGCGGGTTCCCCTCCCAACCGGCGCGGGCCATCTGTGCAAATCGCGCCTCCTCCCTGGCGATGCGCTGCGCGCCAACCGCCTCTTTCACCAGAAACGCCAGTGCTGCGCGGATATCGCCGATCACATTGGGGGTACCGGCTTCTTCGCGCGCCGCCAGATCCTCGCTATAACTATGCGCCCAGGGCGAAACGAAACTGACCGTACCACCCCCCGGCCATGACGGCGCGCGGCGCCGCACGGCCTTTTTGTTCACGATCAACACACCCGACGCTCCTGGCCCACCGGGGAACTTATGCGGCGAAATAACGATGGCATCCTTACGCGCACCGCCATGCCCCCCCATGTCGATCGGCAGGTAAGGCCCGCCGCCCGCATAGTCCCAGACCGCAAGCGCGCCATGGTCATGCAAAAGGGCGCTGACCGGATCCGGGTCTGTCAAGACGCCGGTCACATTGGAGGCCGCCGAAAAACTGCCGATCTTCAGATCGCAGGCGGCATATTCCACGAGCGCCTTCTGCAGTACCCCCAGATCGACGCCTCCCCCGGGCGCCTCGGGGATCTCGACGACCACTGCCTTGCTTTCGCGCCAGGGCAGGATGTTGGAGTGATGCTCATAGGGGCCGATGAAAACCACGGGCGCGCGGGCCTCGTTGACCCCCAAGAGACTGACCAGCCGATTGAGCCCCGCGGTCGCCCCCGATCCGGCAAAGATCACCGCATCTTCTTCTGTGGCGCCGGTGAGCCGGGCGATTTCCGCCCGGGCTGCACGGCGCAGGCCGGTCATATGGGCCCCGCAATAAGACGCCTCGGTGTGGGAGTTCGCATAATAGGGCAAGACTTCGGTGACGATGAAATCCTCCACCTGCCGCAGCCCTCGCCCCGAGGCAACGTAATCGGCATAGACCAGCGGCTGTGGGCCATCGGGGCCTGGGAGCATGACGCCCTCGCCAATGAGGCCAGCCGCCAGGCTGCCGTCCTGGGCTGCGGTTTTCAAGGTCTGCTTGAGCTGTGTGAAAGGCATCTGTTTCTCCGCGTCTTTCACATATCTTGACCCATTCAGATCGCGGAATTCCCACTTAGTTTTGATTGAAATTGCCATTTTTTGTGTCATATGATCTACAAATGCCAGACAAGATAGATCATATTGACAGAATGCTTCTGCGCGCCTTGCAGCAGGATGCAAATCTCTCGCAGCGGGAATTGGCCGAAAAGATCGGCCTGTCGCAGAACGCCTGTTGGCGCAGGTTGAAGGCGCTGAATGATGCAGGCGCTCTCAAAGGGGCGACGGCGCGGATTGATCGGGCACAACTGGGGCTGGACCTGGTGGTCTTCGTCATGCTGCGCACCCGCCATCATTCAGCCGACTGGCTGGAGCGCTTTCGCAGGCATGTTCTGACCATCCCCGAGGTGGTGGATTTCCACCGCATCGGAGGCGATTACGACTACCAGTTGAAGGTGGTCACAGAGGATATGGCCAGCTACGACAAGGTCTATCAGCGGCTGATTTCCGGCGTGGAGCTGGACAGCGTGACCTCTTACTTCGCGATGGAGGCCATTGCCGAAGGACGGCCCCTGCCGCTTTGAGGCAGAGGCACGCCTGCCGAAAACAACCCGCTAATGGGCAAAGGCTGCGTCTGGCATCCAGCGCAACCGCTTTCCTTCGGGTCCCATCCGCATATGCAGACAGGCCGTGCCAAGACGTTGGAAATACAGCGCATCAAGCGGATACCAGCCCGCAACGGGCACCTTAACCTCGGTCATCACCGTGGTGTCACAGGATTGGCGACCGTCGAATTCCCCGACGATCTGCCCACCGATCCTGGCTCGCAATCCGTCATTGGTCAGAAAGTCGATATTGTAGACGCCCGGCTTGTCGAACCGCACGTAGCCGCTGATCCGGGCCGCGACATGCATCGCCCGGTTGGAGGTCAGCGTGTTATCCCCCTCATTGGTGTCGCGATGATCCAGCCCAGCCAGGGGACGGCCGACCTCTGCCCCACGCTTCAACGCGGCAGAGGCTTCGGTCAGATCGCGCACGTCCTGGGGATAGGCATACATCACCGCAAGCCCGGCACGCAGTTTACCCGGCTGGGGATCGGCGGGCTGCAGCGTTACCGGCTCTGCCGCCAAAGATCCGGCCAGCGCCATTGAGGCCACGGCAGACCATACCGCCATAAGTGCTTTCATCCTGGGTCTCCACTTCAAAGGTTCAACCAACCTGCGCGTCTCGGACAACAGCTTAGCGCCCGGGATCCCGGTTCGACAAACGGAAATCCAAAGCCGCCCAAATGAAAAAGGGCCGCCCGCAGGGGCAGCCCAATAGAAATCCCACAAAATGGGAAATCGCTTAGTTCTTGGCGTAGAATTCGACGACCAGGTTCGGTTCCATCACCACCGGGTAAGGCACATCGCCCAGCGCCGGAGTGCGCACGAAGGTGGCTTTCATCTTGGAGTGGTCGGCTTCGATGTAATCGGGCACATCACGCTCGGCCAGCTGGGTGGCTTCCAGAAGAACAGCCATCTGCTTGGACTTGTCGCGGACCTCGATCACGTCGCCTTCCTTCACGCGGTAGGAGGGGATGTTCACGCGCTTGCCGTTGACCAGGACGTGACCGTGGTTCACGAACTGACGGGCAGCAAAGACAGTGGGAACGAACTTGGCACGGTAGACAACCGCGTCCAGGCGGCGCTCCAGCAGGCCGATCAGGTTTTCACCGGTGTCGCCTTTGACACGCTCGGCTTCACCGTAGATGCGGCGGAATTGTTTCTCGGTCAGATCGCCGTAGTAGCCTTTCAGCTTCTGCTTGGCGCGCAGCTGGATACCGAAGTCGGACAGTTTGCCCTTGCGGCGCTGGCCGTGCTGGCCGGGGCCGTATTCGCGGCGGTTGACCGGGGACTTCGGGCGGCCCCAGATGTTTTCGCCCATGCGGCGGTCGATCTTGTACTTGGCAGACGTGCGTTTGGTCACGGCTGATCTCCTTTATTCGTGGCTCCGCAATTTGTTCCGAAAACCGGTTCCCACTTTGCGGATTGCGGACGCAAGGGCCAGCAAACCGGATCAGCCAGAACGCAGCCGGACAAACGGCGGCTATAAAGGGCGTTGTCCTCTTGGTTTGGTCCGTATGGACCTCCCCATGACAGGCATCCCCTTGCGGGGGCCACCAACACCAATGAAGCCGCGCTTATATAGAGCTATCCCCCCGAGTCAATAGCCCATCTGACAGAGCGTTCACCCTGCCACGAGACGGCCTCAGGCCGCTTCATGGCGCAGGATCGCGGCCTCGCTGGCGTTCAGGTTGCGGCGCGCAAAGGCGCCATAGCTGAACGGGTCGTCTTGCACCGCGGGCAACAGCTGCACCAACCTCTGGCGATCCCGATCGGACAGGGCCGAAAGGGCGGCATTGGCCGGATGGAAGCTTTCGCTTTCCACCCCATTGGCCCAAAGCACCTGGTGATCCTCCAGCAGCAGGTGGACATAGGTGACCTCTCGCACCTGAGTGTCGGTCGTGATGCTGCTGCCGTTGACCAGATCCTTGGCGGCCACCAGAACTTCGGGCGTGTTGAACAGCGCCTGCACATGACGCCCCCGCAACAAAAGCCGATGGTCGGGAGAAACCAGCAGATCCTCACCGGGGCGCCCGCCGGACAAGGCCCCTGCCCGCAGGCGCACGGGCCGCAGATGCGGATAGACAAACAGCCGCGCCCCGGTCATCCGGCGCGCACCGATCCATTGGATCCGTTGCGGGCCATTGTCACGGGTCAACACCCGGTCGCCCTCACGCAGGCGCTCGACCGGGCGGTCCCCTTGGGGGGTCTGGATCAAGGTGCCCGGCGTGAAACAGATCATCCCGCTGTCGGGTGTCGCCCGCGCGCCCCGCTGCCCGTCTCCACCGAGCCGTTGCTTCAGCACCCAAAGATCGGTATCGCGCGGCGGCAATTCGTCCACGAACATCAGCAGCGGAGTCTTGCCCGGCGCGACCTCGATCAGGGTGCCCGTGTAACGGTCGATCCCATTGGTGAGGGTAAAGCACCGGTCCGCCAGTTGCCCCTTTGCCGCCGTCGCCGCAGCGACACAGGGCGCAACCCCCGCAGCACCGACAAGCCTGCGCACCGAGCGCGCCGCGCGCTGGCGCAGATCGCCTTCATCTTTGTTCATTTCCAAGCGCAACAGATCGGCCGGACCATCCAGGCGCAGGGCCTCCCCACGCCAGGACCACGCAGATCCCACGCGCACTGCCTCTGGCGACGCGGGTCTTTGACCATCCAATTCCGTTTGCGACCAAGAAATGACAAACGTGCCGGTAAAGCCCGTTTTCATTGCTCTTTGCCTGCCTCAGTTTTTGTTATTGGGCAGAGAGTAGCAATCCACGGGCCACGCACAAAGGGAAAATCCCTGGAGCCAGGAACTCATGGCACCCAAAGACGCAGCGGCGCAACACGACCGCAAGGGTTGAACAGCAGGCAGCCGCAGGTTCGACGGCTGCCTGCGAGCGATCAGATCGGGTAGTGGATGCCGCCGTCCTGCGTGGTCATCCAGCGCAGGTCGGTGAATTCCGCAATGCCCCACTGGCCACCAAAGCGGCCATAGCCAGAATCCTTGACGCCACCAAAGGGCATCTGCGCCTCGTCATGCACGGTTGGCCCGTTCACATGGCAGATCCCGCTTTCGATACGGGCGGCAACCTTCATCGCCCGCGCCTGATCGCGCCCGAAGACGGCTGCCGACAGGCCCATGTCGCTTTCATTGGCAACCCGCACCGCCTCATCCGCATCGCTGACCCGGATGAGCGAGGTCACCGGCCCAAAGCTTTCCTCGGAATAAAGCCGCATCTGCGGGGTGACGCCATCCAGGGCCGCAGCATTGAGGATGGTGCCAGAGCCACCGCCGCCGATCAGGCGTGCGCCCTTTTGCACCGCATCCTCGATCAACTCGCGGATGCGATCGGCCGCGGCGGCATTTACAACCGATCCCAGTGGCGCCTTGCCCTCGGTCGGATCACCTGCAGTGAGGGTCTCCACCTTGCGCGCAAAGGCATCGACAAAGGCATCGGCGATCTCGTCCACCACGATGATCCGCTCGGTCGACATGCAGATCTGCCCCTGGTTCATATAGGCGCCAAAGGCCGCAGCGGCCACGGCCGCATCGATATCGGCATCCTCCAGCACGATGAAGGGCGCCTTGCCGCCCAGTTCCAGCAGCGAGGGTTTCAGATGGCGGGCCGAGATTTCCCCGATCAGACGGCCAACACGGGTCGATCCGGTGAAGTTCACGCGGCGCACCGCCGGATGTGCGATCAGCGCCTCGACCAGCTCCGGCGCATCCTCGGGCGCATTGGAGATCGCATTGACGACCCCCTTGGGCAGGCCTGCCTCAGCGACGGCCTCCAGGATCAGCGCATGGGTGCGCGGGCAAAGTTCACTGGTCTTCATCACCACCGTGTTGCCGCAGGCCAGCGGGGTCGCGATAGAGCGCACACCCAGGATCACCGGCGCATTCCAGGGCGCCATGGCCAGCACCACGCCCGCGGGCTGGCGCACCGCATAGGCGGTGCTGCCAGGGCGGTTCGACGGGATGATCTCGCCCTTGATCTGGGTGGTGAGGCCCGCCGCCTCCACCAGCATTTCCGAGGCCAGCATGATGTTGAACCGCGCCCAGGCTTCGGTCGCGCCGATCTCGGCCTTCATGGCATCGACGATGGCGTCACCGCGTGCCTTCAGGGCCTCTGCCGCATCCAACAGCATCCGACGCCGCACCCCCGGCGCCATCGCTGACCATTCCGGGAAGGCCGCCGCCGCCGCATCCGCCGCACGCATGGCATCCTCGGTGCTGGCCGCCGCCGCAGTAGTGGCAAGGGCGCCGGTCACCGGGTTGTGGCGCTCGAATGCGCGCCCGTTTTCGGCGTCCACATGTTCGCCATTGATGAAGAGTTTCAGAGTATCCATTTCACTCTCTCCGTCTGTCAGGAAATTTCATTGTCCAGCGGCTCGCTCGTGCCGCCAAGGAAGGCGCGCTGGACCGCTGGATCATTCTGCAATGCATCGCTGCTGCCCTGCCCCACGACGCGACCCGCTTCGAGCAGGTAGCCCCGATCGGCCAGCGCCAGGCTGGCGCGCACGTTCTGCTCCACGATCACCAGCGTAAGGCCGGTGCTGCGAATGCGGGCAAGGGCGGCAAAGACCTCTTTCACCACGATGGGGGCCAGGCCAAGGCTCGGTTCATCCAGGAGCAGGATGTCGGGGTTCGACATCAGCGCGCGGGCGATGGCGACCATCTGCTGCTCGCCGCCCGACATGGTGCCTGCCAGCTGCCGCCGCCGCTCAGCAAGGCGCGGGAACAGTTCGAACACCTCTGCCTGACGCGCGGCAACGCCTGCGCGGGCCCGTTCAGGATAGGTGCCCAGCGCCAGGTTCTCGGCCACGGACATGCGGGGAAAGATGCCGCGCCCCTCGGGTACCAGGGCGATACCGCGCCCGACCCGGTCATGGGCGGCAACCGTCGCCAAATCTGTGCCCTCGTGGCTGATCCGGCCTGAACGCGGCTCCACCACGCCGCCGACGGTCTTCAAAAGGCTGGATTTCCCCGCCCCGTTTGCCCCCAGGATTACCACGCATTCGCCCGGCTGAACCGCCATCGAGACCGCATCCAGGGCGACATGCTTGCCGTAAGCGACGGTGAGGTTGTCGATCTCAAGCATCTTCTTCTCCCAGGTAAGCAGCCACCACATGAGGATCATCCAGCACCTCTGCCGTTGGCCCGTCTGCGATCAGCGTCCCCGAGTTCATCACCGCGCAGCGCGGACACAGGGCGCGCACCGCATCCATGATGTGTTCCACCATGATGATGGTGATGCCGGTCTCCTCGAGCCTGCGGATCAGGGCGATCCCCTCGTGCAGTTCCGTGGGGTTCAGACCCGCCAGCCACTCATCCAGCAACAGGATGCGCGGCTCGGCAGCCAGGGCGCGGGCCAGTTCCAGGCGTTTCTGATCGATATAGGTAAGATCCGCCGCAACACCCGAGGCACGATCTTCAAGGCCGACCATGGCGAGGCACTCACGCACCCGTGCGCTCAGGTCACTGCCCCAGAGCCGTTTGCCGCCAAAGGCCGCCGGGACCATGACGTTTTCCTCCAGCGTCAACGAGGGCAGGATGCGCACCAGTTGGAAGGTGCGCGCCACACCTGCCCCCGCGATCACATCGGGGCGTGCGCCAGCCAGCGGCCTGCCCTCCACCGCGAACTGCCCCGCCGAAGGGCGCAGCGCACCGGAAAGAAGGTTCAAAAGGGTGGTCTTGCCCGATCCGTTCGGCCCCAACAGGCCCAGAACCTCGCCCTTGCGCACCTCAAGCGAGACATCATTCACCGCCGTCAGCCCACCGAAGCGTTTGGTCAGCCCTTCGGTTTTCAGAAGAACACTCATTGAGCCGCCTCCCCTTTTGCATCACCCCTTGCCTTGCCGCGCAGCTTTTCCGCCGCAGCCAGCAACCCGTCCGGCAGCGCATAGACCACCGCGAGGAACATCAACCCCAGAAGGATCGAGAAGTGATCCGGGAAGCGGGCCGACAGCCATTCGAACAACAGGAACAGCGGCACGGCACCGAAGACCGGCCCCCAAAGCCTGCTCGCCCCGCCCAGCAGCGCCATGATCACGGTCAGGAAGCTGACAGTGGGATTGAAGACGATGGAGGGCTCCACATAGACCCAGCGCGGCGCCTGGATGGCCCCCACAAGGGTGATGATGGTGGCGGAGGCCACAAACAGAACCAGCTTGGTGCGCGCCAGGTTGATGCCGCTGTGGGCCGCGACGGTTTCATCATCACCGATGACGCGCAGGGCAAGGCCCAGGCGGCTTTGCCGGATCCAGGCCGCCAGCGCCAGGGTCAGCGCGCCCAGCGCCAGAAGCTGCCAGTAGATATGCTTGGCCTCCAAGTCGAGGAAGATATAGCGCCCCAGGGTGCCGGTGATATTGACCTCGAACCAGGTGATCAGCTGGCGCACCAGTTCGGCCAGGCCAAAGGTGAAGATCACGAAATAGATGCCCGCAAGGCGTAAGGTAGAAAGACCGACCAACACCGCCATGGTGGCGCCAATCCCGGCAGCGGCCAGCAGCACCAGCGGATAGGGCAGCGCCTCGTTCAGGACGGCGACGGTGTAGGCCCCAACGCCGAAGAAGGCGACCGTCGCCAGCGAGACATAGCGCGTCGGCCCCGAGAACATCGCCCAGGAGGTGGCCAGCGTCACATAGCCCGCAAGCCCCACCAGCAGACCGATCCCATAGCTGTCAAAGAAGAACGGTAGGGCTGCAAGACAGGCAAGGGCCACAACTGCGATAGTGATCCGCATGGTTCAGCCCCCCGCCTTGCCAAAGAGCCCGTTCGGACGCCACAGAAGCACCACCAGGAACAGCGTATAGGTGGCCGCAAGGGTCAGTCCGGGGTCGATGAAGGCGGCCACGAATGTCTCGGCCAGACCCAGAAACAACCCGGCGATCAGCGCGCCCAGGATATTGCCGACCCCGCCCATGATCACCACGATCAACGCCTTCATGGTGAAGACCACGCCATCGGTGGCAGAGAAGGTCTGGTACATGGAGATCAGCGCTCCACCCGCGGCCGCAAGCGCGCCGCCCAGGGCAAAGGCCTGCCGCCCCATGCGGTCGACGTCGATGCCCACCAAGTAGGCCGACCCCGGCGACAGCGCCACGGCGCGCATCGCGGTGCCCCAGCGGGTGCGGATCAGCATTGTGAACAGACCCAGCCCGATCACGACCGACAGCACAAAGGCAATGAGACGGTTGGCGGCAATGGTCACGCCCAGCAGCTCCACCCCGGTGTTGAGATAGGAATAAGAGGTAAAATCGCTGCCGAAGGTGACGAGCATCACACCCTGCAGAACGAACAAGAGGCCAAAGGTTGCAAGGATGGTGTCGACCTCAAGCCGCCCGCTGCCACCCGCGCGTTTCACCAGGGGGCGCATCATCACGCTGTAGATCAGCCAGGAAACCCCGTATCCAAGGGGCACCACCACCAGAAGCCCCCAGAGCGGGCCAACACCCCAGCCGGTGAACATCAGCGTTACAGCAAAACAGGCCAGCAGCATGAATTCGCCGTAGGCCAGGTTCATGATCCTCGATATGCCGTATTGCAGCGACAGGCCCAGCGCCAAGAGCGCATAGGTCCCGCCCAGCACCAGGCCGAGGAGAAGGGTCGAGATCAACATCTTATGTCCTTGAAGTCTTGTGTGCTGCGGCCCTCACTCGGGGCCGCAGACCAGTTTCACCCAGTGATACGCCCGGGGGGGTCTTACCACTCGGGTTTCGGGATCATCGGAGCGCCAGCACCGGCACGATCGGCGGGGCTGACGGCCACGAAACTGTCACCCTGCCACTGCCCCACGAACCACAGCTTGCGCAGCTGGTTGTTCTCCATCGCGGTCTCACCCAGGATGGTGTCGAAAGTGCCGGTCGAGATTTCCTTGGCCAGATCCGCGTGATCAAGGCCGACCCGCGCCACCGCCTGCTCCAGGATCTGCAGCGAGGCATAGGTGATGGCGCTGGCCCAGCTGTCAGGCGCATTACCGGTGGCGGCGATATGTTTCTGGAAATAGGCCTGGATGTCCGGGTTCGAGGCATCGACGCCGCCGATGGACATCACGCCTTCCTGCTTGCCGCCAGTGATCTTGGCATAGACCGGAAAGGCCCCGCCCACACCGATGTAAAACACCTTGGGGTTATAGCCCGTGGTCATCGCCTGCTTGGTCACGCCAAAGCTGCCGGGCGGGTAGGAGAAGGACACGAAACTGTCCGCGCCCGATCCCTGCACCTCGTTCAGCATGGTGGCGAAATCCGAAGTCCCCAGCGGGTAGGAGGCGTCATAGACGGTCTCAAAGCCTGCTTCCTTCAGGGCCGGACGTGCCGCCTTGACCAGATCGATCCCGAAACCGTCCGCGACGGAAATCATCGCAACCTTGTTGTTGATCGTACCGGCATCGCGGGCCGCGGCCAGCGCTTCGACCAGGGCGGTGGCATAGTCATGACCGCCGCCCAGCATCCAGAAGGACCGGTCCCAGCGTGCGGCAAATTCCGGCGCCTTGTCGGTCACCGCGGTCACCGCCAGCTGCGGGTAGCCAAAGCGCGCCATCAAGGGCGCAATCGCCAGGTTGGCGCCGGTGCTCCAGGGCGGCAGGATCAGATCGACCTTGTCCTGGGTCGCCAGGCGTTCAATGGCGCGCACCAGGTCCTCGGCGCTGGACCGGTCGTCATATTCGACGACCTCGATCTTGCGCTGGCTGCCGTCGGGCATGGTGAGGCCCCCCTTGGCGTTCACCTCGGACACCCAGAGTTCGTAGTTCGGAATGGTGGTGATCCCGGCCCCAGTGGCATTGGGGCCGCTTTTCGATACCGCATAGCCGATCTTTACGGCTGCCGCATCCTCGGCCAGGGCCGGTGTACCCAGCGCCAGCATGGAGCCAAGCGCAACAGGAACCGCGCGCAGCAAGGCGCGCCGTGAAAATACTGACATGTGTCTCCTCCCAGTCGTGATTTCCCCAGGCACCACATCCTCCTGACGCCCGGGCACCGCCCCCTTGCGAAGGCGACGATTTCTCTTCCACGGGAACAGGGTATTGGAATTGAAGCTTTATAAAATGTGCTTTTGAAGCTAAGAATTGCACTGATGCGTCGATTTTCACCTTCTACCGGACCCATGCGATGATTTCCGACAAGAAAGCTCAGATCATCGCCCGGCAGATTCGCAGTCCCCTTGCGGACACCACCTATGCGCTGGCGCCCAGCCAAAGCGTGCTTTTGCTGCTCAAGGCAGGGCGCGGGAAAATTGATGGCGAGCCCGATGGGCTGCGCTTTGATGCGCCCCGGGCAATGTGGCTGTCGTCGGGTCGTCGCGGACAGCTGCGGCTGACCTCGGGCAGCCGCGGGGAAATCCTGCATCTGAACGACAGCGCCGTTGCGCGCGCCCTGCCCGCCACCGCCCTTGGCGACGAATTGGCCCAGATGCTGCGCCGCGACCTGTCGGAACCGCTGAGCGGGCATGAGGAGCGGATGACGGGGTGGATGCGCAACCTGCGCGAGGAGCTTTCCGGTTCGGAACCGGCAGCCGAGATTGCCGGCGAGCACCTTCTTTCCCTGCTGCTGATCCAGATCTGGCGGATCGCCCGCAAACAGCGGCCCCGCTCCTCTGCGGCGACCGGCGGTCTGGTGCAGAATTTTGTGCAACTGGTGGGGCTGCATCTGCGTGATCACTGGAAAGTCGCGGATTACGCCACTGCGCTGGGGGTCAGCCGGGATCGGCTTGGCAGCGCGGTGCGCCGCTCGATGGGCCGCTCGCCGCAGGCCTATCTGCATGAGGCGCTCGTGCGCGAGGCCGCGGAGCTTTTGACGAACTCCGGGCTCTCGGTGGCGCAGATCGCCTTTCGGCTGGGGTTTTCCGATCCGGCCTATTTCAACCGCTTCTTCACCAGAACGCAGGGGCTGTCCCCGGGGCGGTTCCGCCGCAAGATGGCCTCGCGCGGCACAAGCCCCACGTCATTCTCGGCCTGGCCCTAAGCCGGAACCACAGGCGCTCGAATGCAGGAAATTGCGCCCGCAATCTCTTAAATCTCTATGAAAATCTTCTGGTGAAACTCCTGGCTGCCACATTTTTGCCAGATTGCTGCACCCCTTCCTGACCGGTTTTCTTTCCAAAAAGATAACTGCGGCCAGAACGGCGCGAGAAACCCGAACCATCTCGAACCGTAAGGCATCCGACACTCATGTCCCTGATTTCCGACATCACGCGCACCTCTGCGACAGTCCTGCTGCTGGCCTCTGCCGCAGTGGCCGATGATGCGGCAGAACGGCATGTCAGCCTTCAGTGCGACGCTCAGGACAGGGCGCATGACATGGGCCCGATGTGCGAGGCCCTGGGCGAGGCCCTGGCGGCAGCCGTCACCGGGTACGCCTTCAAGGTCATGGAAGGATCGAGCGGGGTTTCAAAGGCCGATGAACCACCGGCCGAAGCAGCACTGACCCTGCACTTCACAGAGCGGGGACGCGCGGACAGCTGGCTGTCGGGGCAGCTCAGCTGGAGTAGCGCAGACGGGCGCAAAGGGGACAGCCCGGTACTCGAGTATTCGGTCATGGACCGTCAGCTCAACGCGGAGGACCTGGCGTCCTTTGCGCAGCAGCTGATCCGTTCCGCGAATATCCCGAAACATTTTTAGCGATCACCAGGGGGAGCAGACCATGTGTGAACTTTGCGGAAACACACGCCATATCTCACCATTCGGAGAAAACACCTCCGTTTCCAGCTCATCAAGCGAATGGGCAACAAAACCTGTCTACACGATCGATCAGGTCGCCGACTACCTCACCGAAGGTTTTTGGCAGGACACCGGTCGATCCCTGCGCGCCTATGATGTGGAACCGGGGGGGCAGATTACGGTCAACCTGACCGGTCTCAACACGCTGGGCCGGGAAACCGCCCGACAGGCGCTGGACAGCTGGACCGCCCTCAGCGGCATCGAATTCGTCGAAACCTCGAATGCTCAGATCACCTTTGACGACAATCAGAGCGGTGCCTGGGCCAGTTCGACCACAAGCGGCTCCACCATTCTCAGCACCAATGTCAACGTGAACTCCAGCTGGTCGTCCTATGGCGACTACTACCTGCAGACCTTCATCCATGAAATTGGCCATGCGCTGGGCCTGGGCCATACCGGCAACTACAATGGCAGCGCCTCCTACGGCAGCGATGCGAACTTTGCCAACGACAGCTGGCAGGTTTCGGTCATGTCCTATTTCAGCCAGTCCGAGAACACCTATACCGACGCCTCCTATTCCTTCCTGGCGACGGCCCAACTGGCGGATATCGCGGCCATTCATCGCCTCTATGGCACCCCGACAAACATCGAAACCGGTGACACCACCTATGGTGATGGTGAAACGACGGGCCGTCATGGCATGGGGCTGACCGATTGGAGCGTTGCCATTGTCGACAATGGGGGCACCGATACGATCAATCTCGGCTCGCGCAGCCACGATCAAATGCTGAATCTGGGTGAAGAGACCTATTCCAACCTGAACGGCAGGATCGGGAACTTCTCCATTGGCCGCAGCACCGTGATCGAGAACGCGATCACCGGTGTCGGCAACGACCACATCATTGGCAACACTGCGGACAATCGCATCGAAAGCGGCGGCGGCAACGACAGTCTTGAAGGCAATGCCGGCAACGATATCCTCATCGGCGGCGATGGTGTGGACACCCTGTCTGGCGGCGCGGGCGCCGACCGTTTTGTCTACCAGTCCCTCTACGCAGGGGACACGATCACGGACTTCAACCTCGCCGAGGGCGACCGGGTGGATATCACGACGCTGCTGGACGCGATCGGATATACCGCCGAGGACGCCGTTGCCGATGGCGTGGTACGGCTGACTGCGGGATCAGGCGGATCCTGGCTGACCCTTATCGAAAACGGCAGTGGAACCAACCTGGCCTTCCTGGCAGGGGTGGATCCCAGCGCAGATGTGGCGGCAATCATCGACAGCGGCGCCACGCCGCCTCCTGAGCCGGAACCAGAACCGGAACCGGAGCCCGAACCCGAGCCGCCCACGCCGCCGGAACCAGAAACCTTGGACAACACATATACGTTCACGGATAGTTTCCAGGACGACTGGACACCGGCACTTGGCCTGATTGACGACACCAATGGCGGCACGGACACCATTGATTTGACGGCCGTTACCAAGGCAAGCAAAATCTTCCTGGAGAATGGCGCCGTGGGCCGTATCGGTTCAAAGTCGCTCACCATCTCTGCCACATCGGACATCGAAAATGTTCTCTTCGGCAGCGGCGGTGACCAAGGCTATGGCAACGCGCTGGACAACCTGATGGAAGGCAACGGTGGCAATGACCGCCTGTTCGGAATGGATGGCTCCGATACACTGGTTGGTGGTGAAGGGAATGACCAGCTAAATGGGGATGCGGGTGACGACAGCCTGTCCGGCGGCGAAGGCAATGACCGCATGGAAGGCGGTCTGGGCAATGACATCATCGACGGTGGCGAAGGGCGCAACAGCATCAAGGGTGGCGACGGCGACGACACGATCATCGGCGGAAGCGGCACTGACAGGATCGACGGCGGCAGCGGCAACAATGTCATCGACGCAGGCGACGGCACCAACATAATCGTGGTACTCGGCGGCGACAACGACATTACATCCGGTAGCGGCAAAGACCGGATCACCTGCGGTGACGGCGACGACACCATCACCGCAGGAGACGGAGCCAATTCCATCCGGTCCGGCAACGGCAACAAATGGATCAAAACCGGCGACGACAAGGACCAGATCACTCTAGGCGACGGCAACCATACCATTGACGCCGGAGCAGGTACAAACCTGATCCGGATCGGGAGTGGAAACGCCACCATCACGGCCGGGGAGGGATCCGACAGGATCACCGGCGGCGCGGGCTCTCATACTGTATCGACAGGGGAAGGAAGCGCGCAGATCAGGTTTGGAAATGGGGACAACACCATTTCCACCGGGGCCAGCAATGACAGCATCAAGCTGGGAGATGGCGTCCAGAGCATCGACGCCGGTGATGGCAACAACCAGATTACCACTGGAAACGGAACCGTCGCAATCGTCGCCGGCTCCGGTGCGGACAGGATCAAGGTGGGAGCGGGAAACCATCTGATTTCTGCGGGCTCTGGCGGCAACATGATCACCGTCGGCACGGGCAACAGCACCATTTCGGCCGGTGAGGGCAACAACCGAGTGACGGCGGCAGCCGGCACGCACGTCGTCACCTTGGGAGATGGCCGAAACACTGTGAGGCTGCAAGATGGCGACAGCACCATCACAACTGGTCAGGATGCCGATAAAATCATGGTCGGCAACGGGGATCACATCATTGACGCCGGTGACGGCAGAAACACGATCCGCGCCCAGGAGGGAAACAGTTCGATCACCACAGGCAGCGGTTGGGACAAAATCATGCTGGGTGAAGGCAACCATACGATTGATGCGGGTGATGGCCAAAACTCGATCCGGCTGAGGGACGGCGACAACCACATCTCCTCCGGATCCGGAAACGACCAGATCAGGGTTGGAGTGGGCACCAACGTGATCGATGCCGGAGATGGAGACAACCGCGTGCAAACCGGTGACGGCGATTCTCTGATCACCACCGGAGACGGCAACGACCTGCTATCGACTCGAAGTGGCGATGATACCGTCTCTGCCGGAGCGGGCCTCGATACAATCAACACAGGCAACGGGAACGACAGTATCGATGCCGGCGGCGGCACCGATTGGGTTAGATCCGGTGACGGCGATGACACCCTGAGTGGCGGCTCCGGGAAAGACACCATGGATGGTGGCTCCGGCGATGACGTCCTGTCCGGTGGAGAGGGCATCGACCTCCTAACCGGAGGCTCGGGCGCAGACGTCTTTGTCTTTTCCAGCACCTCCGAAGTCGGTGACATAATAAAGGACTTCAAACGTGATCAGGGAGACACCCTGGACATTGATGATCTCCTGATCGAGCTGGGCACCGATCTGCAGACCGCATTTGACAGCGATCATCTGGCTTTGACGTCAGCCGCCGGAGGTGCCGTTTGGCTCGAATATGACGCTGATGGAGAAGGTGGAGAAGATGCCGTGCAGATCGCCCAGTTGAAGGGCGTCAGGATCACGGATGAGATCATGATCGACTGGTTCAGCTAACGCCACCCTGATCGACAAAGGCGGCTCCGCAGCACGTTGCGGAGCCGCCTTTATTGGGGGGCGCTCCCCCCACCCCAAAGCATCCCGAAGCAAGCGATGAGGTGACGTCGGACGCCGCGCCCTGCCATATCGTTCGCCGCCTATGCAGGAACGGCGAAACCGCCAGGCAAGACGGAACCGCTCAGATCCTTCAGGGACATAGGCCTCATCCCGGTAATATCTCATCCCGGTAGCGTTACGGTGCTGGTCAATCGCGCAGTTGCGGCAAGCAGCAAGAGGAAAATCACGGCTTCGATCTCGATGGCGCGCGCGAGGCGCTGTCCGGCGCCGCTGTGACCGCCTTGCAGCGCCGGAACGAAGCGCAGCTTGTTCGCGGCGGCTAGGACCAGCAAGGCCGCGACCAGCAGCATCTTGGCAACAAGGTTCAGCCCGTAGGGCGTTGTCAGCAAGGCGTCCATGCTGCCCAGCAGGAGCCATGCCATGAGGGCACCGACAGCAATCAGAGCGGGCACGATGGCAACGGCAAGCCGCCCGAACCGGTGGCCGAGCCGTGCGGCGACCGCTGTGCTGTCGCTGTCCAGGGACAGCTGCCTGAGCGGCAGCAGGATCCCGGCCCAGAAGGCGACCCCCAGAAGGTGCACGAAAAGAAGCAGGCGCACGCCGGTCTGATCGATGTCAGGTACATGGCCGATCACGCCAAAGGACCACAGGCCCGCTGCGCCACCGGCAAGAGAGATCCACAATCCAGCCTGCCCCAGGACCAGGCCGGACAGCAAGAGCATGGCTCCGGCACCCCGATAGACCAGGGCATCGCCTACCGGCGTCTGCCACAGCAGGCTCAGCATTTCAGCATCGCTCATGCCGCCGATGTCCCCCGTCAGGGCAGCCCCGCGCAAAGAGAAACTGAACAGCGCGCCCAGCAGGCCCAAGGCCGCCAGACATGCCGTTTGTTTTTGCAGGTCGGTCCGGATGGCGCGCGTCAGCTCTTCAAAGAGAAGACGAACGATCACCAGCCCCGTCGCGCCGAGAAAGCCCAAATAGAGTGCCAGCTTCGCCCCGATCGCCAGGAAACCCCAGATATCCATCATGGGCCTACTCGACCGAGAATGAAAAGCCGCCCGTCATAGCATGACCATCCTGGCCAAGCCCCCGCCATTCAATCTGGTAGACCCCTTGGCCCAACTCGTGAACCGGCAGGCTGAATTCCCGCCCGAAGCTGGTTTGCGATCCCAGATCCAGCGGCCTGTCGGATCCGTCCTGCGACAGCAGCTTTACCCTGGTCAGCCGGATGTGCTTGGCGAAGGTCAGCTCGATACGTGCGGGCGGCTGTGACAGAACGGCTCCGTCAGCGGGGCTGCTGCCCGATATCTTGGAGTGGGCCAGGGCCTGGGTCGCCAAAAGGACGGCCAGGGCAAAGGGTGCAATTGTCTTCATGGTTTCACCTCACTGAATGCCGTTTGCGCGCTGAACGTCGCGAATATAGGCCGTGACCATTGCCACATCGCCCCGTGTCAGACCTTCGACGGGGGGCATGTCCCCAAACCTCCAGTGATGGCTTCTGACGCCCATTGCGACCGCCCGCTGGAAGGCCTCGTCTGCGTGATGGTTTGGCTCATAGATGACGTGGATCAGGGGCGGCCCTGCCCCCTCTTTTCCTGCGGCGTTTTCACCGTGACACGCCGAACAGCGCTTTGCAAAGATCTGCTGTCCGATGACGGCATTGCCCTGCAGGGGCGGCACCTGGACCGTAACGATCGGCGCGCCCACGGCGGGTGCTTGTGTTGCGGGCTCGGGGGCCGAGCCAAGCTGAAAGCTGGCTGCCACGGCTACGACGACAGGCACCCCCAAGAGGTAGTATTTGCGTTTCATTCTCTATCCTGACACTGGTCTGCTGCAACGCGGCTTGGCGCAGCGCTGCCTTGACGATTGCGCCGCCAGACGGGACTGGCGGCGCCGTTGCTCCGGCGGGTCAGGTGTTCGGTGGGCGTTCCAGGCTATCCGGTGTCACCGGCGTCGCCACGGGATGAAGCGCGGCGGCCCAATGGATCTTGAGGGCTGCGAAGTCATCATCGTCAATCGGAGCGGGCAGAACGGCGGCGTGGCAGGTGAAGGGTCCGCAGCCGTCATCGCCCACGCCAGTGTGGTCATGGGCAATGTGGTCATGGGATGCGCCGTGTTCACTCTTGTCCAGCATGCCCACCAGATTTTCACGCGCATGGTCAGAGGTCGCCATATCGCAATGACCACCCGGGCAGGCGCCGGTATGGGCATGCACCGCGCCATCCACTCCCGTCATGATCAGCAGGAGCCCGATCAATGCAGCCGACAATATGCGCCTCACCAGTGACATGTCTGCACCTTAGGCGCCGGTTGCCCGCAGCGCAACTACCTGCCACATCAGCATCGGTTTCAAACCGGTTGCGCCCTTGAAACTCAAACTGACCGTCCAGTTCCGCACCCTGCGCTCACCTTTCAAAGCCGCAAGCGGGTCCTTGGTCTGGAACTCACGCGGATGGTTCTGTCGCCGCGCCATTTCTGATGCCCTCTCCTCCACAGCTCAGAAGACAGCAATCCTCGTTCACGTCGGCGTCCGAAATACGGGAGAGAGAAACATACGACAAACGCTGAAACTTGTTTCGCTTCCACGCATGTGCGACGCTGACACATTAGACAGTTCGCAAACTAGCTGGGCAAAGACATGGCTATTTTTACGGTCCTGACCCATCCATCCGATTGGTATAGGGCCGATAGCCTTAACTACACAGACATCGAGATCACTGACTTTTCAAGAATACGAGACCTATCATCCGTTTCAACAAGCGAAATAGTAGCAACAGGCATATTTTATGTTGATTATCGTTACCCAAGGGGTTTCGAGGCCGTTTTATCAGGCAACTTCGATAGAAACTCCGAAGGGGAAATCTCCGGGCCGGTTGACAGCTACGAAGTCAAAGTCAACGGAAAGCCATTCTTCCTGATTTCGAACATTGAAGAAGACGCCACTGACCTGTGGCCAGGCCTATTGGGGTCCGTTGGCTTTTATGACCTTTTTCTTTCAGGCGATGACAAGCTCTTGGGACTTTCAAAAGCCGACAAGTTGTGGGCCGGTGACGGCCATGATCTGCTGCGCGGCTTTGCGGGAAACGATGAACTGAGCGGTCAAAACGGCAACGATCGCTTGTTTGGCGGCCGGGGAAAAGATGTTCTTATCGGGGGACAGGGAAATGATATCCTAGACGGAGGCCGCCAGCGCGACCTGCTTGGCGGAGGTGAGGGAGAAGACACACTCACAGGCGGCAAGGGCAAGGATAGGCTGGATGGGGGACAGGGAAACGACGTTTTGTCGGGCGGGCAAGGCAACGACGTTTTTGTCTTCGGAAACTACTCGTCGCTTGAAGAGTTCTCGGGCGACGACGTTGTTACTGATTTCCACGAAGGCGATACATTGAGGTTTCGCCACCTGTCCTCCGAGACACCTGCTGTGACTCTTGAGCAGATTGGCTCAGACGTATTGATTTCAGTTGATAGCGGAGCAACCGTTCTGGTTTTGGGCTCTGACCTAAGCACTGTATCTGATGCGTTGGTTTTCTGAGTAGAACTCCATTTTGGCGCAGCCAAGAGTGTATTTTGGGCTTCTGATGTGAACGCGAAGAACTCAGATCAGATGTTTTTGACTTTCGAAATGCCCCTCAGATACGTCCGATTGACCACGATGTCGTCGGGCTGCAGCTCAGTCATCGCTCCGGCTCCAGACGTAGACGATCGCGGCCAGGGCGGACATGAACGTCTTTGTCACCGCTGGCCAAGTTCGCGATTACATCGGCGCGCGGGCGCTGCTGAGTAGCGTGCCGGATATTGAGTAGCCACTTGACGACGACGGCGATGACGCAGACTGGTTCAGAGGAGCATTGCAAGACAAGGGTATACCGGGCTGTGTCCCCGGCCGAAAGCAACGTAAGATTGCCACCCGATCTGACAAACGTCGCTTCAACCACCGTAACCACAACGAGATCATGTTCGGTAGACCTAAGGATTGGAGCCCCGTTGCGACACGGGATGGCAGCTGCCCGAAGATTCTCCCCTCAGCAACCTTCCTCACGGCACTTGTCATTGCTGGTCTTGGGCCTGAGCCCAACCTTCAGAACCATGGCAACGCCTAAAATCGTCTTTTCAGCCCGCGGGGAAAAGACGACTTGGATCGCATTTGTTTTTCCTTATGCTTGGCTCCAAAGGGAGTTACAGGCTGACGAATTCAGTTGGTAGGACTGACTGATGGCAGCCGAAAGGAATTTTGATAAAAACATGACAAAGCCTACAAATACTGGCATCGCGATTGCGGACAACAATTTCGGGGCTGCGATATCCTTTTCAACCGTCAGTTTTGCGCTGATCGTTGCAGACGCCAAGACGCTTGGTCAGACCTATACGATTGCCAAGACCTCCAACGAGGGGGCGCCTGCGACTGACGTTTTGTTTGCCAATGCCACGGATCTTTCAGGGGGCGGGGATGCACTCCCATCGCTTGCCGACGCAAGCGCCTATGACAGATGGCTCACGAACAACGTGACGCTGTTCAGTCAAGCAGGGATACCCGACGAGCCCGGAAACTCCGTAGGTTTATCGATGGCTGGGAGGTTTTCGTCGAGCAATGATGAAACAGTAAACGGATCACATATTGACGACGTTCTTTTTGGGAGCGCCGGAAATGATACGCTTCAAGGCAACGGTGGTTTCGACGTTCTTCAAGGGGGGGGGACGGCGCCGACATCCTGAATGGTGGTTCAGACTTTGACATCGCCAACTATCATTTCGAAGGCGGTACCGATGGCGTCACCGCAAGTCTGGTAGTCAATTCGGCTACGGATAGTTACGGTAATAGGGATACCTTGATTTCCATCGAAGGGTTTTGGGGAACAAACAGCGCTGACACATTTTCTGGAAACAGTGGGGACAACCTGTTCACAGGCAATGCCGGAGCTGACCTATTTTTTGGGTTGGGCGGATTTGACGTTGTCGATTATTCAAATGAAATTGGCGGCAGCGGCATTCGCATGGAGAGCAACTTTTTCACTCCAAGTTTTTCGGTTGTTGATACGTTTGGATACCTTGATACCGGCTCTTCGATCGAGGCAATCTACGCGACCCAATATGATGATATTCTGCGTGCTCAAGACCATGACACCTACTACGACGCCTTAGGCTCAGGACTCATAGCCAGTAAATGACGAGGGCTGCGAGGGCGATGGCGGACAGGAAGACCTTCGGACATCTG
>NZ_JARCJL010000044.1:0-20659 GCF_028890025.1 Phaeobacter sp. PT47_59
TTGGGCACCACAGCGCCAATCGATCTGGGCCGGGGTCTGACCCTGACCCGTCGCCGGGTCGCAGGCGAGATGCGCCTTGAGTTGGGCGGTGCGGATCGGGGCATGATCGATGGCCTCAAGGCGCTCGGCTGCTTCACCGAGATCATCGCCTTCCAGTTGCGTGTGTTCCTGCCGCATGGGGACGGGATCGACACGGGAAGCATTCTGGCCCGGATCGTGGGGCAGCGAGTCGCCAAGGTGGCAGAACAAGCCGCCTGAAAAGTCAAAGCGAGCTTCCGGTCGGGCGGCGTGGATGGGATTTGGCCGATCTGCGCTTTCCGGGCGCGCGCTGACCAATGCCAGGCCCGGCCCCCCCAAATTCAGATAAGAGGACAGACCCATGACCAATCCCCAGATCGACTATGCCGCAATGGCGGCTCAGTGGCGTGCAGAGCGCGAAACCACCTTGAAGGCATCCAGAGTGGAGCTGCTCGCGCAACTACGTGCGCTTGGCATCAGCGAGGTCGCTGTCGAATACGAAGGCTATGGCGACTCCGGCAATGTCGAGGATGTGACGGTGCAGCCTGCAGAGGTCCAACTGCCGGAGCCGCTTGCCACAGAGGTTGGCGACTTCGCCTGGTCGCTCGCCTATCACCATCACCCGGGGTTCGAAAACAACGAGGGCGGCTACGGCACGCTGACCTGGGACATCACCGCCGACAGTGTCACCTTGGATCATGCCGACCGCTATGTCGAATGCTCGCACAGCTATGACGAGGGGCTGTGAGATGGCCCATCCGCTTCATCATGCCGAAAGCTCTGCCCGGAAATTCGGCGGGGTGCCGTCCGACTATCAAGCCGTCCACGACTGGTTCGACGCTTCCAAAGAGCACCTCGCGCTCTTCACGCACAGAGCCATGCGTCACCATGCGCAAGGCCTTTTTGAGGCCGAACGGGTTTTTGGCCTGACACTGACCAATAGTGCGGGCCGCGACATCCCCGTGCGCTGGATCGGCGAGCAGCATATCCGTGAAGACTGCCAGGGCCGCATCCCGAGCATGGCGGACTGGCTGCGACGGATACAGCCTGAGCCATGGATGGCCAATGGCCACATCGACCGGCATTCCGGCGATGAGCCCTGCGGCGACCCAAGGGTTGCCTGGGCCTCCGAGGTCGCCGCCGGACGAACGGTTCTTGGCCTGAAAGATTGGATGGCGGCGCGCGCGACGCGGGCCACGCAAAGCGCCTGACAGCTCTCGGCCGTTTGCCAAACGAATACTGTATGGAAGCCCGGTTGGAAGATCGGGCTTCTTGCGTCGTTTCCCCACCATTCTTCTTGAGGAGGATCGCATGACACTCAATGATATCAAGGCGGCCGTCGATGCGGGCCAGACCGTGCATTGGGCCAATACCGGCTACGTCGTCCACAAGGACCGGCTCGGTCAGTACCTCATCACCTATGTGCCGAATGGTAGCTGCATCGGTCTGACCGACCGGGGCGGGCACCGGTTGAACGGAAAAGAAACGGAGTTTTTCGTCGCGCAATCGAAGGACGCCGCAGAAAATCCGGGCAACCAATCAAGACCAGACGGGCAGGGGAGGGGCGTAGCACCCGGAGGCGCGGGGGCATTCCCACTCGGACGGCAGCTTTGACCCGTGGGCGGGGCTGAAAGGAAAGCAGGCTTTCTGATTTGTGATCCCTCAAGGGGTCGAGAAAGCAATCCCGGATGCGTTGGCAAAAACGTCAGGCACCGGCCAATCCAAAAGGAACCATCCCATGTTCGCAGGAACCCTCACCCGCAACGTCGAGACCGCAGCCGCTCAGTACACCGGCATGATCCATTCGACACGTTTCGATATCGCCATCCAGCTTGAAAACCGCCCGAAGATGTCCGAACGCAGCCCGGATTTTGACGTAACGGCAGTCAACAAATCAGGCCGCAAGGTGCGCATCGGCACGGCCTGGAACGAGACCGGCAATACCAGCGGAAACCCTTACATCTCGATGCAGATCGATGTCGGCTTGGGCCCGTTCCGGGTCAATGCGGTGCAGACGAAAGAGGCGCGCGCGGCCCAGAGCGGCGAATTCGAGATCATCCCGCTGGTCTCGAACGGCCTGATGAAATCCGGCTCGATCTCGGGCGAGCTCACCGCTATGGACGCCGACAACGCCTTCACCGGCTACATCGCCAACATGATGTTCGATCTGGAATTCATGCTGATCGAGAACAGCTATAAATCCGAGGAGACTCACCCCGATTACCGGATCGAGGTCAGCTCGCCCCGGGGCACACCGATCCGCGTCGGCTCGGCCTGGATGGCGAAAAGCAGCCGCACGGGCAATGACTACCTGTCGCTGCTGATCAACACGCCCGATGGCGACCTGCGCGTGAACGCCGTGCAGAACGAAGAACAGCGCGGTGGGCAGACCTTCTCGATCATCCCGTTCATCGACAGCGGTGAGCAGCCGCAGGATGCAGGCACGGGGCTGTCGTTGGTCGCCTAATCGGCGCGCGAGATAAAACGATACGAACCGAAAGGGGAGCCGTGGGACCACGGTTCCCCTTTTTCCATGTCTGGCGGTACGACGCACACATCTGCTTGCGATCTGCTGAATATGATATACGATAATATATTATTGAGAGGACGAGGGTAGGCACATGGTGGCGAGACTGGGAAAAGCTCCGTGGTTCGAGAGCTTTGATGTAGACGCCGAGGTTGAAGAGCTTCTTGCTCATATCGTGCGTTGCACCGGATTTGCGCTGCCTGAACGACAGCGTGATGTCATCATGACCCATGCAAGGTCGAAGCTCGACAGGACAAGGCAGGCATATCTGGACGCCAAGGCAGGGGTCTGCTCCGGCTCAGTGCTAAATCCTACGTTAAGCAAAACCGGTCGTTCCTTCTCGATACAGCGAACGGCAGTTCAGAGCCCACTTTGACCGATGCTGCGTAAAGGATGTATCGCTGCTTTCGAGGGCGGTAGAAAACCTGCTTGATCGCAGCCGCGATGCGGAGGGAAAGCAGCGCCGAGTTGTCGGAACGCGTGAACCAAAAGGCGATCTAATCGAACGATTCAGCGCTTCACCCCGTCTGCGGCTGCCTCTCAAATACTGCGCGGTGCCCAGAGAATAATACCCGCACCGACAAGGCAAATGACCGCTCCAACTACATCCCATTGATCCGGGCGATGCCCTTCTACGCCCCATAGCCACAGCAGGGACGATACGATGTAAACGCCACCGTAGACTGCATAGGCGCGGCCCGCCTGATCGGCGGGGCTGAGCGCCAGTAGCCAGGCGAAAGCGGCAAGGGACAGCATGCCCGGTGCCAACCAAAACACGCTCTTGTCCAGCCGGAACCAGGCCCAGAAAGCAAAGCATCCGGCAATTTCGGCCAGCGCAGCGGCGAAGTAGATAAGAACCGTCTTCATCGGGCCAGACATACGTTCCGAGGAGGATCGGGTCTATTGCGAAAAATCTTTCAAATTCAGAGAAGCGAGCCCAAATCCGATCCAACACTTGGATAGGCCGCCGTCATCGACTTAAGTTGCTTGGCCGCCAGGCCCAGCTTGATTGCCAGCCCGAAGAAATTGATCAGTTCGCCGTATTCCGGGCCGAACAGGTGCGCGCCGAGGATCTTGCCGTTCGACTTGTCCACGAGGACCTTCGCGGCAGCAGAGGTCTCGCCGATCCGGTAGTTCGAATACCAATCGCCAGTGTCGGTGAACCGAACATCGACATCATACCCGGCGTCCCTTGCCTCACTTTCCAACATGCCGACACGCGCCACTTCCGGGACTGTGAAGACGGCTGTAGGAATACCGGCATAATCCGGTGCGGTCTGAGTGTCTTTGAGCATGTTGGAGGCCGCGACCTTCCCTTCGATCACTGCGACTGGCGTCAGCGGCATGCCATCGGTGTCGGCGGAATCTCCGGCGGCAAAGACCGCGCTGTTTGTCGTGCTTTGCAGATGCGGGGCTACAACGATGCCCTTGTCGCTGTAATCAACACCAGCCGCCTCAAGATTCAGATCGGCCAGGGCTGCCACACGGCCCGCGCCATGCACGACCAGATCGGTTTCGATTGTTCGGGTTTCATCGCCCGACTTCACCTCGACAGTGAATGCTCTACTGGCTTCCGAGACCGACACGATTTCGGTTTCGCGCATCAGGTCCACGCCGATACCGCCGCTGCGGTCGATCAGCATTTCGACCAGATCGGGATCGAAGCCGCGTAAGGGCCGGGCGCCACGATCCACGATGATCGGGTTGGCTCCGGCCCGTGCGGCGATATGCGCAAACTCGAAGGACACGAAGCCGCCACCGATAAAAAGAACCCGATTGGGAAGGGCCTCCAGGTTGAGGAAATCCGTGCTGTCGATCACGAGATCGGCCCCTGTGAAGCTCAGCGGCCTGGGCATGGCACCGGCGGCCACGAGGAACCGTTCCGACTGATATGCCGTTCCATCGACCTCCAGCGTGTTGCTTCCCGTGAACCGCGCGGCTCCATGCAGGGTTTCGACGCCGTTGCCCGACAGGCCCTTTTCCATCTTGTCCGGCACGGGATCGGTGAAGCCACGCTTGTGTGCCATCAGATCGGCCCAGTTGATCGACAGATCACCGGGATCGATCCCCTTGCCCTGCATGAGCCGTGCCGCGTCCATGATTTCCGCACCGCGCCGCAGGATTTTCTTTGGATCGCAGCCGCGCAATGCGCAGGTGCCGCCGTAGGGCAGCGCATCGACAATGGCGACACGCCATCCTGCCGCGCCACATTTGTTGGCCGCGGCCACGCCCGCCATGCCCGCCCCGATGACGATCAGGTCGTAGTCTTCATTCATTCTCCGGTCCTTGTCCTGATCTTCATCCGGCGCAGCAGCTCAACTTTGCCACGTCCATATCGAAGGTTTGCGCCGCCAGCTTCAGCCCTTCCACGGTCGTCAGATAGGGGAAGATCGTCTCCCCGAGCGCCTTTGTGGTCATGCCAAACTTCAGCGCCATAACGAGGGTCTGGATCGTATCGGACCCCTCGGGCGCGATGATCTGGCCGCCAAGCAGCCGGTCGGACTTTCTGTCCGCCACCAGCTTGATCAATCCGCGCGTGTCGCGTGCGGCCAGTGCGCGCGGCACCTGATCGAGCGGTACGATGGACGTCTTGACGTCGAGGCCCGCGTCCCGCGCCTGGGCTTCACCGAGACCGACGCCCGCGACCTGCGGGTCGGAAAACACCACCCAGGGCATCGCGGCGTTGTCGTAGCGATGGTCTTCGCCGAGAACCGCATTTTTGGCCGCGAGCTTTGCACCATAGGCCGCCATATAGACGAACTGGTCGCGGTCGGTCACATCGCCTGCGGCATAGATGCCGCGCACCGATGTCTGCATGTCCTCGCCGACGACGATGGACCCACGCGCGTCGGTTTCCACGCCGATTGCGTCCAGGCCCATATCTTTGGTATTGGCCCGCCTGCCAGCGGTCGAAACGAGGTGATCCGCCGTCACTTCGACAGGCTTTCCGTTCTGGATCACGCGCAGTGTCACGCCCGCGTCGTCGCGGCGCACAGTGTCGTAGCTTAACCCGGTCAGAAGGGTGATGCCTTCAGCCTCGAACGCCGCCGCCAATGCCTCCGAGACCTCTGGTTCCGCGCCGGGCAACAGATGCGAACGGGCGACAAGCGTGACCTTCACGCCCATGCGGCTCATCATCTGGGCCAGCTCCGCGCCGATGTAGCCCGCGCCGATGAAGATCAGGCTTTTCGGCAGTACTTCGAGTTCCAGAAGACTGGTGCTGTTGAGCGCGCCGATTTCCTCGATGCCGTCGATGGTCGGCAGAACGGGACGCCCGCCCGTGGCGATGATGGTCCTCGGTGCTTTCAGGGTTCGCTCACCGACTGTCACGCCACCTTCGATCAGCCGCGCGGGACCGGCGTCGATGTAATCGACATCCTCATATTCCGGCAGAAGGTCCGCGTATTTCTTCTGGCGCAGGGTCGTGACCAGATCGTCCTTGGACTGAACGAGCGTCTGCCAATCATCCACTTGTGCCCGTCCCGACAGGCCGGGGAACCGCTTGGCAGCCCCCGCACAGTGCACGGCCTCTGCCGCACGGATCATCGCCTTGGAGGGCACGCATCCCACGTTGACGCAAGTTCCGCCGATGGAGCCATGTCCTACGAGGGCGACACGCTTTCCGGCATCCGCGCCGGTAATTGCGGCGGAGAACCCCGCCGATCCGGCCCCAAGAACGATCAGGTCATAGCCGCCCTGTTCATCGTCGTTTTTGTTCAGGTCTTTCATCTCAGCGCGCCTCGCCATGTTCGGGGTCTTTTGGTCTGGCGGCGAGCAGATATATGACCGCGCCGATGGCGATCAGCGGTGTCAACATGCCGAGGAGGCCGAAGACCATGCCGGTGGCGGTGCAACATCCCATCATCATAAGAGCGATCCTTTCTTTTGCGCACGGTTCAGGAGAACCGCGTAGAGTGCTGTGGCGGCGAAAACGCCGATTGTGATCCGTATTGCGAACCTGAATTCGAGAAGAATGATCAGGATCGACAGGGCCACCGCGAGGCCGGTGGCCCAAAGTTTCGGGGCCGGTCCCGGTTTGCCAGCGCGCAGCCAAAGGGCCTGTGCCACCACGGCGAGGCTGAAAAACAGCAGCGGGAACAGGGCGTAATCGAGCCAGCCCGTGAGGGCCGACAATCCGACGCCAGCGACGATGACGACCAGAAGCGGTGTAAAGCAGCAGAGCGCGGCGAAGAGCGCACCGCCAAGCCCCCATTTCAGCAGACGGTCGGAATTTTCAGGTGTGTCAGTCAAGGAGCCGTCTTTCTTTGTGATGGGTCGGGGCCGGAGGCGCGTTTCATTTGCGAACGACGCAGTGCGCGGACGATCAGGTAGGTCAGACCCGCCAAAACCAGCACGGCAATGCCACTCATTCCAGAGAGCCAAGCCCCAACGCCGCCGAACAACGCTGCAAGCACGGCAGTTCCGCCGCCGCAGCAGACGACCACGACCGGAGCTGCTATTCCGAAGGCCAGCAGGCCACCCATCAGATTGTCACGCATTGCAGGCGGCTCAGGAGGCTGTGTCGGGCAGCACCTGCGCCGGATAGCCATTGGCCGTCACCGCGCCGATGATGCTTTCGATGGAAGTTTCGGCGTCATCGTAGGTCACGCTGTAAACACCCTGCCCGTATTCGGGGCCGTCCTCGAATGCGGCGATCTCGACCGACGGAACACCGCGCATCGAGCTGGCAACAATGAACGAACAGGACGGGCATGTCAGTTCGCTGACGGCGATCTCGACCTGGCGCTCTTCAGCGAGGGCCGGGGTCGAGAGTGCGACGATGGCCAGGGCGGATAACAGGAGATGCTTCATGGTCATGGTCCTCGTTCAGAATTTCAGGATGAAGGGGGTGATGTAGGGAAAGATCATGGCGACAGCGACAATCGCGGAAGCGGCCCAGAGGGTTGCGCGCATGATGCGGCGGTCGATGGGGCGGGCGCAGGTGCCATCGGCACAGGCCTCGGCATCTACAGGCTTGTAAGCCTTGTAGAAGCCGTATCCCAAAAACGCGGCGCTCAGCGCGAAGGTGTACCATTTGTAGGCATAGAGCGCCCCGAGCTGCGCGATGAACACGCCTGTCACGCCAAAGCTGACCAGCACCAATGGAAGGATGCAGCAAGAAGTCATCGCCAGCGCACCGAGGACGCCGAGGCCGGTCACGCCCCATCCCTTGGTGGTTTCGTCGCCAATTTTCTGCGACTGAGATTGCGGAAGTTCCGCCAAATGTTGTTCCATCGAATCTTCCTTGAACAGATGTTTCCACCGTTCTAGGGTCTGTAGTTGATACAGGCTCAAGGGATTTTTCGGCACAATGAGTAACACAAGCGTGAGATCAATTCGGCGGGGCGATTTGGCCCGCGCAACGGGCTGCAACCTGGAAACCATTCGCTATTACGAGAAAATCGGGATCATGCCGGACCCGCCGCGCAGTACGAAGGGCTACCGAAGCTACGACGATGCCCACGTCAAGCGGCTGAAATTCGTCATGCGGTCCCGCGATCTAGGCTTTTCTCTCGAAGAGGTTCGCGGGCTGCTTGGGCTGGTCGATGACCGATCCCGGACATGCGCCGAGGTGCAGATCATCGCCGAAGATCATCTGACTGACGTTCAGGCCAAGATTGCCGATCTGCAGCGCATCGAGCGCGTCCTGTCGGACACTGTTGCGCGATGCACCGGCGATGCTGCCCCAGAATGCGCGGTGATCGATGCGTTACTCGATGCTTAGTCCACCCTAAAGAAGAGGGGGCAACGGACCTTCGTGAACGGCGCAGCGAAAGCCCGAAAAGTCCCGCACTGTGTGATTTTATGCGCAGCGCAGCGAATGGCGGCTTTCACAAACGCAGGTTTGTAAAACGGATGTAAAATAGGCTCTCAGATAGCGAACTCGTGCATCTCAGCTCGTGTCTCAATGTAAATTCCGCAAAGGGTGCCAGCGTCAGGGAAAAATATTTCTTAACGTAGGGTTTTGCACTGAGCCGGAGCAGACCCCAGGCAGCAGGAAAGCCGGTGTCCACCTCGCGGCGTGCGTATCTGACCGACCTGCAGGACACGATCTTCATGGCGATCCCGGAAGAGAACCTCGCGCTGATGCCGCTAAGCCAACAGGTCCTGAACGACCCTTCATTTTACGCGGACGCCATGCACTATGCCGCCGCGATCAGCGAGGATGAGCTCTTCATGGCGCTGTCCTCTTCGCTGAAGGACATGACGGTGCAAGACGCCCGGGCGTTCGTCTCGAAGCTCTGGCACAGCACGATCGATGACAATGCCCGCAAATATGCCGAAGCGTTGAAGCGCCCCGAGCGTGAAATCATGCCGCTGCGGCCTGGGAACACCGTGTAAGATCGGAGCCATTCTCTTGGCTTGAGCCCTACCGAGGTTGGCCGCCGCGAATCCCCTTTCCCGGAGGTGGCACCCTGTGCAGCGCGCGAAAGCCGTTGAAGGCGCTGTGGGGACGACTACTGTCGCCAACATGATGAACTGGGATCACATGCGCGTCTTCTTCCGGCGCACCGCGGCGCTTGCCGCTTTTGTCGCGCTGCTCTGGGCGATCCAAGTCGTCAATTGGATCACCGGCTACGGCCTGAACCCGGCCTTCGGCCTGATCCCCAGGCACGGCAGCGGGTTGGATGGTGTCATCGCTATGCCCCTCCTGCATGGGAGTTTCTCGCACCTGATGGCCAATACGCCGCCGCTCCTGGTGATGGGTGGGCTGCTGGTGGCAACGACCACGCGAGGCTTGCTGTCGGTGAACGCCGTGGTGATCGGCCTAGGGGGCGGTCTCGTGTGGTTGTTCGGCGGCTCGGCGATCCATATCGGTGCGTCGGGGCTGATCTTCGGCTGGTTTGGCTTCCTCATCGCGCGCGGTCTTGTGGATCGCTCTCCGATCACGCTGGGCGCGGCGCTGGTGGTCGGTGTCCTCTATGGCTCTATTCTCTGGGGCGTTCTTCCGGGCCAACCCGGCGTGTCGTGGGAGGCGCATCTCTTCGGCGCTATCGCGGGCGCGGGCGCTGCGTTCCTAATCCGAACGCATGTCCATGCGCCGCGCCTCGGCGGCGTCGATCTGAACTGAAACAGTGCAATCGGGCCTAAGCTGCCGATCGACCTCGTTTGGTGCAGCGTATGCTTCATGATCTTGCCAAGAAAGTGCTCTGAACGGTTGCCGTGACTTCTCGAAAGATGGAAATGGCCCACGTTGTTGTTCTCTCCTCTCGTAAACAGAGAAGAGGTGGAGAGGACCAGAACTTGCTCGGCAAGTGGGCTCGCAGGTCAGGGCCAAGGAAAAGTGTCGGATTGCGCCCTAGCAGCTACGCAGTCATAGTGCCACTGAGGGCAGGCGGGAGCAAATAGCATGGACGTTCGAATTCAAACCGGCTGGGACAACGACCCCGCAGGGCGCATTCGAAACTTATCGCTTGCTCCGAATGCCAAGAACTCACTTTTCCCACTTTTTGAAGCTGTGATGAACTCCATTCACGCCGTCGAAGACAGATTTGGCAAGGATAATCTCAGCAAGGGCGAAGTCACAATCGAACTGCACCGCACTGAATCTGGGGAGATGGAAGGCTTTACTATTTCTGACAATGGAATTGGCTTTAACGAAAGCAATCTCGAGTCTTTTCGCCGAATGGACTCACGTGCCAAAGAAAAGATTGGCGGAAAAGGCGTAGGGCGCCTTGTTTGGCTCAAGGTGCTGGACGAGGTGCGTATTCAAAGTGTTTACGATGACGGGTCCATCGGTCGTTCTATTTCTTTTGATTTCAAGGTTTCCAACCCAACGGACAATCTGACCCTTGCGCCAGCGGATCAAAGCACTCCAGGCTCAATTATTCAGTTGACTCCCTACAAACGTGACTACGCTCTGCACATACCGAAGAAGGCAAGCACGATCACAAATCGGCTTTTGGCTCATTTCATAAGTTACTTCATCAATATCAGTCATCCAAAAATTACGGTCTGTGATGTTGATGCCGAGATAGACCTGTTCGAGGCATTCTCAGAATCAGTTGAGCGCGATGCAGATTATCGGTTCACTTTATCCGCTTCTGGCGGGTCCGAAGATTTTGTCTGCCACTGTTTTCTGCTTCCCAAAGCAATCTCTGACGACGAAAGAAGCACGAACGCACTTTACCTTGGAGCAAACGGACGTGCTGTAAAACGGTTCGACATGGACGGGGTGATTGGCCTTAAGGCTATTGATAGTAAATTCGCATTCCTTGGGTATATTGAAAGTGCGGCCCTCGATGAATCTGTGAATGACACAAGAACGGACTTCTCTTTGTCAGAAGATGAGATTGAGAGCATCGTCGATCAGGCGAAAGAGCGCGTCAAGGAGTTCCTCGCCCCCGAACTCGCTGAGATTCGAGAGAAGCAGACAGGCATTGTCAGCGCCCTCCGCATCGAGCATCCTCGTTTCCTTAGTATTCAAGGTACGGATGCTGAAGTCGCGGAAACGCTCCATTACGGCACGAACCGGAAAGAGGACATATTTGTGGAAATGTCCCGTCAGTCGCTGCGTCAATATGAACGCCGTAAGAATGCTTTCAAACGGTCAATTGAGAAGAAGTTGCCTGACGTGGAGGCGAAGGCCAAAGAGTATGTCGCAGAACTCAAGCAAGAGTCGGTGTCGTCGCTTGCTGAATATGTCATGAAGCGCAAGTTGGTTCTCGATGTGTTCGAAGAGAGCTTGAAATTCAAGCCTAATACAGATCAAGATTCCGAGTATGAGGACGTTCTCCACGACATAATCTGCCCTCTGAAATCCACTTCCTCGGATTTGGATTACGACGATCACAATTTATGGATCGTTGACGACCGACTGGCATTCTACTCATATTTCAACTCTGACACCCGCATGGAAAAGCAAGTGTCAGATCCCACTCACCCAAAAGATAGGCCAGACGTCTCCATTTTCGACCTTGGCCTTGGCTTTGAAAATGAAGACAAGTCTTCCCCAATCACTATTGTAGAATTCAAGCGTCCGAAAATCGACAACTACACTTTGGAGAAAAACCCCATCACGCAAGTCCGAAAATATGTTGAAGACATGCGGAAGTCTGGTGAGGCGATCAAGTATGACGGGACTCCCATACGCTCAATCGAAGAAACTACGCCGTTCATGTGTCACATCATCGCGGATATAACACCCAAGCTACGTGATGTCATGAAGGCTCTCGGGAACTTCCACCGAAAGGCGGGTTCAAACACATACTATTCGTGGGACGCGTCCTATTCGATTTTTATCGAGGTCTCGTCTTTCAAAGACGTTCTCGAGTCCGCTAAGTCACGCAACCGAGCATTCTTCGAACGTATCGGGATCTCAGTATAATCAAGTTTGCTTCCGCGTTTCTCTGCCACTTTAACTAATACGCAGGGAACCACCACTTTCCACCCTTCCTTGCGGAACGTAGCGCCAACCCATTCCTCATAAAGAAGGGCGCACGGGTCGCTGTGACTGACCTGCAACGCAGCTTTTCTGAACCGGCCTTTTGGGACATCGTGCGGCAATGTCGGATAGCAGGAAGTCGGCGGGTCAGTTCCAGATGGCCTCGTACTCCCAGCCCTCCGGGAACCCGGCTGTCTGCGGACGAATTTCGTAAGGGAGGTCTTGGGTCAAGATCTTGTCGCGAAGACGGATGTGCCACCTGGTGCGCGGATAATACTGCCGCAGCATGAAGATCATGATGACGATCGCGCTGTAAATCTTTTTCGTGGGCGCATCGTCCCCCATCCTGGGCTGGCGGAGGTGGTCGAGCTGTCCAAATGTCGTTTTTGGGGGAACCCCAGGGCTGTTAACCAAGGGCTTGTTCCACGTTCGGGCGTGATGTGCGCAGCTGTTGCGGACGTCATTGAGCGCTGTGATCCATGAAGCGAATGTCTTCATGGGGAGGTCCGGGTGAATACGCGCCGCGATTGCCATTTTGTTTTTGTCGGACAGGTGGGCGATAATGTGGGTCAGGTTGCCCCAGGTCCATGTCCCAGCCTCGATCCAAATCGGTGGAGGACCAAAGTACTTTAGTGAGAAGTGCTTCGCGAAGTCCTCTTTAGAGCTTCTGAAGTGCTGATCCAGTCCGGCTATGAAGAGCTCGAGAGGCGTGCTGCCATCTTCGCCCTTTTCGCTGAAGCGATCCTTGTATGAGCGTCTGTCGCGATGCGCATGTGGTCCCAGCTCCCCAAGGACTTCAATCATCGCGGTTCTAACCGCGATCTCGATGCGCTCAATCGCGTCCAGAAGCTCGATGCGCAAGGTTTTGTCGAAGAGATAGAAGTTGATAGCCTGATCGAAGGACGTACCCTCTTTGAACTTGTCGCATCGAACCTTCTGCTCCGTCTCGCCGTCTGGAGTTGGGATCGGGCAGAAGTCACGATAAGGATACCCAAACGCGCTGAGTCGGTAGTATCCGATGCGGTGCAGGGAGCGCTCGGCATGGCCTCGGTCAGGGATTTCCATACCCCTCATCAACATGATGTCGATGCATTCATCGATCGACTTGTGCTGCTTGAGGTACTTCAATGTTGATACGGCGATGTCCAGAAATTAGAAGACCGGGCTGTAACGAGGCGACTGAGGCCAGGTCAGGGAGCACCGGTCATAAGGCAATAATGTATAATAGTGTCCGCGCTGACGATGTCAACATTGTAGACGGGGCACCGAACGGTGAGGCAACGCGGGATGTCAGTTCGGTGCGCCGAGACTTGATCATGGCTGCGCTTTGCGGCCATTGGAGCCAATTACAGCGAACTTCCGCTACCCGCCCATTACATCGAATGCTTGGACAAGTAATCCGTATAGTCGGTAGCGGCGTCGCCAGCACATCAACCCTGGCCAGAGCCTTGCGGCCTCCCCAGCTCGGCTTCGCGTGTCGCAGGGGAGAACGGCCCTTCGGTCCGTCGCGCATTCGGCCATGCGGCCTCACCGCGGCGTTGCGCCCGGCATCCCGGTTTGCCCGCCTCGCGAGCACGTCCCTCCCCGGTCGCTCCGCCGGATTGCGCTCTGGTCTGTTTTGGCCTTAGGACAAAACGATCCCGCCACTCCATCCGTCTCCCGCGTCCGGTCGGGCCGTTTGCCTGCTCGGGTCGGGCAAACCTACCGTCAAAACACACACACATGAGCGCGGAAGCATATCCTCCGGATGGCCCCCAAATCAGCCCGCGTCAAGGATCGCAAAACTTTTCGGCGAGGGCGGAGCCGGTGGCGCGGGGCGGTCCCGTGCGCAAGCGCGCGCAAGTGTCGGGTGCCGCGCGCGGAAAACTTTTGCGCCCGGCAAGCCGGCGGCTACGCCGTCCCTGACCCGGGCAGATTCGGAAACCAGGCATTCGGCCATGCCCCCACACTCACGTGGTGGCCTTGGAACCGAACACTGGAGACCAGACATGGCTTACGACACTGCAAACACCTACGAGACCATCGAACTTTTCGGACTGACTGAAAAGGACGCGCAGCTGCCGATCCCGGAGGATCACGTTCTGACCGACCACATCGTCCGCGAGAGCTTCGAGGCTTTGCTCGGCCAGCTGCGCGGGACCGGGCTTGAAGCAGAAATCGAACCGCTGGCCCATGGGCTCGCGACGATCCTGCAGCGCCGCAAGGTGGCACTCGGCAAGGAGGTCGACCGCACCGCCGACAAGATCGGCGCGCTGGCAAAATCCCACGACGGATCGGAAATCGCCGAGACCGCGCTCGAAGAGGCGCAGGCGCGCTTTGTGCAACTGCGCGAGATTGTGAGCGCCATCGAGGTGATGAGCGAGGCGGCGGCGGAATGCTACGAGATCGAGACGGGCCACGCCTACATCCCGGCAGCCGGATCGCGCGCAAGCGTCCGGGCGAAAGAGACCGGGGCGGTCTTCGAGGCGCGGCAGCTGCTGGAGCAGCACGACCGCGAGACTGCCGAGAAGTCGAAAGTCGAGGGGGTGCCCCTGATCGTCTCAGGCGCCACCGACTGGACCGATGTTGATGTGATCTTCAACACGCTCGACAAGGTTCGCGAACGGATCAAGCAGAACCGCAACCAGGAGATCTTCCTCTGCCACAAGGGTGGCAAGCACGGGGCGGAGATGATTGCGGCCCGGTGGGCCCGGGCACGCGGGGTCGCGCAGGCGCGCTTCGATCCGCGCTGGTCCGCGCACGGGCGGGCGGCACCGTTCAAGTGCAACGACGAAATGCTGGACGACAAGTTCGCGGCGACGGGGGTTGTACTCTTCGGCGGCAACGGGGTCGCGCTGAACCTCGGGCAGAAGGCGGAAGCGAAAGGTCTGACGGTCATGCGGGTTGCGGACCCGGCGAAGAAGGCTGCGCAGGATTGAAGAGAGGGGGTCGCGCTTGGCGCGGCCCTTTCGTCATGTCTCATGGCGCGTGCGGTCGGTCACGCGTGATCGGTAGTCTGCGGCGGCCAGCAGCGTTATCCCTCTACCCGGTCCGTCAGAGTGCGGCCCATCCGCATCGGTACGGGCTGGGGATGGTACGCACCTCACGCACATCGAAAGCAGCGCAATACGCGAGGGGTCGAGACGTCGCATATGAGGCTGAACACCTGCACGTCCCTCGGGGCGTGTTTCGGAACATCGCATCCACGCGGGCGGGCTCCGTCAGCACCCCGGCCAGGATCGGCGGGACGCGGACGCGGATGGTGGCGGCTGCGTGTTGGCAAGGGTCATCCGGATCACTCCTTTTTGCTCATAGATGTGGATCGCACGGGGTCGGCCCAATCGTGCCCTCAGCTCACGCTTCGGCAAGCACAAATACGGCTTCCACGGCTGGCCGCGGACCCTCCGCATTTGCGCTTGCGACCGGACCTGTTGCCCCCGTGCTGGGTGATCCCCATCGCAACAAGGAGTAACCCAAATGACCAACCACTACGTCGCCACCGTCCCCGTCAAGTTCACCGATACCGATGGCCAGGAGCGCACCCGTTTTCAGCGCGTGGGTGCGATGTTTCGCAACACCCGCAACGGGGATGGAACGGAGTTCTTCAGCCTCAAGCTCGACTTCCCGGTCGCGGTCTCGGAGCTGGTGATGTTCCCACCGAGCGCGAAAGATCCCCAGGACTAAATCCTCTGACGAGGATGGGCCGCCCCAGGACGATCTTGGGGCGGCCCGATCCCTGTTCCAGGGATGCCGGTCCCTGCGCGTTCAACGGACGCACTCCGCCCGGAATGATCAGGCCGCGACAGACCGGCCAGTCAGCCTCAAGGGGGCCATCCACAAAAACCTATCGGCCAGGGCCTCCCGGTTTTTGCGGCAGAGATTTGGGGATCCAAATCTGGCCCTCCTTGACCCTGCCTGTCCGCCCTGTCGGTGGGGTTTGCGCCCGCCCGCGGTTCCGTCCGAACACATGCGTGTTCGGCCAGAGCCTCGGGCGGGGCTGGCGGACGGGACCCCTGGGACAGGTGTCGCTTGGAGGTGAGGGCGGCAGAGCCGCGTCCCTGCGGGCCGCGGCGTGAAGCGGACACCAAGGCTGCCTGAGCCTGGATGCGACGTAAGTATATAATTGACAGCTTGGTATAATATCGTAAGGTAGGGGCAGCCTTGGTGGAAGGTGGCAGGAAATAGGGGGTCTTTCTTCGCATGTCGCGCTCAAAACGTCTCACAGATGCGGACCGCATGGAGATCGTTCGCGAAGCTGCGGAAGGCGTTTCCACTTCAGTGCTGGCGGAACGGTTTGGCGTTTCGGTGCGGGCGATCCAGTACACGCTCAAAGCCGATGCCGAGCGCCAGACGGATGCCGCAATTCCGGTCTCAGCGGTCAGTGTGAAGGTCACGGCTGCGGAGCTTGAGGCGCTCGACGCGGTGCTGGCGAAGGCGGGGATCGAAAGCCGGGCCGAGGGGCTGCGGCGGCTCATTCAGGCGGCAGGCGGGGTGTTCGTTCCGGACGCGCAGATGGCAGCTGAGATGGCGCGCTACCGCGCCTCGCTGCACGAGGTCGGCAATGGGGTCGCGCAGATCGCCAAACAGATGACGCAGGCCAATCGGCAAGGGCAGGGGGCCGGCTCGGAGTTCACCGAATTGCGCCTCGCACAGATGCGCGGGCTGGCGCGGTTCATCCTGGATTCCGCTGACGAGATCGACCTGCTCCTGCGCCGCCGTCGGGATGCGATGCAGCTGCAGGCCACGGCCGCGCTGAGGGAGTTTGCGCATGCAGCTGAATGATGCCGTCCATGCCGTCACGGGCGAGGTGTTTCGGGATGGCTGGAGCCGCGTCCGGGGCTCAATGCAGGGGCTGCACGTGGCCAAGCAGACCCAGCTTGTGCGCGCGGCAGCAGGCCACCGGCCAGCGGTCTTCAAGGCGATCCGGGGCGGGGGAACGCATACCAAATCGCAGCTCGCAAACCAGCTCGATTACCTCACCACCAAGTCCACCCATATCGTGGACAGTAGCGGGTTCTTGGATGGCAAGACGAAGCTCGAGGCGGGTGACATCAAGGATCTGACCGAGCGCTTTGCCAAGCGGTGGGATGCGGGCTTCAAGCCCAAGCTTGGGCAGACCACCCACATGCTCATGTCCTTCCCCATCGGCACGCGCGGGGAGGATGTGCGCGACATCGCGACGGATGTGGCCGAGCGGTTCTTCCAGACCGACGCGGGGCATTTCGACTACATCATCGCGGTGCATGAGGACCGCGATCACCCGCATGCGCATTTGGTGCTGAACCGCCGCTCGCAGGAAGGCGAGTTCTTCTTTCTGGGGCGCAACCACCGCTTCAACTATGACGACTTCCGCCTCGCCATGGTCGAGGAGGCCGAGAAGTATGGTGTACGGCTGGAGGCCACGCGGCGGGTGGATCGCGGCGTCGTGCATTACCCAGCCCGCACCAGCGAGGTTTACGCCGCGAAAGACGAGGGCCGCGCGCCCCGCGAGCGCGAACGCGTGGGGGCCGACTTGACCCGGACGCTGGCGGAGATCGCCAACACCAGAACCGTCTACCATTCGCTTGCCGCGGAGGCTTCGCGTGAAGCCCGCGAGGATATTGCCGCGGCACTCTTCCGCGCGGGCGAGGTGCTGGCGCATGGCGGGCAGGTGGACCGAACAGGAGATGTGTATATGGCCGAGGATCAAAGCTTCGAGGATCTCAGAAGCCTCTATGCGGAAAAGCTCGCGCGGGTGCAGGGCATGATCGCCGAAAAATCTGACGCGGAACGTCCCGTGCTGGAAAAACGCCTCATCGAGATCCAGACGCAGGTCCAGCACATGCAGCCTCTCGGTTTGCGATCGAGCACGCTGTCTGAGGTGCCGTCGGAGGGCGGGGTCTACTCAGAGGCGAATATCGACACCAACCAGCTAGAACGTCTTGCCGAGCCAGGCCTGCGCTCACGGATCGACGCGGCCCTGCGCGGCACGGGGATCAGCACATCCGAAGTGGTGGCCCGGATCGAGACCGGGGCCTCGAGCGCCGCGCTGGAGCATCAATGGATCGCAGATGATCTCTCCAAGGTGGCTGAGGCGCGCGATCTGAACCTCGAGCGCCGCGCCGATCTGGAACAGGCGCGTGACATCCTGAATGACGTGCATGTGGAACTTGGCACGCTGTTGGAGCGCGAGAACGTGCTGCGCCGGGATGGCGTCATGGAAGCGGAACCGATCAGCGAGCGGTTCCATTATCACCGGGACGCGGTCCGGGCGATGGAAGGGACAATCCGTCAGCAGATGCGCGCAGACGGCCTGACAGCGCAGCAGATCGAGGACCGGGATTGGGAGGTTGTATCGCGAGCGGAGCGCCGGATCGAGACGGAGCAGCGCGCGTATCTCGAAGCACACCCGGACCTGCTCGCACGCCCCGGCGATGTGATCGACCGGTCTGAACCCTACAGGGAGACCATCACCGATGCGGCCCGCGCCAGCGAGATCACCCGCGAGGTCGACCGGATCATGGAGGGACGCGACGTCCGCACGCCCGTTGCATATGCTGTCACGGATGACTTGCGCGCGCGCTATCCGGACATGCCGTCCCATCTCGCCCGTGGGCTCGGCGCGACCTATGCGGCCGTCGTCGAGATACGCGACACGGAGGTCATCAATCAGGTCCGCCGCGAAACCGAGATGCGCGAGGGGCTTGGGGTTGGCACGCGCGACGCACTCCTCGCAGCCCGCGGTGAAACTGCGCCGCAGTCTGACCGTACCGACCGCCTCGCAGACGAGATTGCGCGTGTTCTGGACCATGAGCGGGCGGGGGAGTTGTCCGCGCCTTTCGAGACCGAGGCGGAGCGGGACGCTTTCCGAACCGAGATCGCGCGGGTGCTGGATGACCGTCAACTTGAGCGGCTCACATCCGGCGATGCCGATGCGCTGGACAAGGTTCTCGAGGACCGCCTCGACCGGCTCTATGTCGCCAAGGTCTACCTGCAATCCGATGCCGCGACGGCCAACACGGAGGCCCTGCGCCAGGTGGTCGATGATCTTGCCGACACCGAATATGAAAAACACCGCGCGACAGACGTGGATGGCGAGACCGAGCGGGGCCAGGTCCATTGAGCGCCGCCATGGGAAAAGCGCGGATCGCCACGGGCGTCCTGCTTGTGACGCTTGTGACCGGGGCCATGGGCTATACCATCGCATCGGCGGTGCTGACCTACCAGGATCTCGGCTTCGGGGCCGAGATCGACTTTGCCTATATCGCGCAGAACTATCTGGCGATCCTCGATCACCGCCCGGAGGACGCGCAACTTATTCACTTGATCATCGGCAGCTTCGCCGCCGCCGGCCTGATGCTGAGCCTCGCCCTCTCGGGGTCCGCCCTGACACGGTTTGGCCAGACCCATTGGCAATCTGCCCGCGAGATGAAGGCCAATGGGTTTTTCGGCGCGCCCGGGACAGGGTTCATCCTCGGCAAACTGGGGACGCCCGGCTCCCGCGCCAACTACATCTGCTCCAAGGTCTTTCCCCACGCGCTGATCGTGGCCCCCACGGGTCGCGGCAAGACCACGGGCTTCGTCATTCCAAACTTGCTGACCTGGCAAGGCTCCGCCGTGACGCTCGATGTGAAGGGGGAATGCTTCGAGGCTACGGCCCGGCACCGCGCCGCCCAAGGTGACAAGGTTTACCACTTTGCCCCCACCGATTGGGAGGGCAAGCGCACGCATCGCTACAACCCGCTCCTGCGTATCTTCGAGCTGAAAGACCCCGCCCGCCAGCAGATGGAATTGCAGCTTCTCGCGACGCTCTTCCTGCAAAGCGACAACGACCGGGTGCAGGGCCTTCTGAAAGGCGGGATCGATCTCTTTGTGGCCGCAGGCCTGTTGGCGTTCCAGCGCAAGCGCCCGACCCTGGGCGAGATCTACCGCATCGCGGCCTCGGGAGGGAACAAGCAGAAGGAGTATTTCGCGCGGGGGCACGAGGTCGACAACAGGGCCGCCAAGCTGATCTTCACACGGCTGGCCTCGACCAATAACGATACGCTGACCTCATATGTCTCACTTCTGATGACCTCGGGGCTCGATCAATGGCAGAACCCAGCGATTGATGAGGCGACGGCGGTGTCGGATTTTGATTTCCGGACGATCCGCAAGAAACCCTTTTCGGTCTATCTCGTGGTCCAGCCCCTCATGGTGAAGCCGCTGGCGCCGCTGATCCGGCTCTTCTTTTCCGATCTGCTCTCGGCTATGCAGGAAAAGGACCCCGGGCCGGATGGGGAGTGGACAAAACATGGGGGTCATCTTCGTCGTTGCGGCCCGTGCTAAGGTGAGTTCTTTGCGTGTGGGGCTGCCATGGACGTACGGATTACAATCGAAACTACCTTCGACAACGGGGAGAAGCGCACTCATCAGCTTGACGGCATTTCACGACCCTACCGGGTGACCTGTCCAGACGGGATCGGGTTGCGCCTCGAGGATGGGAAGAGGGTTGTCGAACAGATTCAGCGGGCAATTCTTTGCGATCAGGTTGAGGAAATCATCCGAGAAAGCCGCGTATGCCCGGATTGCGCCTCGGTTCGTGCCATTCATGACTATCGCACGCGCGATCTCGACACGCTCTTTGGGCGGGTTCGGGTCAAAGCCGCGCGCTTGCGCCGCTGTTCGTGTGATGCCAGGTCAGCGGCGATGCCAGGCGGACCTATTTCTCCGCTGGCCTATTTCTTTCCTGACCGGGCTACCCCGGAGCTGCAGCGGCTCCATGCGGAACT
>NZ_JARCJL010000045.1:0-17350 GCF_028890025.1 Phaeobacter sp. PT47_59
GATCAGACATGTTTACCGCTCGTTTTTCGAGCCGTGGATCATGCCGCCAACCGGAAATCAATGGGTCCTGAGCCTAACTCTTGGCCGATCGAAGTCGGCCTGGCTTGGCTTGACGAAAGAAAAGTTGTCGTTGAGAGCCGGTTAATCCGCCCGAGGCCGGAATGGCCGGAGGACGATTGGAACCCGGTAAGTGAGGAAGTTCATGGCATCCCTCGGTCTGATCTCGACGATGCCGCGAGTGCGGATGATGTCGCATCTTGGCTGTGGGAAACCGTGGCCGGGCGGCAGCTCGTAAGCGACGCGCCAGAATTCGACCAACGCTGGCTGGACCGGCTTCTTGATCGGCCAGGGCCTCTAATAGATGATTTTGACAGGGTTGTCTGGCAAGCCTTCTCCGATTGCGGAGAGGTCAAGGCGGCCGACTTCATCGCGTGTATGAGAAAAGAATGAACCGCCCGATCCGCCACCGTGCCGGCGACGATGCAGCTGGCTTGTGTCAAGCGTGGCTCGCAGGAGTTGGGAAATGACAGTCGAAATAGCTCTGATGCTCGTGACTTGCGGAACAGGTTTTATCGGCATTGCCGGTGGAGCTTGCATGTGGTGGAGGACCCGTCCCCCTCCGCCTGATGATGTCAGCGAAATCGTAAAGAAAGCGCCATATCACCTGCTAAGGGAATGTCGAAAGTGACAGACCTCATAGTCGGTGCGCGACATCATGCGCAGACGCGCTGGGGTAAGGGCGGTGAAGTCGAGGGCTGCTACGGCTATCTGTGATCTACTGGCCCCTATTTGCAGCCACGTTTTTTTCCGCAAGGTTGAAGCCGGGTGCATACGCGTTTGGATTGCGGGCGGAGTGACCGACAAGCGGCGCTGCATGAACACTCTGGCTTTGACAGTGGAGCAAGAACTCGGACGCGACTGGCAAGCAGGTGGCGCTACGTTGCAACCGCAGAGTAATTGCGAATATGGCAGTCACGCCGGAGCGGTTTGGTCGGATGGTTACTGATGAACGACAATCTTAGCCGCTTCATTTCGGAAATGCCGAAATAAGGCCAGGCGAGGCCCGATGTCGCGAGCGGGTGTCAGGGTCAATAAATCCCTGCCCCAGAAAGCTGCATGATTTCAGGCATAATCGTCGGTTCTCGCCGATGAGGATTTTAACCAAGCTCAGGCTGCAGCATAGATCTCGCGAATGGCAAAAATCAATCGAATGGGCCACTTCTGGCTTCATCCACCCTCGCCGTCTATATTTCCTTCATTGAGGCTTTATCATGTTCGAAGCCATCACCTCGGAAATTATCAACGCGAGCTCCATCATCGGCGCTTGCGTGCTTGTTGTTGCAGGCAGCGGCTGCATGCTGCGCACGAAAAAACCGAAAGCTCCGATTGTTGATGTCGATGCGGCCGTGCGCGATGCGACCTATCACCGCTTGCAAAACGTTCTGGCTGTCGCGGACGGGTAAGTCATCACCCGAACGGGTAAACCGCCGGGCGTGATTTGGGTGACGCCCGACTGAACCGGCGGCTCGAGGCTCTCGGCGAGCGACCGGGGAAATCGCTGACCTCGGCGTTCCAGGACTGGGTGAACACCAGGGCCGCACACCGTTTCTTTTCCAACGGGAATGTCGGCGAAGACAAGATCCTTGAGGGCCATTTCGCCGCCTCGCTGCAGGTGCGCGCTCCTTTCTGCACTTTCGAAGGCACCAGAAGTACGGGCGGATTGCGGTCGTTCTCTGCAGTCGCGAAATCGTTAAACGAATTTTGTGAAAGCGGTCAGTCGTCATTGAACGTGAAGGACAAGTAGGACCAGCGGGATCGTCACAACCGCCGCCATAGTCTGCAACGTCACAATCCCGGCCATGAATGTTCCATCACCGCTTAATTGGCGCGTGAGGACATAGGACGTCGGTGCGGCTGGCACGGCCGAGAACACGATGAGGACAAGGGCTTCGACACCGGACAAGCCAAAGAGAAGGCTGGTCATCGTGGCCAGTGCGGGCATGAGAAACAGGCGCATCAAGCTGGTCCCGGTAAGACCACTCATGTCTTGCCGCAATGTTTCAGGCTTCCATGCCGCGCCGACGCATAGAAGCCCCAGCGGCAGGCTGGCTTGACCTATCAATTTCAGAAAGCTCTCGGTTCCGAACGGCAGGCCAATGCCGGTGAGAGCGAGCGCGAATCCTGCAACACACGCGATGATCAAGGGGTTCCGGAAGACGGTACGAACGAGAGCCAGCGGTGCGCGTGATGCGGCCGCGTCGGTCAAGGCGATGATCGAGACAACATTGCCGACAGGCACAGCGACCGCAAGGTAGATCGCGGCGCGCTCGACACCTTCGGCCCCTGACAACAGCGCAAGGATGGGCATGGCAAGATAGGTGTTGAACCGGACCACACCTTGCATGATGGGACCGAACCGGGCCGCAGGTGTCGGCCGGAAGCGCCTGACCAGGCCAAGGGCGGAAGCCGCGATCAGGATCGTCGTGGCCGCTGCGGCGCCAAGCCGAAGGACGTCCTCGTCGTAGACCGGCGCATTCGCAAGACTGGACACAAGCAGGGCTGGAAACAGCAGGAAATAGTTGATGCGCTCCGCCGCAGGCCAGAACTCTGTCGAAGGGAACCCACGGCGAAGAAGGAGGAACCCGAGGCAGATCAGCGCGAAGATCGGCCAGATCGTGATCAGAAGCATGTCAGGTCCCCTTCCGACGCCCGCGTGTGGAACCGGGCCGCTCGAGACGCTTGAGATTATGGCTGGCCTGTCCGGCCACAGTGCTCACAAAGATGAAGGCGCGGATAATCCGTGCCAAGATACGCGGGTTCTCCAGCGGAACCATGTGCCCCGTGGGTACCCTCACAAGCCTCGCCCCGGTAATGCCGTCACGCAACTCCTCCGCCTCGGCATTTGAGCGCAGCCGATCGTCGCGACCCGTGATGATCAGCGTCGGACAGGTGATTTCGGACAGCTTGGCGCAATCGCCATCGCGGCGGAATGCCAGTTGCCGCTGCCAAGTGTCCGGGCCAAGACGCAGGCTCATCTGTCGGATGCGCTCGACCAGTTGTGCGTCGTTCGCGTTGCGAGGAGACAGGGATTGCCGTATCGCGCTCCGGGCGATCCCGCCGAACCGCTGCGGCTCGACCGCGGCGGCGGCCTTGGCTCGACCGCGATCCGGCGTATCGGCGCGGCAGGAGGTTGCGATCAGGACAAGCCGTTCCACCCGGTCTGGTGCCAGCCGGGCCATTTCGCGGGCGACATACCCGCCCATCGAGAAGCCAACCAGTGTGAAACGCTCCGGCGAAAACTTCAGGGCCTGTTGCGCCATGTCATCGATTGAGGTGGCCAGACGCAGGTCAGGGTGCAGCGTCGGGGCGATGCCGGATAAAGACCGCTCGACATCCGTCCACAGGTCGCGATCAAGCATGAAACCGGGTATGAAGACGATCGGTGCCCTGCAAGGCGTTCCGTCCGGGCGCACGGCGGTCACGTCACCGACCGGTTTGTTGGCCACGGTTGCCATCCGAGCTTCACCCCAAGCGTGCCAATCACGATCAACGCCATGCCGGCCGTCTGTGCGAGGCCGATCAGATGGCCGTAAAAATACCAATCCGACAGGATTGCCGTCATCGGATTGACAAAGCTAAGCACGGCAATGAGGGGAGTCGAGACATGGGGATAAGCCGAATAAACCATGACCCAGGCCACCCCTGTCTGAAGCACGCCGATCATCACCAGAAAACTCCAGGACGGCAGCGCGATATCCTGGCTTAAGTTCACGAACGGCAGGAAGATCAGCGCACCGGCGACGGTCTGGATCAGCGTCGTGACCTCGCCCCGTTGGCCGCGCAGTTCCTTTCCGGCAACGGCGGTCACAGCATAGACCAGCGCGCCGCCCAAGAGGATCAAAACACCCGAGGCCCAGTCGGGATCCAGTTCACCGGAGGACAGTGTCAGGTTGCTGGCCAGTGCGACACCAACGAAAGCCATGCAGAGCCAGGCCATCTGCGCGCGGGAAATCCGCTCTTTCAGGATGACGGCGCTGAGCAGGACGATCCAGAACGGCTGTGTATGGAACAGGATGGTTGCCGTGCTGATCGAGGTCATCAGGATACCCTGAAAGAAGGCAGCCCAGCTCAGGACCAGGCTAACGCCGGCCACTGCGCCCAGCATCAGGTTGCGCCGCGTCAGGCTGCGGTCGGGCAGGATACCGGTGGCAAGGCACCAGACTGCAAGAAAGATCGCGCCGACAACGCTGCGCCAAAAGACCACCGTAATGGCATCCAGCCCGGATGCCACGACCGCCGCGCCCACTGTGCCGATCAGCATCAGTCCAAAGGCGAGTTTCAGTGCGGCGGTCGTCGATTGCGTCTGATCGGTCATGCGCAGGCCTCTTGTGTTCCGGATGTCGATGGCCGCTCGCTCAAACTGTCGTTCTGGCGATCAAAGACGGCGTCCGCAGAGTCCCCCACGATCCGGCGGTAGATGTCCGGGTCGGTCGCCCCTTCGCAGCCGAACAGCAGGACGCGGCTGTCGGACGTCAGTCCCAGGGCAGTCCTGAGGGTGGCGTCTGCGCCTGCGTGGATCAGCACGCCCATGCTTCCGGCCGAAGATTCACCGCAGACAATCGGCATGTCGCCCTGACCGGCTGCAAGCGCACGCATGCCGTCCTCGGCCCAGGTGTCCGGGATGGTGACGAAGTCGCTGGCGAGCCAGTCGAGGATCTTCCAGGCTGCAGGCGAGACCTCGCGGCAAGCCAGCCCCGCCTGGATGGTGTGCAGGCTGCCCGACGATGGCGTGGGCTTGCCCGCCACGGCGCTTTGGTAACAGCAGTCGGCCTCACGCGGCTCGACCACAATGAAACGCGGCAGCGGGTGCTTCAAGCGCCCGGCGATCCCGAGGAAGACGGCAGCGGGGATGCTGCCGACGCCTGCGGCCATGAAGACATGGGTCAGGCTTGCGGGATCGGGAAGCTGGGCCAAAGCTTCCTCGACCATCACCATGTAGCCGCTCATGACGTCGCGGGGCAGATTGCTGGCGTAGTCGTCCCAGGACGTGCTGGACACGAAGTGCCAGCCGTTCATGCGTGCATCTTCCCTGGCGCGGCCGACCGAGGCCTCGTATTCGCCGTCGATGCGGATGACGATGGCGCCCAGACGCTCCATCGCTTCCTTTCGACCGGCGCTGACATGCCCGTGGATGTAGACAACGCACCGGCAGCCGAAGGTCCTCGCCGCAAAAGCGAGCCCGCGCCCCTGGTTGCCATCGGTTGCCACGCAGACCGTCACCCGCTCGGTTATGGACCGGAACCGTCCCGATCGAAGATCATCGGTCGAAGGGCGCTGGCCCGTGGCTTGCTCGACAACGCCGGCCAGCAGCATCGCGACGGCATAGGGCGCGCCAAGCGCCTTGAAACTCCCGAGGTCGCGGCCGAAACGCTGGCTTTCGTCCTTGAACCAAAGCTTTTGCAGGCCGAGACGCCGCGCCGACGCCGCGAGATCATGCAGCGGTTCTGTTCTGTATTCCGGCCATGTCCTGATCTCGGAGACGGCACTTTCCCACCCGGCCAGACGGCCAATAGCTACACTTGCAGCTGCCTGGGCGTCCTTCCGGCGGGCCGTAGGGGGAGAGAAATGGGAAAAGCTCGGGTTCTCGGCCAGGGTCGCCATTGGTTCTGCTCAATTTGCGATGGGTGCGCTGCGCCTGACAGGACAGGCTATCTCTCGATGCAGGATCGACAGCGTGCAGTCAAACGCATAGGTTTTATCAACTCTATTCGAAAAGCTGATAAAGATGCCCAGACCGCTCGATCTCGACCTTCTCAGAACCTTGGCCGCTGTGGCGGACACGGGCAGCTTCTCGCTTGCCGCTGGTCGCGTCGGTCGCAGCCAGTCCGCAGTCAGCATGCAGATCCGCAAGCTTGAAGCCGAGATCGGCCAGCCGCTGCTGCTGCGCGGGACCAGGAAGGTGACGGCCACACCTGCGGGCCGAGACCTGCTGGCCTATGCACAACGGCTGCTGCGGATCTCGGAAGAGGCCTTGGCGCATCTGACCCGCCCTGAAGAAACCGGCACGGTGCGACTTGGCGTACCGGAAGATTACACGGACCTTCTCGTGCCGATCCTTGAGCGGTTCGGGTTGGACCATCCCCTTGTGACGGTAGATCTGTCTTGCGCTTCCACAACCGAGCTCACGCGCGACATGGAAGAGGGCCACCTCGACCTGGCGATCGTCACGCGATTTGCCGAGTTCCCTGCGACCGTCCTCAGGCGCGAGCCGATGGTCTGGGTTGCCTCGCCGCGTCACGCCGTCTGGGAGAAGGACCCTTTGCCCGTCGCCCTGTTTCAAACCTGTGCCGCCCGGGCGAACATCCTGAAGGCGCTGGCCGACACCGACAGGCGTTTCGTCGCAACCTACTCGAGTGCGAGCCTTGCGGGGATGGCGACCATCGTCCGGTCTGGTCTCGCCGTGGCGGGCATGGCGCTGTGCAGCGTTCCGCCATCGGTTTCGATCATCGGCGACAGAGAGGGACTGCCGCCACTGCGGGACCTTGAAGTCGGTTTGCTGTGCGGCACGTCACAATCGGGTGCTTCCGAACGCCTGAAGGACGCGATCGAACGCGAAATCGGAGCGGTCAAGGCGATGTCCTGACCGCGAGGGGCAGGATCTGTTTCATCTGTGACGTCCTAAATACTGGAGAAGGTCGAGTCCCACCCGCGCCTTCCATCAAATGGCGGCTGACCGATAAAGACCAATCAAATGACGGACGAAGTTCCGTGTCTGCCAGATCACGCGATGCCGTCATTCGTATTACCGAAATGCTGCGCCTGGCACCAACAGCAGCTTTGACGGGCCGCACTGCGGCATCACAGTTGGCAATTGGAGGTCGGCTCTGGGCCGGAAGTGTCGGAAGTGTCGGACGGGAGGCAAAAGGGGGGTACAGGAGCGAGCACCGCAATCCTGCGAGTTTGCCTGCAACCAGTCTGCGACCTTGCCATGTTTGACCTGCCGAATGCTCGGCGATAAGCGTCTGACGTTAAACCGAAGGGGCGCCCTGTCTTGTCAGAGGAACAGATACACAGCCGTAGAGACGAGGTGACCCTTCGGTCGCGCCCTGATCTCTACGGCATCGAAACCCTTTCGGCGCGCTACCTGAAACAGACCTTCAAACCTCACGCCCACGACGAATACCTCTTCGGTGTGATTGACGGCGGTGTCCACGCCGTCTGGTGTCGCGGTGAGATGCACGAGGTGCCGCGCGGTTCGGTGGTCACGATGCGTCCGGGTGATGTCCATCACGGTGGCGCAGGTAGTGAGACCGGATGGCGGCAGCGGATGCTCTACATTCCCGAAGCTGGTATGCGGGAGCTGGTCGAAGACATCACCGGCAAGGCGCTGACCGGGACGCTTGATTTCGGAGCAGCCTTCCATTCCCGCTCCGATCTGGCGCAGCGGTTTTCGGCCCTGCACCAGGCACTGCACGCATCTGATCAGCGGCTGACCCGCGACGTGGCGCTCGATGCGCTAATCGGTGCGCTCCTGCGTGAACTGGCGCCCCAGCTTTCCGTCCCTGAGCGTCAAAGCAAAGGGCGGATCGCGGATGCCGTCGACTATCTGGACAGCCACGTCGAGGAGGATGTTTCGCTCGAAGAATTGTGCCGGATCACCGGCCTGCGGCGCAGGCAGACGATCGCAGCCTTCCGGCGCGCCACCGGCCTGCCACCCCACGCCTGGCATCTGCAGAGGAAGATCTTGCGGGTCAAGCGCCTGCTCCGGGAGGGCCAGTCTCCGGCGGATGCGGCTGCGCAGACAGGTTTTGCGGACCAGAGCCACATGGGGCGCAACTTCCGGGCGATCGTTGGCATCACTCCGGCCGCCTTTGCCAGAGGCTGATACCGCATTTTCGTTCTATATCCCGCCCCAGCCCATGGCCTATCCCGCCGCGATGTGCAGGAGACACGGAGGCCAAGGTGGCGGTATCGGAAAGTTTCAAGGCGCGGCGGGCGTCGCTCTGGGCGGATGTCGCGGTGCTCGGCGTGGCCCTGGTCTGGGGCGCAAGCTACCCGGTCGCAAAGGGCGCGTTGGCGCATATGCCGGTCCTTCTGCTGATCTTTTACCGCTTTGCATTGACGGCGCTGGTGATGACTTCTGTCGCCTACCGTGACCTGCGAAGGGCGCCACGGAGGGAGCTGTCGGCCGGAGCACTGCTCGGAGCCATCCTGTGCGCCATCTTCATTGCCGAGACAAGGGGCGTGGCGATGACGACGGCGACCAATACCGCGCTCATCATCTCGCTCTGCACGATCTTCACGCCCTTCCTCGAATTCGGTTTGCAGCGCAAGCTCCCGCCAGTCGGGGTGATGGCGGGAGCGGTCGTCGCGGTGATCGGTGTCATGGTGTTGTCGGGTGGCATGGGCGCGCTCGGTGCGGGAGACATGTTGGTCCTCTGTGCGGCCGGCCTGCGGGCGGTCATGGTGGTTTCAACCAAGCGCCTGATGGAAGGCAGCCGCCTCTCCTCCGCCGCGCTAACGGCGGTGCAGGCTGCGATGGTCGCCGGGCTGACAGGGGCGCTGCTTCTGGGCCAATCGGGGTTTGCGGGTCTCTTGGTCCGTGCAGATGTAGCAGCCTGGGGCGCGGTGGCCTTCCTCTCGCTCTTCTGTACGGTAGGAGCCTTCTACGTGCAAAACGCGGCGGTCCGTCGGACCAGCCCCACGCGCGTGAGCTTTCTGATGGGGACCGAGCCCCTGTTCGGCTTCGCCCTGGCATGGGCGCTCCTGTCCGAACCCGTCACCCCGACCGCGCTCCTCGGCGCGACGCTCATCGTATCCGGCACCTTCGTTGGCCTTTGGGTCGAGAGGGAGCACTGATTTTCAGGAAGTCGCGCGCCAGGTTTGATCGGATGGCGTCTCCATCGTCGCCGCTGAGCTTAATCCGTCGGTTGCTGCCGTGATGCGGTTCGAAAGACCGCTTTGGAAAAGTTGCGTTGCAGCAATGTCCATTCGTGCGAAAGGCGGCTATGGGCCTATTTTGTTGAAAAACTCTGCTTGCGTGAAGCCCTGAGCGCTGATTCACTTTCCACGTGACAGGTGGAGGTGAGCGGTGATGATGGGTTCCCGACAGCAAGCACAGAGCGCTCTGTTCTACGAGTTCTCGATCGAGACACATGTCCCGGCCGACCACATGCTCCGGGCGGTGGACCGGTTTGTCGATCTGGCCGGGATCCGGCAGCATCTGGCACCGTTCTACAGCTCCACCGGGCGACCGTCGGTTGATCCCGAACTGATGATCCGGATGCTGCTTGTTGGCTACATCATGGGGATCCGTTCGGAACGTCGACTTTGCGAGGAGGTCCACCTCAATCTCGCTTACCGCTGGTTCTGCCGTCTCGACCTGACCGACCCAGTGTCGGATCATTCGACCTTTTCCAAGAACCGGCACGGCCGTTTCCGTGACAGCGATCTGCTGCGCCATCTGTTCGAAACGGTGGTTTCCCGCTGCATCGCGGAGGGACTGGCAAGCGGCCAGCGCTTTGCGGCAGACGCCAGCATCATTCAAGCTGACGCGAACCGGCAGAACTCGACGCCCAAGGCTGATTGGCAGCCAGACAAGGTCGATCCCGAGGAGGCACCGCGGGCGGTCAGGGAATACCTGGCCACGCTGGATGATGCGGCTTTCGGTGCGGCCAGCCCGGTCGATCCGAAGTTCACCTCGCATTCCGATCCCGCGTCGCAATGGACCGGGGCACGGGGCGGGCCAGCCTATTTTGCATATTCCACCAACTACTTGATTGATACCGACAACGGCGTGATCCTCGACGTCGAGGCCACCCGTTCGATCCGCCAGGCCGAAGTCGGATCGGTGCGCACCATGATTGATCGTGTGAGCGATACCTTCGCCCTGCAACCAGAACGCCTGATCGCCGACACTGCCTACGGCACGGGCGAGATGCTGGACTGGCTGGATCGCCAGCGCGGGATCGCGCCTCATATCCCGGTGTTTGACAAGTCAGCGCGCCGGGATGGAACATTCGAACGCACCGACTTCACCTATGATGCCGAGCAGGACACCTACACCTGTCCGGGCGGCAAGGAGTTGAAACAGAACCGTCGGGTCTTCACGACGGCCAGAGAGCAGAAGCCGGACGAACATGGGATGCTGCGCTACCGGGCCAGCAAGGCCGACTGCGATGTCTGCGAACTGAAATCGCGCTGTTGCCCGAAGGCGCCTGCCCGCAAAGTGCTCAGGTCGATTTATGAGCCATCCCGCGACCGGGCCCGTGCAATCGCCCGCACCACCGATTACGCAATCTCCTGTAAGCTGCGAAAGAAGGTCGAGATGCTGTTCGCCCATCTGAAGAGGATCCTGGGGCTGAACCGTCTTCGATTACGCGGACCTCTCGGCGCACGTGACGAATTCCACCTCGCAGCCACCGCCCAGAACCTCCGAAAGCTCGCAAAGCTCCTGCCGCCACAACAAATCGCCTACTGAAGAGCGGCGGGGCTAAGCACGCTTGATCTCGTGAGGTTATTAGCGCGGCCACTGGGGCGAGTTTTTCAACGGAATAGGCCGGGAGTGGCCTACGGTCAGAAGTCAGGAATCATGGGCAGTGAATGACGGCTCAGAGCCCGACTTCGCCCGATGCTGCGCTGCGCTCTAATGTCTGCTCAATTAAGTTCCGCACCGCGAACCCACGTTCCTTCTTACCGAAGTTTGTGCGATCTAATGCGCGGATCGGAAAAAGGAAAACCAGAAGTGAAAGCTCATATCGTATTGGCTCACCCAGAGCCGAAATCGTACAACGCCCATCTCGCGCGGTTAGCTCAGCAAACGCTTGAAGGGCGAGGCTGGACTGTGACGCTGACCGATCTTTCTGTGGAAGGTTTTGATCCGTGCGAAAAGGCAGCACATTACAAAGCGCCACTCAACCCGGATAGATTTGATGTGCAATCAGAACAGCGTCATGCGTCGGCAGAGGGAACGCTTCCACCCGAGGTGCAAAAGGAAATCGCACTTCTCGAAGACGCAGACCTGTTGATCCTTCAGTATCCAATGTGGTGGCATCTGCCCCCCGCCATTCTCAAAGGCTGGATGGACAGGGTCTTCGTCTACGGCGAGGTCTACAAGAGCACCAACCGCTTCGAGAACGGCCGATTTGTTGGCAAGAAAGTGATGCTCTCGCTCACGGTCGGCACAAGCCCCGAAACCTACGCCCACAACGGACGCAGTGGCGATATCGACCTCATGCTCTGGCCGGTCAACTTCTCTCTCGCCTATGTCGGGTATGATGTTCTATCGCCGCATGTCGCTTATGGTGTCGAGGCAGGACTGCGATACTCGGACGACGATGTGGTCGCCGCGCGGTTGAAGAAGATAGAGGAAGACTGGGTTTCGCGGCTTCAATCTGTCGAAGCCGAAGCGGCGATCCCATTCAACGGAATGTCTGATTGGGGCGACGATGGTCGCATCAAGCCGGAGGCGCCGGTCTACAGTCCCTTCATTAGGCACCGCAGCGAGATAGAAATTGAGTGAGCGCTTCTGTTTGCAGATATGATGATCGCCTCTGACTTTTGTTTCTGAAAGCATAGTTTGGAGTAATTGCAGCCTAAGCCCTCTTCGTCCCGCACAGCCGACCGTCACCCAACGAAAATGCTGCGCGATGGACGGATGGCCGGTCTGGTGAAGCTGCACCGCAGCGCTTGGCAAGGAAGCGAATGGCAGGTCAGGGCCGGAAGTTTCTATGGTGGCGAAGGGCGAAGAGCTGCCGTTCGCCGCGCAGCGTACGAACGGCAGCTTCGACTTCAGCTTGCGTCCTTGAACTCGGCGTATTCGCCGCGGACCTGGACTGTCACTGTAACGTCCGAACTGTCACGGTTGCGCCAGAACCAGCCGTGTTCGCCGTTGAATTCAGCGACGATCTCGCTCTTTGCGCCAGTAGAACCGCGGCCCTTCTCATAGGTGACCGAGTTGCCGCCGCCATGGCCGTGCAAGTCGAAGTTGACCCGGCCGCCCTCAACGAGCATGCGGTATTCGGCCGTCTGGCCTTCTTCCATGACCAGCTTCCATTCTGCGGAATCGCCTGGTGCCAGGGTGAAGCGGGTCTCGTCGCGCCATTCCTCGGCCGCCTCAGCGGCGGTGGAATCCTGCGCGTAGGCAGCGCCCACGAAGAGGCCGAGCATCTGGTCAAGCAGGCTGGACTGTTCGTCCATCAGCCGGTCGGCCTCGGCTTCCTCGGCGAGCTGGGTCTTGATCTCGCCCATCTCGGCCAGGCCGATGGCGCGGCCGATGCCGGTCGGGTCGATGCCATATTCGGCCGGCAGCACCACAGTGGCAAGGATCGCCGCGGCCGAGACGCCAGCGATCACGGTCGAGCGGAGGAGCTGCTTCGAGCTGGGAAGTTCGTCGAGGCTGGGTTTTTCTGCGTTGAACATCTGGAAATCTCCTGTCGGTTCAGGCGGCCACGAAGAGGCCGGTGAGCTGGTAGCCCATGAGAATGAAGCCAAGCGTCATCATGACGACATTGGCGGAGTAGGCCTGGCGGAAGAAATTCGGTGATTTCCGCCAGTAGCCCATGACGATGAGGATCACGGCCAGGGCCATGAGCTGGCCAAGCTCGACACCGACATTGAAGGCCAGGAGGTTGGCCAGAAGCCCCTCGGAGGCGATGTCGTAGTCGAGGATCTTGGTCGCCAGGCCGGTGCCGTGGAAGAAGCCGAAGATCAGCGTCGCCAGCTTGGTATTGGGCTGGAACCCGAACCAGCGCTGGTAGGCGCCAAGGTTGTCCAGCGCCTTGTAGACCACCGAGAGGCCGATGATGGCGTCGATGACATAGGCGTTGATGCCCCACCCGAACCAGACGCCGAGCAGCATCGTGGTCGAATGCCCGATGGCGAAGAGGCTGACGTAGATGCCGACGTCGCGCATCTTGTAGAGGAAAAAGACGACGCCGAGCAGGAACAGGATGTGGTCGTAGCCGGTCACCATGTGCTTGGCGCCGAGATACATGAAGGGGATGATGTTCACTCCCCAGATCTCCTGGATATAGCCAGCGTCGCCCTCAGTGACATTGTGGGCTGCGGCCTGAGTTGCGCCGAGCGCAAGCAGGATAAGAGTTGTCAGGAACAGCGGCCTGCGCAAAGCGGCGAGGCGCGTGTCCCGAAAGTCTGCGGTCATGTTGGTCTCCGAAAAGAATGTGTGGGATCTGTGTGGCGGCCGCTCGGGCGGCACCAGATCACACGCGCGGAGGCCGCTCGTGGCGATAGACCGGGCCCTGACGCCATGACGGCCCGGCGGGAGAGCCTGCCGCTTCGGGGACATCCCACACTTCGGCAAAGGAGCCGCGGACAAGAAGCGCCGGGCTGTGGTCATGATCGGCAACATCATGGCTGTGGCCGTGCAGAGCCCAGGCAAGGTCTTCCTCGAACCCGTGGCTATGGCCGTGGGTTTCGATCATCTCCGCATGGTCCTGGATGGTAGCAAGCACATCCGGGATGTGGGACGTGACCGGCTGGGAAGACCAGAACATAAGGCACAGGCAGAGTAGCGCGGCCAAGCCCCGCTGCATCAATTGCGTCCATTTCCCGGCAATCCGTGCCTGCACCATGTCCCTGCTCGTGGCTCTCTAATCGCCATCTTGCTTTATCCCCCACGGGAGGATAGCTCGTTCTTATGATAGAACCACACCGGCATGCAAGCCACCCCAAGCTCTCCGCACGGCTGAAACGCGCCGAAGGGCATCTGCGCTCAGTCATCGGCATGATCGAAGACGGGCGCCCCTGTCTCGAAATCGCGCAGCAGCTTCAGGCGGTGGAAAAAGCCATCCGCAACGCCAAGCAGGCGCTGATCCATGACCACATGGATCACTGCCTCGACGGGGAAAACTCCGAATCCGACCGGGCCGAGCTCAAGGCCATCTCACGTTACCTTTGAGGCAATCATGCTGGACATCCTGTCTGACCGCACCTACCGGCACCTCTTCCTGGCCCAGGTTGTTGCACTGCTGGGGACGGGCCTTGCAACTGTCGCACTCGGACTGCTGGCCTACGATCTGGCGGGGGACAGCGCTGCGATGGTGCTGGGCACGGTCTTCACCATCAAGATGGTGGCCTATGTGGGGATCGCCCCGGTTGCGGGAGCCTTTGCGGACCGGGTGAACCGCCGCCGCCTGCTTGTCGCGCTTGACCTGGTGCGGGCGGGTGCGGCGCTGGCGCTGCCCTTCGTGACCGAGGTCTGGCAGGTCTATGTGCTGATCTTCCTGCTCCAGTCTGCCTCGGCGGCCTTTACACCCACCTTCCAGGCTACGATTCCCGACGTGCTGCCCGACGAGGCGCGCTACACCCGTGCGCTTTCACTTTCGCGCCTCGCCTACGATCTGGAAAACATTATAAGCCCGACACTCGCGGCGCTGCTGCTGGCACTGATGAGCTACAATACCCTGTTCCTGGGCACCGTGGCGGGCTTTGCCGCTTCCGCGTTCTTAGTGGTTTCAGTGATGCTGCCGAGCCCTCAGGCCGCCGAGCCGCGGGGCGTCTACGACCGCACAACGCGCGGAATGCGCATTTACCTGGCAACCCCGCGGCTGCGCGGCCTGCTTGCGCTCAATCTTGCGGTCTCGGCAGCCGGAGCGATGGTGCTGGTGAACTCGGTCGTTCTGGTACGCAGTCTGCTCGGCCTGCCGGAAAGCGCGCTGGCCTGGACGATGTTCGCATTCGGCGCGGGCTCCATGGCGGCAGCGTTGCTGCTGCCAAGGCTTCTGGACCGGCTTCCCGACCGCCCCGTCATGCTCTCGGGTGCCTGCCTCATGATCCTCTCCTTGATTGGGCTCGCGGGAAGCATCGCTGCTTCGGATCTGCACTGGGGGGCTCTGCTTCTCGCCTGGCTGCTTGCGGGCTTCGGCTATTCCGCGGTGCTGACCCCCTCAGGGCGGTTGCTGAAGCGTTCGGCGCACGCCGAGGACAGGCCCGCAGTGTTTGCTGCACAGTTCGCGCTGTCGCATGCCTGCTGGCTGGTCACCTATCCGCTGTCCGGCTGGCTGATGACACAGTTGGGTGCCATCCCCGCGCTGGTTGCCTTGGCCGGGCTGGCGGGGATTGGGATCGTGGCCTGCCTGGTGCAGTGGCCTGGCAGAACGGCCGGGGAAATTGAGCACACCCACGACGATCTGCCCCCTGACCACCCGCATCTGCGGGAACACGGAGCGACCGGGCACAAGCACGAAGTCATCATTGACGATCTGCACCGCAGCTGGCCCATGCGTTCCTAAAATGCTTTCCATCGCTGGCCTGTTCACGGCGGCCCTGGTGGCCGCAACGCTCTTGCCTGCACAGTCAGAGGCTGTGCTTGCCGGAATGCTGATTAGCGGCAGCCACCCGGTATGGCTGCTCCTGGCGGTAGCAACGGCAGGAAATGTCCTGGGTTCAATCCTCAACTGGGTGGCCGGGCGGTATCTCATGCATTTCTCGGACCGCAGCTGGTTTCCGGTTTCGGCTGCGCGGCTGGATCAAGCCTCAGCGTGGTATGGCAAATGGGGCCGCTGGAGTCTTCTCGGGTCCTGGGTTCCCGTGATCGGAGATCCGCTGACGCTGGCGGCAGGTCTCCTGCGCGAACCGCTTTGGCGCTTCGTGCTTATCGTGACCATCGCAAAAGGCGGACGCTATCTTGTTGTTGCCGGCGTTGCATCCGCTGCCGTCTGACGCGGGCCAACTTACAGTCAGACAGCTTGTGTGAACTGGACGCTTGCAACGAAGAGCAAGATCACCCCGGTCAAAAAAAGCGCGACACGGGATTGCGGAAGAGTTTCGGCGAATCCAGGGGTAAGGTTAAAACCTATTCGATGAGCGTGACCTCAATCAGCAGTCGGTTGACGTCGAGCCTGCTTGGCATCGTTTTCTGAGGGCAGTGACAACGGGGAAGAAGCACGCTTACCATCGAACACAGCGAAGGTCAGCTGTGAACCCGTAACCCCATTCACAACCTGTCAGGTTGACTCACTGCAAGCAGAAAAGCGCCATGAGCCTGTGTTTCAGGCCCTCGGTGTTTGGCTCTGCGCCTCGGTAAAATGGCTCTTCCGCATTCGTCTGCTCCTTAAGGGGTGGGCAGACTCTACATCATGGTGAGGAATTTCGCCGGGGGGGCAGGTCAGACTCCATACCGCGCCGAAACACCATTCACCGTCGCGCCCGGTTCGAGCGTAACCGCCACTGCCCGGGCCTTGGCTTCATCCGGCCACCGCCGTTGACCCGACGCGTAGATCCCGACACCCAACGAAATTAGAAACGAATTTGTAGCGCACATTTCGATACGCACACCCCATTGTGAGATGTGCAATATATCGCAGCACGGGAGAGGCGTTATGACGTGACGCGCAGACGCCGGTTACGAACATTGCACACCAAGTTGTGTCGTACACTCGCACTTCACAGTCAGAGTTACGAGCCTTTCCAAGCAATACAGACAGATAAATGCAAAAAATTCCTTCCCTCAAAGTTTTTTGACACCATTTTCTTCGGATTTCAGAAATCAGCCAATATTCATTTCGAAGTCAAGGTTGACCAACTTGGGTAACTGGCCGGCCACTTCCTTTCGGAGCTATTCCGATCGAAATTAGCGGATTAGATTTTGAATTCGAGCTTTCTCTCTATGAAGGCTATGGAAACCAAAATCAGCTCCTTTATCAGACCCCCCTACCCCAACATGGGAAAGGTGGCTGTATCAACGACTGGATCTAACGAGCGACTTTCGAGCATATGTCCAGAAAGCGCCCGGGGGCTTCCAGAAAATGATGGAAGAAGAATGGATATCATCTTCACACCTGAGCAAGTCGCAAACCGTTGGAACTGCTGCGCCAACACGGTTATTAACACTATTAACTCCGGGGAGTTATTTGCCTTCCTCGTAGGAAAGAGGCGGTACGGTATACCAGCAAGCTCTCTTCAAGAGTACGAGAGCCGAGGCGTCGCAACGAGACGTAAGCGCCAAACACCGCGGCAATCGAATGGCGCAAGAACTACTCCCAACAACAGAGGAGGTGCCAACGATGGATGAAGAATTTTTCATCAGCAAGCACTACCAATCGCCCTTCAAAGTCGGCCGATTGCGGGGTGACTGGGTCGTAACCTTCACAAATGCGGAGGGAAAACGCTCCCGATTCAAATTGGACGCTGCGACAGAAGGAGAAGCAAATATCCGCGCCTATGAGCGTTGGAAAAAGTACTGGGATGAATATTCGAGCAAGAAAAAGTTTAGAGTTGCAACGCTTTGGACCCTTTACCTCGAAAGCCTCGAACCGACATTCCCCAAGTGGCGTGCCAGGTGATGTCAAGATCGCCTGATTTTGCCAATTGAACAAGCTTTTTTCGCCCT
>NZ_JARCJL010000046.1:0-12134 GCF_028890025.1 Phaeobacter sp. PT47_59
CACGCTCCAAGGCGCTCGCCCCAAACTGGCCGACTTTTGCTCCGCCACAATGGCCGAATTTTACTCCGCCGTTGACAGGGTACAGTATGGCAATTAACGGTACAATATGAAAATTAAGGGTACATCGTGCCGCTGAAAACAAACGATAATTTTAAAGGCAATTCTGATTAATGAGGGTACAGTGACAGCAGGGCTACTGAAACCTTTGTGCGGCGGCTACCTAGCCTGTGATCTGGATCCGGCGCTTGCGCCTCTTCAAATCAACATCGAAGAGATCAGTTTGCCAGCAACCTCAATTGATGTGGCCATCTGCTTTCACGTGCTTGAACATGTGGATGACCACAAGGCCCTGAGCGAGTTGCATAGGATATTACGCCCGGGCGGCTCTCTGCTGCTGATGGTGCCAATCATCGAAGGTTGGGCGCACACCTATGAAAACCCCGCCATTGTCGAAGACACAGAACGCGCTCAGCATTTCGGGCAGGCGGATCATGTCAGGTACTACGGGGCCGATTTTCGCACCCGCGTGACCGAAGCCGGCTTCAGCCTGGCGGAATACACGGCCGAGGAGCCCCATGTGCAGCGCCATGGCTTGTTGCGGGGAGAGAAGCTGTTCATCGCGCGAAAGGTATGAAGCTCCTAAGCCGCGACAGCAGCCCGCCCATTGTTCGCCTCTGACGGCGCGCACCACAAGCCAGTATCTGTCGCGCATAGGCCAAACTGCCCGCGTCCGGCTGAATCAGGATCATTGAACTGAAATCCAAAACGGGTTTGCCGCTCAGGCGCGCAATCTCCAGTGACTGTCCCGGATCGCTTTCAACGAAGAGCTCGGCCCCAGGGTCGCGGGCATAGAGCCTGGCCTTGAACGGCGCATGCAGCCTCTTCTCCCGCCTTTCCTGAGCGGTGACCCCGGTCATCATCTCAAGCCGCTCACACCTAATGCCTTGTGCAGACAGCCAGGCTTCTGTTTCAGGCCGGTACATGTCCAAGCGTGACGTCACAATACCGCGAATAGGTTGCCGGGGCCTATGAGTTACTGCAACGGTTTGGATGAATGCCCGGTAAGCTTCTCCATCGTCGTTTTCCACCTGACTGGGATCCCGACAAAAAACGCCATCCAGATCGAAAAGCGCCCTGTCACACATCTGGCCATTCATCAAATTCCACTCGAAAAACCTGGGATGTTCACAAAGATCAAAATTCAGGTCGGCCAGGTGCCGGGTTTCCGGAGCAGCGATAACCGCAAGGTATGTCACACGCGCATCGGGGCGGGCCGCATTGATCCGACTCCGGACAGATTGCAGACTGCGACCGCTAGATAAGCTGTCTTCCACAACCAGGATGTTCTGAAAATCTTCGATCGCCTGTCGCTGGCCGCCATCCAAGATCCGGGTCAAACCATTTTCCGGAATATCCCCCCGCAGGAATGAGGGCAGATCCAGAAGAGGTTTGTTCTTCAGAAGGGCAATAATTGTCGCTGGCAACATTCCACTGCGCGGAACACCGACGATCAGGTCGAAATCGTCGCCCAGTGTCTCGGCACCGGTGCGCGTGATACGTGTCAAGTCAGCGAGGCTTCTGAATTCCATTATTTCTTGCCGTATACACCTAGGTTGATCCAACCGTGATCATAGCCACGGACCGCAGAGCGGTCCAAAATCCCCGTCTGGGAAAATCCGGCGCCAGACAGGATATCTTGCAAATAGCGTTCCGAAAAAAGCGCCAAGTGCCAATTGAAATGCCCCGGGGTTCCCCGCCCATCCCCATAAGAAAACACCCGGCCATTGGCCCACACTGCGGGATCCTGGTTGGGGTTAAACTTGTACCAACCATCCTTGTGAATCGCATTCGGCTGCCCATCCTCGGCCGCTACAAACGCCCGTGCAATCTCCAGCCCATTGGGCACCCAAACCTCCAGAGACCCTTCGGGTTTGAGAATACGACACCATTCCGTAATGACATCAGGAACCTTGTACCAGGGAATATGCTCCAGAATATGGCTGGCGTAGAGCGTATCGAAGGTATTGTCACCGAAGGGCAGCCTCTTGCTGGCGTTGCACACGTAATCGACACCGGGCGTCCAGACGATATTCAAAGCCTCAAAACCCGGTATGGGGTCAGGCCCCGGGCCGATCTCCAGGCAGCGGACAGGGCGGCGGGCATTCCGGGCCGCCGAAACGGAATTCCATCCCAGCCGGTAGACCGCACTCAGAACATGCGCCTTCATCGGTGCCAAGACATGTCTCAGAGCCTGGATCGCGCGGTGCGGCAGGGTGCTCAGGGGCAGAATGTTCAATGTAAATTCCCTATTCGTTTCAATGATCTTTCTTCAGTCTGGCAATAACCGCCCGGCCTGGCCCAATAAGCATAGCCGGTTCAAGACACAGTATGCCCACGACATAGAGAAAAAGATATCCAAAGAGCTTTATGACCATCCCCCAGAGCCCGGAGGGAAACACTGCTCCCCCCGAAATCATCGGCCCATAGGCGATAAGCAGAAATGCAACAATGGCCAGGCCCAGAATGGGGCCAATGCTACGGTAAACATGCCAAAACGAGATCGGCAGATGCGAGGCTGCGTAGGCCGTCGAAAGCGGCGTCAGAATAAGAAATGACAGGGCATATCCAACCGCGACACCTTCGGCCCCGTAGGGCAGGCATACAACCATCGCCAGCACCATGACGGGAATGGAACACAGCGCCCAGTTGAGCATTTTTCGTGTCTTGTCCGCTGAAATCCACAACCAGCCCGTCGACGACATGACCGGCTGTGCAATCATGCAGATCGACAGGATCTGAAAGATACCGATGCTGCGTTCCCACCCTGGCCCGAACATGATCAGAATAAGCTCGGGCGCGGCAAGGATAAGCATGAAAGACAAGGGGGCAGCAACCGTAACAACCACCTTCAGCGTCGAAACATAAAGGCCAGACCATGCCTCGGAATCTCCGTGAAGCCTGCTCAACCCCGGGATAACAGCGGCGGTCACAGGCCCCTGAATAAGCTGTATCGGAGCCAGCAACAGCGCATAGGCCCGGTTATAAAACCCAAGATCGCTGGCCCCCCAGCGCCACCCTATCAGCATATCATCCGACTGCCGGTGAAAGAAGTTCAGAAACTGAAACAGGGTGATATGAGTGCCGAAATGGATTGAATCCCGGGCCGCCGACCATCGAAAGATCAAATCTGGCCGCCACTTACACACCCGCCAGGTCAGAGCCAGAGATATGCCCGCCGCAACCCAGATTTGGACCACAAGAACCCAATAGCCCAGATCGCTCCAGATCGCCAGAAAGACCGTAATGACCGCCGCCACCCCCTGAGAGGCAAGCGAGATCATCTCCAGGCTCGTCCAGTACATGCCGCGCTGCAACAACGCAGTATGCTGCCGCGAAGCCCCAATGATCGGAATCTGAATGGCGATGGCGATGATAACCGGTGCGACCGATGGCTCATTAAATATCCAGGCGATAAACGGTGACAGCAAAACCAAAACAGCCATCGCCAGGACACTAACGCCCAGAGTGACAAAAAAGAGGGTGCTTACGGTCTCTTGCCTAAGGCTGCGCTTTTGCACAGTGGCCATTGAAAGCCCAAGATCAGCAAAAAGCGCTATCGCGCCAGTTGATATCGTCGCCAAAGCAACCAGGCCAAAATCATAGGGTGTCAACACACGCGCAAGAATGGCCATGGTTACCATCCCGACAACCATGCGCATACCCTGAGACACCGCTCCGATGACCCCGCCTTTTGCTGTACGGGACACCAAGTCGTCTGACAGATGATCGGTAGATAGCGCCTGTTCATTGCGCATCTCCCGCTGAGAGGTATCCGACGTTTTTTTGTCCATCAGCCTAATAAACGCACGATCATGATCTTTCTAATTTAAGGCAGTAGTATTGGGTCTTGTGACACAAATCGAGTAAGGGATCACATATTGAATCCCCAAAACCGGCTGCTCGCTCCAAGCCTGTAACGCCGCCCCGGAGAAGCAAAAGGGAGCGGCTGGGGAAAACAGTCACCTGCGCGTGTCATTGCGGCGCTTTTGACTAAAGTTTTTTGACATAAGCGCCATACCCTGCACTCTTTAACTATGTCCAATAAGTTTGCATTATCGGACATTACTGCGATATGCTCAGAAACATGAGCAAAATGCCCAAAAACAAGCCCGCAAATGCCGAGAAATCGCACTCAGCGTCCCATGACACGAAGAATGGCAATGAGCGCGACGAGAGAATGCCTACAGACGGCGACACGATCGCCCTCCCCGCCCATGTGGCAGGCTCCGGGACACTGGACCGGCTGGTCGACACTGCGCGAGACTACGCCAAAGCTTCGACGGCCGAAAACACCAACAAGGCTTACGCCACCGACTGGAAGCACTTTGCGCGATGGTGCAGGTTGAAGGGGACAGAGCCTATTCCCCCGTCGCCGGAGATGATCGGGCTCTACCTGACCGACCTGGCGGCGCCGACGAGCGGCGCCCCTGCCCTATCCGTTTCGACCATTGACCGTCGTCTGTCGGGGCTTGCTTGGAACTACGGGCAACGCGGGTTCACGCTGGATCGCAAGGACCGGCACATCGCCACCGTGCTCGCGGGCATCAAACGCAAGCATGCACGCCCTCCGGTGCAGAAAGAGGCAATCTTGCCGGAGGACATCCTCGCCATGGTCGCCACCCTTCCCTTCGATCTACGCGGGTTGCGGGATCGGGCTATTCTTCTCATCGGGTATGCCGGTGGTCTCAGACGCTCGGAAATCGTCAGCCTCGACTTCGGCAAAGACGACACGCCCGACAGCGGCGGCTGGATCGAGATCCTCGACGACGGCGCAGTACTGACACTGAACGCCAAAACCGGATGGCGCGAAGTGGAGATCGGGCGCGGCTCCAGCGATCAGACCTGCCCGGTGCATGCGCTGGAACAGTGGCTGCACTTTGGGAAGATCGATTTCGGTCCCGTGTTCGTCGGGACCTCGCGGGACGGCAAGCGTGCCACGGAGACGAGATTGAACGACAAACATGTGGCGCGCCTGATCAAACGCACCGTGCTGGACGCGGACATCCGATCAGAGCTGCCCGAGAAAGACCGCCTCGCTCTCTTCTCAGGCCACTCCCTGCGCGCAGGTCTCGCTAGCTCCGCCGAAGTAGACGAGCGCTACGTCCAGAAGCAACTCGGCCACGTCTCGGCCGAGATGACCCGGCGCTACCAGCGCCGCCGCGATCGGTTCCGCGTGAACCTGACAAAGGCCGCGGGGCTCTGATCGCGCGGTCATTCGGTCGTTTATTGATGATACATAAAATTGCAAACGGCCCGTTTTCATGCCCCTGATAGGCTACGCCCGTGTTTCCACAGAGGATCAGACCCCCCTGCCCCAGTCTGAGGCCCTGCAGTCTGCGGGATGCGCCGAGATCTTTGAAGAGCACGCCTCGGGCGGCAATCGCGCGCGACCGGTGCTGGCACGCGTGCTCGAACGCGTCCAGAGCGGCGATACGCTGGTCGTTGTGCGGATCGACCGGCTTGCGCGATCTCTGTCGCACTTGCTGGAGGTGATCGAAAGACTGGAGGGAAAGGGGGCGTTCTTCCGCTCGCTCCAGGACCCGATCGACACTGCCTCGCCCCAGGGCAAGTTCACGTTGCAGGTTCTGGGCGCTGCGGCTGAGTTCGAACGCGCTCTGATCCGCGAGCGCACAAAGGCCGGGCTTGCCTCTGCGCGCGCCAAAGGGCGCGTAGGCGGCAACCCAGGGCTACGCGCCAAGGATCCCGCCGCGCTGCGCAAGGTGCGGCTGGCACGGCAGGACGGCTATATGGAACGCCTGAACGAGACCGCGCAGGATTGGGTGCCTCATGTGCGCCGCCTGCGCCCCGATATGGCTTGGGAAGACGTGCTGCGAATTATCAATGCCCCCCTGCCCCCAGATCACCATTGGACACAAGGCCGACTGCTCCGCGCTGTGAAGGCATATGTGCGCGACGGGTTCCTTCCTGCCGAGGTGCTTGGCCGCGCCGGACGCCGCGAAACCGATGACCGCCTGCCGGCCATCGTCGCAGCGATCAAAGGCGCGGACCCCGAAATCACGCTGCAGGCGATCTGCGATCGGCTAGAGTCGATGCGCGAACGGACCCCTCGAGGTCGTGCCAGCTGGCAGCCGTCTTCGGTCAAAATGTTGCTCGAACGAGCGGAGCGGCTTGGCCTAATTTCATCAGAATCGGCTCACTCCCAACTGTAACTAGCAGAGGCTCAAACAGCTGAATCTATCGCTCTAAACACCGTCAGAAGGTCAATTGTGCCATTGGTTGCATGGGTTTAGCCAATACCATCCAAACAATCCCCATGAATGGCTTGAAGCACGGTCTTTTGGATTTATCACCATAAAATCAACAACTTGCAGTTATCTTGATGTGACTGTACGTATTGGTGCTGTGGATAACTTTCACACTACATCTAGATTCTTCTTGCCGGACTCACTTGATCGTGGCATTCCCATTCTGACGGTAAAACGCGTCAGTCGCGCTGTACACCGTCAGAATGACCAAGAGCCTCAACAGAGGCCGAGAGTGGGCGGCAGGACATGGATGATCGTAACGTTGGATACGCGCAAGGCATAGGCTCTTCCGACATCGGAGCATTTGCCGACAATCTGGCTGAATCTTTGGATCGCCAGATGAAGATCGCTTTCGAGCCCGAAGAACGAAAGTCCCTGCGCCGATTCAGTTCTACCGAAGTTGCCAGCCTCCTGCGCGTTAGCACATCTAACCTGCGCAACCGGCACAAGGACGGCAGCTTCCCGGAAGTTCATACAGACAACCGCGGACACCGGTTCTACACAGCCCAAGAGATCGATAAGCTGCGCGACATTCTGGGGCGCACCGGAAAGAACGCAGAAAGCTACCGCCCCGGTCGACGTGAAGGCGATCGTCTCCAGGTGATATCTGTCGTCAATTTCAAAGGCGGATCGTCAAAAACAACAGCAACGATCCATCTTGCACAACGGTATGCTTTGCGAGGTTACCGAGTGTTGGTCTTGGATCTCGATCCGCAGGCAAGTTTGACCACCTTTTTCGGCTTTCGGCCAGAGCTCGAGTTCGCCGAAGGCGGCACAATCTATGATGCCCTGAGATATGAGGAACAAGTTCCGCTCTCAGCCGTCATCCAAAAAACCTACTTCCATAAGCTCGATATGGTCCCAGCGGGCCTGATGCTCTCGGAATACGAAACTGAGACGGCAAACGCCCTCGCCCGCCGGGTGCAACCCATATTTGCGGAGCGTCTTGCCTTAGCGCTTGAGGAAGTAGAGGCGAATTACGACATCGTTCTGATCGACTGCCCACCTCAACTTGGCTTTCTGACCCTAACGGCGTTGGCAGCCTCGACGGGACTCCTAGTAACGGTCGTGCCTGGCATGCTCGACATTGCTTCAATGAGCCAGTTCCTGAAACTTGCTTCGGAAACGGTAAAGGCTGTCGAAGAAGCCATTGGCAGGCGCGTTACATGGGACTTCGTAAAGTTCTTGATCACGAGATACGAGCCGTCGGACGGGCCTCAGACCCAGATGGCGGGCTACCTGAGATCGATCTTGGCCGGACAGGTCATGACTGAGCCAATGCTGAAATCTACAGCAATCTCGGACGCCGGTATGACCCAGCAAACCGTCTACGAAGTTGATCCGAGCCAATTCATTAGAAAAACGATTGATCGCGCTCTGACCAGCGTGAATGGCGTTGGAGATGAGTTGGAACAGACAATCCAAATGGCATGGGGGCGTCGCTGATGGCCCGAAATATCTTCAATCAGCCTCCAAAGGACGAGAAGGAGAGCGCGGCCCCCTCCCCTACCCCGCCAAAAGCAGCAAAACTGCCAGGATCTGTTGGCGGATTGCGCGACTCTTTGCGCGAGATTACCGCGAATTCGATCCGTGACATCGAGCCCGATCAGATTGACATGGATGGTCTGCGCGATCGGTTGGTGCTGGAGGATTCCAGTATTGATGAGTTGGCCGAAAGCATTCGCAAGCATGGGCAACAAGTACCAATTATGGTCCGTCCATCAGCGCAACCGGACAGATACCGTATCATCTACGGACGACGCAGGCTCGCAGCGATCCGCATGGTCGGCGGAACGGTCAAGGCGATCGTTCGAAGCCTGGATGACGACGCATCTCTGATCGCACAGGGCCAAGAGAACAACCTCCGACTAGACCCGTCTTTCATTGAGAAATCTCTTTTTATCAAAGAGATGCAGGAATCAGGTTACAAGCCAAACGTCATTCAGGATGCTCTCGGCTTGACACGGCAGGGCGTGTCCAATCATCGCGTCGTCATAGAGCAACTGCCAGAAGGGCTTGTACAGCTGATCGGGCCGGCACATGGCATCGGACGACGGCAATGGGGTGACCTGGCCGCTTTGTCGAAAAAGATAGATCTGGTGAACACAGCCAAAGAGGTGATCGCCGCCCTGCCCGACGACACTCCAAGCGCGGATAAGTTTCAGGCAGTCTACTCGGCTTGCTCGAACAAGGCGCGTAGCGACAAGAAGCAAGCCAACCGCAGCCTAACGTCCGTTGTCAAAGATGGGGACGGTAGCTCTGTGGGAACGCTGACAGTCGACCAGAAAACGATCGCTATCAAGATCACCAAGAAGGACAACCCAGAATTCGGCCAATGGATCGAAGAGCGCGCGGAGGCAGCGCTTTTGAAGCTCTTCGAACAGTGGCGGAATGAGAGCGGCTCTGGGTCCTAAGCCCCGAGCCACACAGAGTAACTCGAGCAGAGGAGAAAAGCGAAGACCAGAAAGAAAAGAGCCCCCCAAAGTTTCCCCTGGAGAGCCCTCATCATTCGATTAGCACTCATGATGTAGCAACCTCCAGCAAACCGGTCAAGAGTCACCGATTCGGTGGACGGGTTTTTATTGCCTTTTTCTGAGCGAAATCTCGGGAAGAGACTGGGAAGTTGTGGGCCGAACGGTCGTCGTGAAGAAACCATGGCATTTACAAAACTATCGATCAGAACCGCTGATGCTGATGCATCACGCGGCTCAATTTCTGCGGCTGAAACCGACATCTGGACCATCTTCAGGGCACTAAGAGATGCACGTAGCGTATTCGGTCTGCGTCCTGGCCATATCCAAACACTTCAAGCCATGCTCAGTTTCTTGAAGCCCGGCCATGGCGAAACGGTTTTCGCGTCCAACGACTCGATTTGCCAGCGCGTCGGCGGAATCGACGAACGGACACTCCGCAGGCACATCAACCGCTTCGTCGAACTCGGGTTCATCAAACGCAATGACAGCTCGAACAGAAAGCGCTACCGCGTTCGCTCATCCAGCGGGGAATGCATCAGCTATGGACTGTCTCTAACCCCCCTCCTCCAACGTGCGAGCGAGCTTATCGCCATCGCACATGAGATGGAAAATAACCGGCGGGATCGGATATTTGTCCGCAAACAGATCCTGACAAAGCTCGCCCATTTGGAAGAGCATGATCCCAGCAACACATTCATCAACCACGCACGGAGAGCTCTACGCAGGAAGCTGAGCCTTACCGAATACCACGCGCTGCTCGCCGACACGGACAAAGAATGCCAGACTTTGTATACCCCAGATAACCCACCAGAAACTGTGGAGTTGCCCGCCAATGACGGACAAACTGTCCGGCACCAATCTATGTCTGAAGAAGAAAAAAAAGATTTAGATAGCAACACAGGCAATGAAGCTCTGAAACCAGACTTGCTAACCTCAGTCTGCGATCAAGCGACATCGTTCTCCACAGAGAGACTTAGAGACTGGTTGGACATTGAAAACCATGCTCGAACTCTTGCACCCATGATGGGGATTCACCCAGAAACATTTGAGAAAGCCAAGAATGCAGTAGGAGCTCAGAAAGCGTCATGCGCGATCTTCATCATGCTACAACTTGGACAACGCATCAGGGATTTTGGAGCGTACTTTCACAGTATCACCTTGGGCCAACGTCAAGACCAGTTTGATCCAGTGGCTTTGATCAAGCGTCTATCCAAAACTGCTATGCAAACCGCCTAGTGTCCACCGCGGTGGACGTCTGGCCATCAACTAGTCCAAAGACGCGCGGTCTCGCCACATGCATCAAAGCGACAGAGCCAAATTCCACTAGGGCGATACTACACAGTCAATCCATGTACCTCCGACCCGCCGATGTCCACCGCGGTGGACAGATCCGGCACCAAGTCTCACAACTCACATGCGCGACAGCCGCTTTTCGTCATCCACCACTTCCAAAGAACCCTTGTTGGCAGTCCAGGCCCACAGGACGATGTTGAAGTCCGTTGATGACGCACCCTTCGCAAAGCTTTGGATCAGAAGCCCCGCAAACCGATCTGCTATAAGGGCGCGTGCTAGCTCCTGTGTCGGTACCAATTGGCCATCGAGCATCTTCATGCGCCATGCAGAGTCGGCAAGCATCGCCTCGGTCACACCATACCGTTCGAGCTTGTCCTGATCGCGGGTATCGAAAATAGGCCCAAGGTCGGCTTTGTAGGACACCAGGATCGTGGGTTGCAGGCTGCCTACCTGGTTGGCTTCTCTAAGAGCGGTCGCGGGATCCAGCGAGGTGTAGAGGGCAGGGGTGCCCTTGGCGTTAAAGCGCCCTCCATAGAGTTCAGCGCCTCGTCCGGACAGAGGTTCACGCGCATAGACCGGGTTCAGGGCGCGATAGAGTGGCCCTGTGTAGCGTCCATCTTTCAGCGGCATCAGGCAAAGACGCCCGCATCGACCGCATCGATGTATTCCAGAACTTGCTGAGCTTTGCCTTCCTGCACCAGCTGCATGGCTGTCCGGCCATCAAAGCCGGGCAGGGGCTCTGACCGGTACCATGCATAGGCCATCAGTTCCGAGCCGAAGCGGGGCTCAACTTTGTTCAGCACCTCTACCAATTCGCGCAGGCGGCGCTGCGTCTTGTCCGAACCGATGCGGGCTCGCCTCTGCAACGCGTCTTTGCCCAAGCCGACGGTCAATGCGATCTCTTCTGCTGATGTGCGTAGCACCGCGGCGATCTTGCGCGGTTCGAATTGCCCAGCTTCAGCAAAGTTCGTGATGTGCATGATCTATGCTCCTACGGTGATACTGACGGTATATAGCGGCAACATCGCTGAAATTCAAGCTGACAGGAGGCGCTGCGCCTTCGTTTCCCGTGCTTATCCGTAACGCTGCAGTGCTCTGAACGAAGCAAATCCTGATCTTTGGGCCTGAGAGGTCACCGTTGGAGCGCTTTTGCCGATCGAGAACGTCAGATAAGCTATTGATAATATGAGAAAGACTGCAGCAGTCGGGCCGGAGTTGCCGATATGGCTTGCCGATCTTGGATCGAAACCGCCACTTACTGCATGCCGTCACTGGGGTCCGCGGTGGTGTCGGACCCTCGGCCGTTACCCCGGACCAGTTGGCTGCTGAAAAGTAAAAGTGTCCTTCGGGTTTTGTGACTGACGGATGAGGGCCTTTGGGGTCCCTCGGATGGGTCCGGACCGGATTCCGGTCTGTCTTTCCTAATGAAGGGCATTCTAATGGAAACAGGTGTCTTGCGCGTGCTCCGCACAACCGCCGCCTCCTGGTGGCGGCATAGAGAGCTGCGCAGAACTGGCCAGACGGCGCTATCGCGGCAACTCGAGCGCGAGACCGTCCTGCGCGATCTTGGCTACCTCAGGCAGGCGGCATTATTGCCAAACGCGCATGTGATCTGCGGGGAGGGTGGGACGTTCCTTCATCTCGGCTGGACCACAGTGTCGACTTTCGCGCCGATCGAACGCTTTCCCTTGGCCGCTCTTGCGGTCGCACGAGGGACCCCGTTCATCGATATCCGACCCGTCACCGATGTTATCGCATTCGCGAACTTGCCGCGGGTGGCGCGGGACAGATCTGTCGATCCTGACCTTTCAGGTGCCGGCAGGTGCGTCTCGCTGACCACCTACATCGACACGGTCGAGCGGCTCGGCGCGAGGATCGTCAACGATCCGCGGCCCCGTCAGTCAATCTGATCACCACTCCCTCTCACAAACATTCGAAAGGAGGCCAGCCATGGCCCGATCCCCCACGCCCAAATTCGATGCCTCCGAGGTCATCACAAACGAAATCATCCGCATCATCGAGCGCGGCGTCCTGCCGTGGC
>NZ_JARCJL010000047.1:0-12065 GCF_028890025.1 Phaeobacter sp. PT47_59
GTGGACGACTTTTACGCCGCCCGCGACAACACTATGCCGTCGCTACCGTGGCCGAGTATTGCTCCGCCGTTCACACCGCCGCAGACCCTCTGCCCGGCTCTCGATCCCCGCCTTCGCCAACACCTCGTCGAGCGCCACAAGCTCCGCAGCCGTGACCTTCACACTGACCGCGGAGACCGGGATCGCGGCATCCTTCTGGCGCTCGGCATCAGCTTTCAGAGTGTACTGGATCGCTCGCGGCGACACGCCGAACCGCTCCGCAAGCACCGATGTTGTCACACCTTCCGCAGCCTCGCGAACGATCTCCATGCGGTCCGCATCGGTGAGACGTTTTGAGCGCGACATGCGAAGAAAGACCCCCTATTTCCTGCCACCTTCCACCAAGGCTGCCCCACCTTACGATAATATACCTAACTGTCAATTATATACTTACGTTGCATGCAGTCTCAGGCAGCCTTGGTGTCCGCTTCCCCCGCGGCCCGCAGGGACGCGGCTCTGCCGCCCTCACCACCGGGCGACCCACCTGTCCAATGGGTCCCTTTCCCCAGCACCGCCCGAGGGTCTGGCCGAACACGCATGTGTTCGGACGAAACCGCGGGCGGGCGAAAACCCCACCGACAGGGCGGACAGGCAGGGTCAAGGAGGGCCAGATTTGGGGACCCAAATCTCTGCCGCAAAAACCGGGAGGCCCTGGCCGATAGGTTTTTATGGATGGCCCCCTTGAGGCTGACTGGCCGGTCTGTCGCGGCCTGATCATTCCGGGGGGAGTGCGTCCGTTGAACGCGCAGCGAACGGCACCAAGAAGGGTCGCTGGCGGCGATCACCCCCGCCGGACCCGGCATCCCTGGAACAGGGATCGGGCCGCCCCAAGATCGTCCTGGGGCGGCCCATCCTCGTCAGAGGATTTAGTCCTGGGGATCCTTTGCGCTCGGTGGGAACATCACCAGCTCCGAGACCGCGACCGGAAAGTCGAGCTTGAGGTTGAAGAACTCCGAGCCATCCCCGTTGCGGGTGTTGCGGAACATCGCACCCACGCGCTGAAAACGGGTGCGCTCCTGGCCATCGGTATCGGTGAACTTGACGGGAACGGTGGCGACGTAGTGGTTGGTCATATGGATTACTCCTTGTTGCGATGGGGATCACCCGGCACGGGGGCAAGAGGCCCGGTCGCAAGCGCAAATGCGGAGGGTCCGCGGCCAGCCGTGGAAGCCGTATTTGTGCTTGCCGAAGCGTAAGCTGAGGGCACGAACGGGCCGACCCTGTGCGATCCACATGCATAGCAAAAAGGAGTGATCCGGATGACCCATGCCATCACGCAGCCGCCGCCATCCGCGTCCCGCCAAGCCTGGCCGGGGTGCTGACGGAGCCCGCCCGCGTGGATGCGATATTCCGAAACACCACCCGAGGGACGCGCAAGTCTTTAGCCTCAAGTGCGACGTTTCGAGCCTTCGTGTCTTGCGATGCTGACGATGTGCGAGGTGCGCACCATCCCCAGCCCGTACCGATGCGGATGGGCCGCACTCTGACGGACCGGGTAGAGGGATAACGGTGCTGGCCGCCGCAGACTGCCGATCACGCGTAACCGACCGCACCCGCCATGAGACATGACGAAAGGGCCGCGCCAAGCGCGACCCCCTCTCTTCAATCCTGCGACGTCTTCTTCGCCGGGTCAGCAACCCGCATGACCGTCAGGCCTTTCGCTTCCGCCTTCTGGCCGAGGTTCAGCGCGACCCCGTTGCCGCCGAAGAGTACAACCCCCGTCGCCGCGAACTTGTCGTCCAGCATTTCGTCGTTGCACTTGAACGGTGCCGCCCGCCCGTGCGCGGACCAGCGCGGATCGAAGCGCGCCTGCGCTACCCCGCGTGCCCGGGCCCACCGAGCCGCGATCATCTCCGCCCCGTGCTTGCCACCCTTGTGGCAGAGGAAGATCTCCTGGTTGCGGTTCTGCTTAATCCGTTCGCGAACCTTGTCGAGCGTGTTGAAGATCACATCGACATCGGTCCAGTCGGTAGCGCCTGAGACGATCAGGGGAACACCCTCGACTTTCGACTTCTCGGCGGTCTCGCGGTCGTGCTGCTCCAAGAGCTGCCGCGCCTCGAAGACCGCGCCGGTCTCTTGCGCCCGGACGCTTGCGCGCGACCCGGCTGCCGGGATGAAGGCGTGGCCCGTCTCGATCTCGTAGCATTCCGCCGCAGCCTCGCTCATCACCTCGATGGCGCTGACGATCTCTCGCAACTGCAGGAAGCGCGCCTGCGCCTCTTCGAGCGCGGTCTCGGCGATCTCCGATCCGTCGTGAGATTTTGCCAGCGCGCCGATCTTGTCGGCGGTGCGGTCGACCTCCTTGCCGAGCGCCACCTTGCGGCGCTGGAGGATCGTCGCGAGCCCATGGGCCAGCGGTTCGATTTCGGCTTCAAGCCCGGTCCCGCGCAGCTGCCCGAGCAATGCCTCGAAGCTTTCGCGGATGATGCGGTCGGTCAGGATGTGATCTTCCGGGATCGGCAGCTGCGCGTCCTTCTCGGTCAGCCCGAAAAGTTCGATGGTCTCGTAGGTGTTTGCGGTGTCGTAAGCCATGTCTGGTCTCCAGTGTTCGGTTCCAAGGCCACCACGTGAGTGTGGGGGCATGGCCGAATGCCTGGTTTCCGAATCTGCCCGGGTCAGGGACGGCGCAGCCGCCGGCTTGCCGGGCGCAAAAGTTTTCTGCGTGCAGCAACTGACACATGCGCGCCCTCACGCACGGGACCGCCCCAAGCCACAGGCCCCGTCCTCGCCGAAAAGTTTTGCGATCCTTGACGCGGGCTGATTTGGGGGCCATCCGGAGGATATGCTTCCGCGCTCATGTGTGTGTGTTTTGACGGTAGGTTTGCCCGACCCGAGAAGGCAAACGGCCCGACCGGACGCGGGAGACGGATGGAGCGGCGGGATCGTTTTGGCCTCAGGCCAAAACAGACCAGAGCGCAATCCGGCGGAGCGGCCGGGGAGGGACGTGCTCGCGAGGCGGGCAAACCGGGGGCCTGGGTGCGACGCCGCGGTGAGGCCGCATGGCCGAATGCGCGACGGACTGAAGGGCCATTCTCCCCTGCGACACGCGAAGCCGAGCGGGGGAGGCCGTGAGGCTGGTTGCTAAGCAGAGGATCAGGTGCTCGCGCTTCCTACTAGAGATCGCGCGGCACGACGGAGGTGATTTACTCGAAGTCTCGCAGAACCGGCGAACAGTGTTCCAAAGAAGGCAGGATTGTCGCCAACACGTTAGGCTCGCGAGCTCGAGGTTGTAGGCTTTCATTCAGTCGGACTTCAACTTTCAATTGGTCGGTGGTTGACTTTCAATTGGTCGGAGACGTACTTTCAATCGGTCAAAAGGAGTCGCGCGGCGATGTACCCAAGATTTGCCAAGGCTAGAGTGGAAGAGGCGCTGTCCGACACCCGCGTGGTCCTCATCTCGGGGCCGCGTCAATCCGGTAAAACGACACTTGCAACCGAAATCGCGTCGGACAAGACACCCTTTCTGACACTGGACGATGCCAACGTATTGCGGTCGGCGATCGATGATCCGGTCGGTTTCGTCCGCGGATTGGACCGCGCAGTAATCGATGAAATCCAACGCGCACCCGACCTTCTACTCGCCATTAAGAACTTGGTCGATGACGACAAGACACCGGGGAGGTTCCTCCTAACAGGTTCGGCCAATCTCATGACCATTCCCAAAGTGGCGGATTCCCTTGCCGGCCGAATGGAGGTCGTTCGATTGTTGCCACTCTCGCAAGCAGAAATCCTTGGGACGAAATCGGGGTTCATTGATCGGGCCTTTGCGCGGGAGATGCCGACGGCTGACCACATGATTGTCGGTGACGACCTCGTTGAAAACGTCCTCTCCGGAGGGTATCCAGAAGCGCTCGGTCGAGTGCGATGGGCGCGAAAGCAGGATTGGTATCACGGGTATCTTGATGCGATCGTCCAGCGCGACGTCCGAGACGTGGCCCAGATCGAACAACTTGCCATCATGCCGAAACTGATGTCGGTGCTTGCCGAGCACTCAGGACAGCTAGTCAATTATACTGGCATCGGTGCCAGCATAGACCTCAATCATGTCACCACACAAAAGTATGTGAGTGTTTTCGAGAGCCTCTATCTCGTTCACACCCTGCAGCCCTGGTTCACGAACCGTCTAAAACGCCTGACCAAGTCGCCCAAGCTCCATTTTTTCGATGCGGGCCTCTTGGCAGCAATGCGGGATATTTCGCCAGATGTAGTCCAAAAAGACAAAACGAGCTTTGGCGCGATCCTGGAGACGTTCGTGTTCGGTGAGTTGCGGAAGATCGCGACGTGGAGCGAACAGCGGTGCACATTCTCGCATTTCCGAGACAAGGACAAGAACGAGGTCGACATCGTATTGGAGAACCGACGAGGTGAGGTCGTCGGGATCGAGGTGAAGTCGTCCGCCACCGTTTCGGCGAGTGATTTTTCGGGAATGCGAAAACTAGCGGACGCCTGCGGCAAGAAATTCGCCCAAGGCATGATACTCTACGACCATGACCGGGTCGTACCGTTCGGCGAAAACATGTTCGCTGCTCCGCTCTCATGCCTGTGGGGTCGCTCATGAATCTCGTCGAGGAACAATGCGTCGAGGATCTCGCGGACCTTCTCTACAACTTCTTGCCTGGGAGCGGAAACTCCCGGACCGCATTCCCATTGGCAGCAGCACAAGTCCAATGCGAGGACTTGTGGACCGGAGGGAGCAAGCGTCCGGCCATTGTTCAAATGTTGTCGTCAACCCTTAGTCAACGGCGACACAAGCTCAGCGCGTTGATGTTGGCGATCGTCCGGCAATCGATGACTTGGCGCAGAGGTAAAGGCGAGCCGCTAACCCGCGCGGAAGTAGATCGTCTGAACGCGCTCCTTTTGCGTCTGTCGATAAAGGTGCCCGAACTAAACGATCCCACGTTTCTTGAATCACTGGCGGGAGCCCAAACCGAGCCGGAGGCGACTCCGGAACCGAAGAAGGCCACGCTTTCGGACGAGTTAGCGCACACGCTATCGGCGCGCCTGATCGGCCTGTTTGAACACCCGCCTCAGCGGCGCGGCTTTGAATATGAGCGCTTTCTAACCGAACTTTTCGCCGCGTATGGTCTGACGCCGCGAGCGCCTTTCAAACTGACAGGCGAACAGATAGACGGAAGCTTCAAGTTGCACGGCGAAACATACCTCGTGGAAGCCAAATGGCAGGCTGGCCGCACGGGACAATCCGATCTGCTAACCTTTTCGGGAAAGGTCTCAGGCAAGGCGACTTGGGCGCGCGGGCTTTTCATCAGTAATTCGGGCTTCTCCGAAGACGGCCTCAAGGCTTTCGGGACGGGTAGACGCACAAATATAATCTGTGCTGATGGGTTGGATCTGCATCAGGTCGTTCACAACCGCCTCTCTTTGATCGACGTGCTTGACGAAAAGCTGCGACGCGCCGCTGAAACCAACCAAGCATTTGTTCCGGTTCGAGACTTGTTATGACGAGAACCGAACGAGGAAAGAAGACCAATAGATCGGGCAAGCCTGCCGGTTTACGACTAATCACTCGGCCAGCGACGAGGCGGCAAAGCTGCGCGCAATCGACAATTATTGAAACCTCGAAATCCTACGGAAATGACTTTCATGATTATTCCAGATAACGAGACCGCCATCGACATGATCTACTCGGAAGCCGTCTCCGCGACGGTCGCGAAGGTGATCAGAGACTCTGGGAACGAACCTCTCACGGTCGGCGTCCATGGGGACTGGGGTGCTGGAAAATCGAGCGTGTTGCTCATGCTGGAGGACGCGTTTTCGGAGGACGATCGCACATCCGTCGTCCGGTTCAACGGCTGGCTGTTCCAGGGCCTCGAAGACGCAAAGACCGTCATCATCGAAACGATCGTAGAGCAATTGCAGAGGGATCGGGCGTTCACCACCAAGCTGAAAGACGCATCCAAAAAACTGCTTAAGCGCGTCGATCTCATGAAAGTCGCGTCCAAGGCGGGTGGCCTCGCCCTGACCGGACTTACCGGCATCCCATCCCCGGACATGCTCGGCGGACTCATGGAACAGGGGAAGAAGCTTTTGGCCGGTGGCGAAGAACTGACGGTTGGCGATATGACAGGGTACGTCAAGGATGTCACAGATTGTCTTAACGACCCTGAAGCCGAAACCTTGCCTGCCCATATTCATGCCTTCAGGGAGGAATTCGAGGAACTGCTCGCGGCCGCGGACATTGATCGCCTCGTCGTTGTTGTTGACGATCTGGACAGATGCCTTCCCGCCACGGCGATCGAGACACTTGAGGCGATACGGCTCTTCCTGTTCGTTCCCGGCGCGGCCTTTGTCATCGCCGCCGACGAGGGAATGATCGAATACGCCGTGAGGTCCCATTTCCCGGACTTGCCGCTATCATCGGGCCCGTCGACCTATGCCCGGAACTACCTCGAAAAGCTTATTCAGGTGCCGTTCCGACTACCGCCACTGGGATACGTCGAGACCAAAATCTATCTCACGCTTCTCGTCGCCGGTAGCTCGCTCGACACCGGTTCGGCCCCCTTCGACACATTGCTCGACCTGGGTCGCGAAGCGCTCAGACGTCCCTGGGACGGGAACGGGCTGAGCCGCGGTGTGATCGAAGAGCGTCTCGGTGCGGTCTCGGCGGAGCTGGAGAATGCGCTCATTCTCGCCGATCAACTCGCGCTGCCGCTCGCTGAAGGCGCTCAAGGCAACCCGAGGCAGATCAAGAGATTTTTGAACACGCTCAATCTCCGTCTCGCGATCGCGGACGCGCGCGGGATCGGTGACGATGTGAACCCCGCGGTCCTCGCCAAGCTGATGCTCGCTGAACGTTTCAAGGCCGATTTCTTCGAACGCCTCGAGGCCGAGGCCGCTGTTAGCGGTTCTTCCATAACCGTTGCGACACTCGAGCAGACGCTGCGCAAAGATGATGAAGAGCCCGAAAAATCCAAAAAACCGGCCACCGCCAAGGGCCGGGGTCAAACGGAGAGACTCCCGGAGGACGACCTTCTTGCGAGCGAATGGGTCAGACGATGGGCTCTGGTGGCACCCGCGCTCGCGAACGAGGATCTGCGTCCGTATTTGTTCGTGTCCCGAGATCGCAAGGCGCTATTCACCGCAGGATCCAATCTCGCTCTGAAAGAGGACTGGATCGAGAAGCTTTGCGGCAGTACCCTAGGCGCGCGCGCAGCGGCAGTAGAAATCGCCAAGCTCACGCCAGGAGAGATCGAGCAGATCTTTGACGTGGTGGCCGCAAGGATCAGGGCTGCAACAGATCTGAAGAAGCGGCCTGGTGGCATCGAAGGCCTTGCGGAGCTTTGCAAAATATCCGCCAATCTCCAGACCCCTACGGTTCGCCTTCTCGCGGACCTGCCAAGCGGTCAGCTAGGGCCATGGGCAGCCACGGGCTGGGACAAGATCTTCACCGGAGCGGAAGCCAAACGAGAGTTTGCCAAACTCAAAGAGGGCTGGACCAAACTTGATGAGAACAAGCCGCTCCAGCTCGCTGCGGGCGGTGGACGACTTGGCCGTGGGAAGGAAAAAGGGTAATGGGGACTTCGAACTCATACGGTGGACCCGCGTCCGGCCTCGTTCCGGATTGGGTCGACGACGTCGATCCGGGCATGGGCGGTGGCGATGAAGGGTCAGATCAGGCCGGAAGCGATAGTTCTGAGACCGAAAAACCGACCCCTGGTGAGGGCGACGAGCTGAGCGCAGCGCAGACGCCGCCCAACGTGGAAACTCCCGGCGGCAATTTCACCTATCCACGCGGCCAATTCACCCGTTTTACGAACGGTGGCGGTAGCAAGTCGCTCGGACGGGCACTGAAAGGCTACGTCAGCGCTGCGGGGGGCGGTGCCGGGGCAGCACGCCGAATGCCTCACTCCACTCGGGTGGCGTCAGGTGTCGCCGGGCTCGCAAGCGCCGTCGCGAACGAAGGTGCCGAGGCGGCGCTCGCCCGATTTGATCTTCAAGACCTTGCGGGTCGGCCGGCCGCGGAGGTCCTCGAAGCCGTCGCGGAGGTAATCTGTCCCGATGGTGGGACGATCGATGAATCGATCGCCCGTGACGCGATGCTCGAAGCGATCGCAGAGGTCGCGGAAGATGATCCAGGCGCATTCGATGAGCTTTCTCGCGATCAACTCGATGAATTCCTGTGTGATGTGATCACCCGGAGCGTGGTTACCAAGGTCCTGAACGAGATCGGCACGAACGCGTTGCACGGATCCGCATCCGACGCCGACTTCCGGGAGGCTGAGCGGATCACACGCGATTTTACGCAGGGACGGGTCAGGGACGCGCTTGGTAACCGGTTCGATGTCGGATCCCAACCGACACAATCCGAAATCGATAGAAGCATTTCCGAGGTTTATGCCGATACCTTCGACATGCTCGGAGCCGTCCTGGAGACCATGCAATGAGACGAAACATCTTCGTTCGTTTGGGGCGCGCCGACATCGTACCTCCAGAGGGTGCAACTGACATCACTATCGATATGGTCGACAATTTTGGGGATCTCGACAGGGGACTGGGTCAGCTGCTGGACCGGCTCTTCAAGCTGGGCGCGACACCGAGCGAGGCCGCAGTCGACCTCATGATCATGGCGACCGCGGTGTACGCCGCCGACACCGGCGTCTCGCGGGAGCGGTACGCCGATGACGGATGGACGCGCATGATCGATCTCAGCGTTCCCGTGGCAGAGCCCGAGCTCTGGCGACGCCAGCACGACCATCTGTCCCGAATGCTGCAATTCTTGACGGGCGATCATTGGAGTTTCACGTTCCGTCACCGGCCGGACGAATTCCAGTCCTTCACGAAACAACCCGAAGAGATGGACCTCACAGACTTCACGCAAGTGAGCCTGTTCTCGGGCGGATTGGACAGTCTCATCGGCGCGATCGATCTCCTCGCCTCGGGGCAACGGCCGCTCCTGGTCAGCCATTATTGGGACGGTGAGGCGTCCAGCGCGCAGCGCCAGCTGCTCGAGGTATTGAAGGAACGCCATGCGGACGCGTTCGAATCCGTCCGGGCCTATATCGGCTTCCGAAAGTCGGACTTTGCCGAAGCTGGGAGCGACAACAACCAGAGGGCCCGCTCCTTCCTCTTCTACAGCCTCGCCGTGGTTGCGGCCGATGCCGTCGCCTCCACGGACAAGGTGCTCATCCCCGAAAACGGATTAATCGCGCTGAATGTACCTATGGACGCCCATAGGCTCGGATCACTTAGCACACGGACGGCCCATCCGCATTTCATCCGATTAATGTCAGAACTGGTCAAAGTTCTGGGCATCGACGTGACGCTGGAAAACCCCTATCGATTCAAGACGAAGGGAGAGATGGCCAGAGAATGCAAAGATCGCGACCTTCTGGCCGAGTTGGCCCCGGCCTCGATGTCTTGTTCGCACCCTGCACAGGTCCGTTTCGAGAGCGCGCCGCCCCAGCATTGCGGGCGTTGTGTTCCTTGCCTGATCCGTCGCGCATCACTCGCTGCAGGGCTGGATGAAGCGGACACCACGCAATATTTTCTTGATGACCTGAAGAAAGAAATTTTGGACTCGAAATCAGCCGACGGAAAGAACATCAGGTCCTTCATGTTTGCCGCCGAGAATTTGCGACAAAACCCCGGCCGTGCGCGGTTTCTCGTGCAAAAACCTGGCCCTCTTAACCATGACGATCTGGACGCTTACGTGGACGTCTATCGGCGTGGGATGGACGAGGTGTCGGAGATCCTAAAGGGCGTAAGGGCGAAGCATGTGTGATGAGAGTCGACCCGGTCCTGTCGACTTTCATTGTCACCTCGACCTGTATCAAAACATGGAGGCTGAGTATACTCGTTGCGAGGCCGCGCGATGCCTGACCCTGGCAGTGACGACGACACCCAAAGCTTTTGCCCGAAATGCTGAGATGGCCCGTACCAGGCGCTTTGTGCATGCAGCCCTTGGAATGCACCCGCAGCTTGTCGCGCAACGAGCATCGGAGCTATCTCAGTTCGAAGAACTCGCTCCCTCGACCAGGTATATCGGCGAGGTCGGCCTGGATGCAGGTCGCCGGTTCTATCCTTCATTCGAACGCCAGAAATTGGTGTTCGAACGCGTGATGGCGCTCTGTGCAAGGCTCGGCGAGAAGGTAATCAGCATTCACAGTGTTCGAACCGCTAAACAGGTGCTTGATGTCATCGAGAAAACGGGGGCACATCGCACATGTGTTCCTGTTCTGCACTGGTTCAACGCTTCGGGGGCGGAGATCAGACGCGCTTTGGAACTAGGCTGCTATTTTTCGGTCAACGAACAGATGCTGCTGACTCCACGGGGACGCAACTTGCTTGAAACGATCCCTATAGAACGACTTCTCACCGAAACGGATGCCCCGTTTCAGTCTGATAAGGCTCCAGGCGACGTGCACGGGGCCATTCGGTTGATTGCCAAAGAACATAACTTGGACGATTCAGCGGTCGAGGCCAGAATTAGGCGGACGGCCACGGAACTGTTGGCGGAATAAGCACACATCTCACGACGGTCATGTGTCGGGCTGCCCACAAACATACCGACGAAGACAAAGGGGAACCGTGTAACCACGGCTCCCCTTGCTGCTCGGTTGTTCAGGCCTCTTGCTGTAGTCAGGCGACCAGCGACAGCCCCGCGCCAGCATCCTGCGGCTGCTCCCCGCTGTCTATGAACGGGATGATCGAGAAGGTCTGGCCGCCGCGTTGTTCTTCGTTCTGCACGGCGTTGACGCGCAGGTCGCCATCGGGCGTGTTGATCAGAAGCGACAGGTAGTCATTGCCCGTGCGGCTGCTTTTGGCCATCCAGGCCGAGCCAACGCGGATCGGCGTACCACGCGGCGAGCTGACCTCGATCCGATAGTCGGGGTGGGTCTCCTCGGTCTTGTAGTCGTTCTCGATCAGCATGAACTCCAGATCGAACATCATGTTGGCGATGTAGCCGGTGAAGGCGTTGTCAGCGTCCATAGCGGTGAGCTCGCCCGAGATCGAGCCGGATTTCATCAGGCCGTTCGAGACCAGCGGGATGATCTCGAATTCGCCGCTCTGGGCCGCGCGCGCCTCTTTCGTCTGCACCGCATTGACCCGGAACGGGCCGAGTCCCACATCGATCTGCATCGAGATGTAGGGGTTGCCGCTGGTCGTGCCGGTCTCGTTCCAGGCCGTGCCGATGCGCACCTTGCGGCCTGATTTGTTGACGGCCGTCACGTCAAAATCCGGGCTGCGCGCGGACATCTTGGCCCGTGCCTCGAGCTGGATGGCGATGTCAAAGCGCGTCGAATGGATCATGCCGGTGTACTGAGCGGCTGCGGTCTCGACATTGCGGGTGAGGGTTCCTGCGAACATGGGATGGTTCCTTTTGGATTGGCCGGTGTCTGACGTCCTTGCCAGCGCATCCGGGATTGCTTTCTCGACCCCTTGAGGGATCACAAATCAGAAAGCTTGCTTTCCTTTCAGCCCGCCCTCGGGTCAGAGCTGCCGTACGAGTGGGAAGGCCCCCGCGCCTCCGGGTGCTACGCCCCTCCCCTGCCCGTTTGGTCTTGATTGGCTGCCCGGATTTTCCGCGCCGTCCTCCGATCGCGCGATGAAGAACTCCGCCTCTTTGCCGTTCAACCCGTGCCCGCCCCGGTCGGTCAGACCGATGCAGCTACCGTTCGGCTGATAGGTGATCAGGTACTGACCGACCCGGTCCTTGTGGACAACGTAGCCGGTATTGGCCCAGTGCACGGTCTGCCCGGCATCGACGGCGGCTTTGATGTCTTCGAGTGTCATGATCTTTCCCCCCTTGCCTATTCTGCTGCCACTGAGGGGGCATCTGGTGCCTGCCCCACGATCCGGGCCAGAATGCTTCCCGTGTCGATCCCGTCCCCATGCGGCAGGAACACCCGCAACTGGAAGGCGATGATCTCCGTGAAACACCCCATTGCCTTGAGGCCGTCGATCATTCCCCGATCCGCACCAGAAAGCTCGAGGCGCATCTCGCCTGCGACCCGGCGACGGGTCAGGGTCAGACCCCGGCCCAGATCGATTGGCGCTGTGGTGCCCAA
>NZ_JARCJL010000048.1:0-8934 GCF_028890025.1 Phaeobacter sp. PT47_59
ACGCTCCAAGGCGCTCGCCCCAAACTGGCCGACTTTTGCTCCGCCACAATGGCCGAATTTTACTCCGCCGTTGACAACCAGTCTTGCTCCCTCTGTTTAAATCCGTCCAACGTCTCTTGCAGTGCTAACGTCAAAAATCGGCTTGATAAGTGTACACTAACGCAGAAACTAAGTTTTACTGGACCCATCAAATACCTCAGCTGTCTTCACTGTCTTGGTTGATCCATTAAGTACTCGGCCATGGCTGCAAGATCTGCGGCACTGAGAAACTGGGTTCCATGTAAAACGACTTCTCCCATGGCGTTGCCAAAGGCATCTCCGGATGGAGTCAGACCGGTCTTCAATGCATAAGCCAAATTGTCCGCATCCCATCCTTGTTCTTTAAGCGAAGATGTATCGATCGCAGGCGCTTTACCTCCACCTGGGATCAAGTCTGAACCCGCGAACTTCTCAGTTTCTTCTTTACGCCCTCCAGCCAAGTTGCGAGGTGTGTGGCAAGCACTGCAGTGAGTCGCTCCTTCGACCAACCATTTGCCACGATTCCAACTATCGCCTTTGCCCTCCACAGGTTCCGTATCGGGGTCGTGCATAAATGCTGCGCGCCACAACTTTAGACCAGCACGCTGATTGAACGGGAACATCATACTTGGCGCGACAGAAGGTTCCGCCACCGGTGGCACAGTTTGGAATGCCGCCCAGAGATCCGCGATGTCCTGATCTGAGAAGTCCGCATAGAACGGATAGGTGAAAGCGGGATAATAGGGCTCTCCCTCCGGGGATATACCCTGCCTTACCGCGACTGCGAACTGGTCGATTGTCCAATCCCCGATCCCGTGAACAGGATCTGTCGTTAGATTTGGCGAATACAATGTGCCAAATGGCGTCTCCAGAGCTATACCACCTGCCAGAGGAGCGCCGCCCTCTGGGTTGGTATGGCAAGCGATGCAGCCGGATGCTCTCGCAAGATAGGCTCCATTCTGAACATTGCCGTCCAGAGTCGCCAGTGAAGGCGACGGAGTTCGGGAAATCGGCCAAGCAGCGAGCCCAAGAAAGCCGATCACCGCAAGGGCGGCAAACAAGCCAAGGCCAATAGATAAGCGCTTCATGTTAGTTGGACTCGGCGCGGAATTTTGTATGACACGCCGAACATGCTTGGCCGACTTTTGCAAAGACCGCGTCGGCTGGCATCTGCGCAAGCATCTCGATGTCTATCATGCTGCCCGCGCCCATCATGCTGCCGGTGCCCATCATGCCGCCGGTCCCCATCATATTAGTGCTAGCTCCGTCCGCAGAACCTGATGCCGCCAGGCCATTTTCGGCAGCTTGGCCGAGACCTTTGCCAAGGCTCTCCAGTTGCATGGCAAGAACTTCAAACTGCTCCCAGTCGGTCCACACATCGTCTTTCGCCTCGGAGGGCATGCCACCGCTCCCTTCGGGAAAAAGCTTTGTCATTGCTTCTCCGGCATGTTCCTCGATCGTGCGTGCATATTCTCGGATAGCTTCGGCATTGTATTCGACGTTACCGCGCATCATGGGTGTAATCGCCTTTGTCGCCTTGCTCATAGCCACCATGCCGTCCATGCGTTCCTTTACGATCCCTGTGGCACCGCCATGCGCCCATACGAGACTTGCGGCGGAAATCGCGGCTAGTGAGAGTAAAAGGGTGGTCTTTTTCATTTGTATATCTCCATGGGGATTGTTTGATGAGGGTGAGATGCAGCAACTTCGCGATGACGGAATCAAATCGACGTTCCGTTTACGCCACTGAGAAGTTTTTGTGCCTCGGTCACGGTCAGCATTGACCTCGCGGTAATACATGTGCCGTGACCTCCAGCGTTCCGTGCCTGAAGTTCAAGAAAACAGTTGGATGGTCGCCTGGGCTGAGATCTTGTTTGAGATCAGTCAATCGCGCGCCGATGTGGGAACTCGAGACATCAAGTATTTCTCCTTCATCCACGCCAAATCCATTCTGCGTGATCGTCGAACCCACGAGATCTTTGAAGTATAACTCACCACCCAAAGACACATCGGATGCGACACCATCTAGGAACACCATCTCGGCGGAAATGTTCTCGAACACCATCTCAATCTCAGCGTCGCCATCTTGAAGACCGCTGGCAACGCACAGTTTGCTCACGTAGATGCCGTGAAGACCTTCCAAGGACTGTTCGACGCCATCCGCGTGTGCAGGCAGAACAGCCACCGTCGACCAAATTAGTCCCATCACCAAAGCTAGCCGAGCAAAGCGCATCATGAAGCTCCTTCGATTTCAGAGAATTGTGGACGATTACTCCACTGCTTCACGCTCGGCCCATGGGTTAGACTTCCACATTTCATCAAGAAATTTTCATACTCTCTTGATCGAAGTCTGACATCGGACGAATTCTGGTAGTAGAGAATGAGTTCCCGGAAAGGACTGGAAAAATCTTTGAAGGCTGCAATTATTGCCACCAAGGCCCCTAGTGATAATCGGCCTTCAATGACAAGCCAACCTCCAATTGAGTAGAGTAGAAAGGGCGTCAATGACATTAGAAAATTGCTGATTGCTTTCTGCAAATACTTTGCGCGCTGCAAGTCGAGTCTTGTGTTTCTTAGCCGGTGAGCTGCTGAAAGTGTTCTGCGAGTTATGTTTCGGCCGGACACATCGCCGGTTTGCTCACCAAGAATGTCTCCAAATGCGCGAACAGCACGAATCCGGAGTCTCATCCGTTTGTTTACCCACCTTTGCAAAATGGGTATGATGAACAGCTGAACAGGGACGAGTGCCATCGCCGCTGCACCCAATATCGGATCTTGAATGAACATAAACAACAAGACCGTGATAAATGTACCGCCTTGGAAAACAGGTGTTGCCAGAACCTCTCCCGCAAACCCTCCGATGGGCTCTATTTCGCTCGTCGATAGTGGGATGACTTCGGTTCTGCGCTGTCCTTCCGGTGCACGGCGCCATGCCCGGTAAAGCACCAGACGAAGCCTCAAAAGTGTTCGCTCTCCGATCTGCCCCTTTTTGACATTTATGCAATATTTAATTGCTCCACTCGCAATCAGTGTAATAAGATATAGGCCTGACAAGATCCCGAGGTACTCTAGTTGCGTATACTGACCGCTAAGAATCTCGATGGGAAAATGATTTGATTCGATAGCACCATTGACAATGCGTTTCGGCAATTCGAGGGTCGCATATAGAATTGGCTGTGCCAACACACCAAGGAAGATCACGGTAACCTGTTCGTGCCAGCGCAATCCTATCAAATTGCGAACAAGCACAAACTCAGCGCGATCTTCATCGGAAAACAGACTGTTCCGAGCCGCTTTTTTGATAATCTGAGCTAAAAATACCAGGAAACCAAATAGAGCAACCAGTGGAGCAACGACTAGAATAAAGTGCAGCGCCATATGTAGCCAGTGAGGCGGGTTTTCACTGATGTGAAATCCCAATGTGTCTGCAATATGATGCGTCCAGCCGGAAAGACCGGAAAGTGTAAACGCGTCGATTTCCAGGGGCGCACTCATTGTATTTCCTCAAAAAGGCCAGCAGAGTAACGGCCCTGGAGTCTCAACATGACGTTTTCTACTTCATAATCTCTGTTACAATGTACTGGCCATTGACTTGCTCGACGACAAAATGGATCTGGGAGCCTTTGCGAAGGCCTTTCAGCATCGAAGGCTTGGCAACCGCGTAACCCATTTCCATCGCGGGCATGTTGATGTTTTTGAGCGGGCCGTGGTTGATCGTCACCACATTCGACTTGCGGTCCAAGTTCGTGACGGTGCCCATCGACATATCATGGTCGCCGCCAGCAAATGATGTTGTTGCAGTAACTGCCAAAGCGGCCGCGAGTGAGAGAATTTTCATGTTTTGTATGCTCCTTTGAGAGGCACAAGATCGATTGTTAGTGTCGAGGCTTTCTTAATTTCAAAACAGGCAATTTTTGGGTTTTGTTGTAAACCGCCGAGGGAACTCACTCTCGCTGCCAAGTCTGACCGAACGGCCGTTTTGACGATGACAGTAAGGGCGACCTCGTCATTTCTACCTTCAAAGTCCCATGACATACTCAGTTGTGAACGGTGACTGCCTATTCTTGATAAAGCTAAAAACCCCAACCAAATCAATACCACTGGGCCGGTTTGAAATGTATCAATTTGTAAGGTTTACATCGACGAGTACGACCGATAGCAGTTGGTCGGAACACTGGAGAAAGAGACCTATGCGGCTGGAATGGATGACCAAGATAATTTGCGTCTTGTCGCTCGCTCTTTTAGTATTGTCGCTCACTCCAACTCTGTCTGTTGCTGTTGAGAACTCGCCTCTAACGTTCCAGGAAATTTGCGCGGAAGATAACTCAGGGCATGCTGCGCTGGTTACTGATCAGCAAGAGCGTCATGACACTGCGTGCTTTGGCTCGATGGCGCACTGTTCGATTATTTCCACAACGCCACCGACGCCTTATGCGCTAGGTCTTGTGACAGCTTTTAATGCTCAGAAGCTTGTGGCGCAGAGCGCCGAGAGTCGCACACTGGAAGTGAAGTCGCCCCCTCCGCGTTCCTGAAATCCCTTGCGATCTGCAGGTTGCTTCGTGCGTGTAGTTAACTGCGAACAGCGCTTAGTCCCTGCATCTGCATGCTTTGAGGGCGGTTGCCGGTAGGCTTTTTCGCAACGCCGAAGAAACCGGTCGCCCGATCTCAGATCTTGCAATTTAACAGACTCTAACAATCTCACTTATAAGGAGAAGAAAATGCCGCTCTTTAGCGCAAAATTCCTTGCACGCTCAGACACTGCTTTGAGTACATCGGAACATATCTCTACAGGCCTTTCGCGGCGCGAGTTCGGTCTGGCGGCAGCTGCAGCTCTCGCAATGCCAACCGCTTTGCAAGCTCATCAAACGCCGAAAATTACTTCTAAGGGTACGTATGACATCACCGTTGACCGGGTGCGGATTGATACAGGCGATTTCCGCACGAAGGGTGTTGGCTACAACAATAGCCCGTTCCCGACCGTCCTCCGCTTCAAGGAGGGTGAAGAAGTCACGATCAACGTCAAAAACAATCTAAACGAAACTACCTCGATTCACTGGCATGGGTTGATCCTACCGTTTACTCAAGACGGCGTACCTGGGATCAGCTTCAACGGGATCCCCCCGGGAGAGACCTTCACCTATCGGTTTCCGATCACCCAGGCTGGCACCTATTGGTTCCACAGCCATTCCGGGTTCCAAGAACCGGACGGTGCGTACGGGGCCATTGTGATCGAGCCTCGCGGAGGTGAACGGGTGCGGGCAGATCGTGATTATGTCGTCCAGCTGGCCGACAAGCATCCGCACCCCGGCAACAGGATCATGCGCAACCTCAAGCGAATGCCTGACTACTACAATCGGTCGCAGCGCACGCTCCAAACACTCATAAAAGACTCGCGCGCTGACAGTCTGCAAGCAGCCCTGCAGGAACGCGGGATGTGGGGCAGAATGCGCATGATGCCGACCGATATCGAGGACGTTCAGGGGTTCACGGCGTTAATCAATGGCCAGAGCACGTCGCAGAACTGGACCGGCTTGTTCCGTGCGGGTGAGAAAGTTCGACTGCGTTTCATCAACGCGTCCGCGATGACCTATTTCGACATGCGGATTCCGGGGCTCAAAATGACCGTGGTCCAAGCGGACGGGAATGATGTTAAGCCGGTCGAGGTAGACGAACTCCGTATTGCTGTAGCCGAAACATACGATGTCATCGTGCAGCCGCGTGAGAACAAAGCTTACAGCATTATCGCGGAATCGGTGGGACGTACCGGCATGGTGCGGGGCACTCTTGCACCAAGAGAAGGTATGGCAGGCGCTGTGCCGACGATGCGGCCGAAACCGCTTCTCACCATGGCCGACATGGGCGGTATGATGGGTGGAATGGGCATGGAGGGTCATGTGATGCAGAACATGACCGGTATGAACCACGCCAACATGACCGACATGAAGAAAACTGATATGGACGGCATGGATCACTCCAACATGGAAGGTATGGATCACTCCAACATGGCCGGTATGAACGACTCCAACATGGCCGGTATGAACGACTCCAACATGGCCGGCATGGACCATTCCAACATGGCTGGAATGGATCACTCCAACATGGGCGGCATGTCGGGACCCAGCAGCGTCGACCCCACCTATGTCAATGGTAGTGGTTTGATACCCAAGGCCTACAATGGTGGGAAATTCCTGTCCTATGCCGATCTGACGGCCGCGCGGCCCAGATACAAGTACAGAAAACCATCGCGCACCATCGAATTGCGCCTTACCGGGAACATGGAGCGTTACATCTGGTCGATCAACGATGTGAAGTATAGTGACGCGGAGCCGATTGTCCTGAATTACGGAGAACGCGTGCGCATGCGATTCATCAACGAAACGATGATGGCGCACCCGATGCACTTGCACGGCATGTGGTCGCTCGTGGACATGGGCAAAGGGTCTCGGAACCCCATCAAACATACCGTCAATGTGAACCCCGCCATGACCGTGGACATGGATGTCGAGGTTGATGAACCCGGGCAGTGGGCGTTCCACTGTCACCTTTCATACCACGCCGATGCAGGCATGTTCCGCAAAGTCGTGGTGCGCGGCAGACCGGCATAAGTGCCTCGAATACGAAGGAAAAGATCAATGCAAAACATAAAGATAGCTAGCGCTGCAGGCATGATGCTTGCAGCCGCTTCGACGGCTCAAGCCGAACCGCTCATCTACGGGTTTCAGGCGGAGCAGTTCGAATATCGAGACGGTGACAACGGCGAAAACGTCTTTGTCTGGGATTTCGATTTCGTCGTTGGAACAGACGAGTTGAAGTTAGTTTGGCGGAGCGAAGCTGAAATCGTGGAAGGGTCTGGCGACTTCGAAGGCTTGGAAAACCAGCTGCGGCTACAGTTCCCGATTTCGACTTTCTTTGACGGCGTTGTCGGTGTCCAGGCAAGTACACCCGACGGATTACCGGATCGGTATAATGCGGTGCTAGGCCTTAAAGGTCTTGCTCCTGGTTTCCTAGAGGTTGATGCTGACTTCTTTTTGTCCGATCATTCGTTCTTTCGATTTGAGGCGGAGTATGAGGGTCTAATTACCAATCGACTCATCTTGACGCCTAGCATCGAAGTAACGGTTCCCCTTGAGGATGATCTTGCTTATGATCAAGCTTCGGGTGGTGCAACAATCGAAGCTGGGCTGCGGCTGAGCTATGATTTGATTGATCGTTCCTTCTCACCTTACATAGGGGTTAACTACGAAAAGTCCTTTGGTGGGACGGCTGATCTTATTCGTGCAAGCGGAGAAGAAAACGGCGTTACCTCTATTGTTTTTGGGACGCGTCTGATGTTTTAACGCGAAACCGCCCCTTCTGAACGGAAGGGGCGGTTCAATCCGACTGTATCAACCGTCGGTCGCAAGTTGATCTAGGAAACAATCTGCATCTGTGCTGGAAAAGGAAGACTCAGATTCTACGCGATATTGACCTTCTCGTATCAAACTTCCTCGATTTCAGGTGAGCCTGCTCTCGGACTGAGAAAACTGTCGATGAAAAGAGGATACTTCAGCGACGAACATATCACTAGCACGAAAGTACACTGAAACTGCCGTTCTGAACTGCGATACTAAGGTACGCCCGTGCAAAATGGTGATTTTGGTCCCGAAAATCGACTGTATCCTCCAGACATGGCAGCCTGCTCATATGCAAAACCTATTTTCAGCCAACATGCCTGGCTTGCGGTTTGTGATAAATGTCATGGCTTTTAGCTTGGTCGCTCTAGTACCGGTCTTGCTGATTTATGTCATGCGTACGCCTGGATTTTCCTCAGCGTTGATGGACGGTGGGCCGGCGCTGTCGCGATTTCTCAGACAGGTTTTGACAAACGGGCTACCAGTTATCTTTATCGTTAACTACGTCGGCTTCTTCCTGTTTGCGGTGTTGAATGAGAAAGGCACCAATAGCCGTGATCCGGCGATATTCATTTTCTTCGATGTCGTAATTCGCGTCGCTCTATTTCTCGTTCTCCACGCCTTTATTTACGTGCTTTCCGCCGGTTGGTTCGGCTCATTTGGAGGCAGTCGGGCGACGGCTCTTTCAGTGGTTGCGCCCACACTGGCGCGGTCCGCTTTGTTTGAAAACATATCCGGGGTTTACCTGTATGCCACTTTGGTTAGTGCACTGCCGCTCTATGTTACGGCAGCCGGAAAGTCCCCAATTCTGAGACCTTTCATTGGTTTGTTTCCAAAAAGTATCGGCGCGGTTTCGGTTGCTCTGCTCGCTTTTTTGTTAGCCGCTGTGTGTCTGACGGCTATTGCAGCCGTCATCCTGCGTCTTCAGAGCTAGATTGCCGTCGCGCTCTCATGTAAGCGGGATGCGCGCCAAGCTTTGACTAGAGCCAGGATCCAGAGCCCCGCCAGAACGAAACTCCAAAGCGCGTTCCAACTCGCCATAGACAAGCTGAGGAACTCCCAAGCGACTTCGTCGCACATGACCAAGGCTGATGGTGCGGATGATGCAGAGGGCAGAAGGTCCGCAGCTGACAAGTTTGACATGTCAATACCAGAGCCTGTGCAAGATGTCGGACCCTCCCACCAACCCCGTTCGACGCCGGTATGAAACATCCCGATGCTCGCTGTCACGAACGCAGCGACAGCGCCTGCCATCAGTAGCAGTAAGATGGGCAAACCAACCAAGAGAAGCACGCCAATAGCGATGGCAATCGCGTGAGGGTACCGCTGCCAAATGCACATCGCGCATGGTGCGTAGCCCGCTGCCTGAAACAAGAAGGCGGGAGTGGACAGAACATGGGGGTCGTCGTCGGTGATCTGGCCTGTGCTAAGGTAAGCTCTTTGTATGGGGGGCTGCCATGGACGTACGGATTACAATCGAAACTACCTTCGACAACGGGGAGAAGCGCACTCATCAGCTTGACGG
>NZ_JARCJL010000049.1:0-8279 GCF_028890025.1 Phaeobacter sp. PT47_59
CCGCCGGTGAAGGGGGTTCTAGTCCCAACACAAACCACCCGCAACCCAAAAAACAAAATAATCCAAAGAAAAGAATAAAATCCAATAATATCAGTCAGTTAAGGTGAATTTTGACCTGGAAATTGCCCAACGAACCGGTCGCCTCCTCGAGATCGGAGCGCGGGGTCATCCCTTTGTCTGATTCATCAGTGGTGGCTTGATCAACATCTTGGTGTTCAGCCCTCGGGCACCACAACCAACCAGGGGAATCGCGGCGAATCTGCCGGGTGCCACCATTCGCGAAAACGTGCCGTATCGCGAGATCGGCGGTATGGGCCATAGCCCGTCCGAGCGATAGCGCCCTCGCCGTGCGCAAGCGCGGCGCCGGGCCCAAGGGACGCCAGGGCATCTTTGATGCATTGAGCGACGCGCGGGAGCCCCCCTCCCTCAACCGCTACAGGTCGACCTCGATGACTCCGTCTTTCTCAGCGGCGCGTGATTGGCACAGGATAATTGCGTCCTGGCGTTGCGCTTTGGACAGCACGAAATCGCGGTGCTCCACCTCTCCCGACAGCAGGCCGCATTTACAGACGCCGCAAATCCCATCGGCGCATTTGACGTCGATATGGACGCCATGTTCGGCCAGAACCTCGGTGGCGGTCTTATCCGCCGGAATCAGAAACTCGCGACCGCTGTGCCGCAGCCTTAATGTGAAGGGATGGTTCACATAGTCGGGCACCTCCGGCAGTGAGAAATACTCAAGGTGCCGCGCCTCTTCCGGGAAGCCCTGGCCTTCCGCAGCCGCCATGACGGCCTGCATGTAACGGTCAGGCCCGCAGGTATAGACATGCCAGCCATCCCGATAGCCGGTCAGGATACTGTCCAGATCGGCGCGTGATCCTTCACCCGAGATATGAAGGTGAACCTGATCGGCCCATGGCACGGCCGCAAGATCAGGCAGGTAGCCCGCACCGGCGCGATCAGAGATGGAGTAATGCAGCTCAAACGCCCGGCCCAGCGCGTGCAGCCTGTGTGCCATGGCAATCATCGGCGTGATGCCGATGCCCCCGCCCATCAAAAAGCTCTTCTCGGCGCTCTCTTCCAGGGGGAAATGGTTGATGGGCCGGGAGATGAAGACCCGGCGACCTTCGCTGAAGATCCGATGGAGGAGCTTGGAACCGCCCCGCCCTTCGTCTTCGCGCAGGACACCGATCTGGTATTTGGACCGCTCCGCAGGATCGCCGGACATCGAGTATTGGCGCAGGAATTCCGGTGCCACCACGATATCGAGATGGGCGCCTGCGCTCCATTCGGGAAGATCGCTGCCGTCAAGGCTGCTGAATTCATATTTGGTGACGGCGGGGCTCATGTCTTCCGCTTTTGAGACCACAACCTGCAGAACCGGGCTATCGGCATCGGTGGAATAGATGTGATCCCAGGGACCTGTTTCGCCGCGCGCGCGGCGGGCCTGGTATTCCTCGGCGGTGATCATCGCCTGATAGGCTTCGATCCCGGCCTCACGATCCATCGGGAAGGGATAGGGCCAGGGGTGTGGCGCAAGGCTTGCCGGGTAGACCGCCAGAGTCTGATCCTCGTAGCGCAGATCCAGATCCTTTTGCAGGGAGCGTGCATTGACCGGGTGGCGGGTCGGACGGTAGCCGCCGCCCTCTTCCAGCTCCAGGTCCCACCACCACTTCTTGGCCGGGTTCATCTCGCCGTTGCCCAGGGCATCGTCCAGCTTTGCCAGTACGGGCGCGGCCTTTGGCACATTCATCGCCGCCCAGCGGAAGGGGCGCTCGGCAAAGATACCTTCCAGGTTCCAGGGGCAGGTCTTCATGCAGCGCCCGCACATGGCCCCGCCCGGAGTGGTAATCCGGTAGGTGGTGCACTTCTGGCTGTCGCTTTTCCAGATCTCGTAGCCGTTGAACATCAGTTTCGGCCCGGCAGTGATCGCCCCAGAGGGACATTCCCGGGCGCATTTGTTGCAGGCCTCGCAAAAGGACTGCAGGCCGAAATCAATAGGCCGGTCGTGTTCCATCGGCATGTCGGTGGTGACCACGCCGGATTTCAGGCGCGGCCCCAGGAAGGGGTTGAGGATCACCTCGCCGATCCGGCTGACCTCGCCGAGGCCGGAGAGCAGCAGCAACGGTGGCTGCAAGACCTCGCCATCCATCACCGTATGGGCCTTGGCCTTGTAGCCGAGATTACGGATCTGCCGTGCGATTACCCCGCCCAAGAGCGAAAACCGCAAGTAGGCGCGCATGGATTGCGCCACCGCGATCCAATCATCGCCCGAGGTGCCCTCGGTTGTGTCAAAGCCCTGATCGACGATCATGCTGATCGCATGAGGCTGATCCGGCACGATGGGGGCGCCGGTGGCGTCATGGCTGTACCAGGTCCAGTCCGGACAACGGCTGATGCCGACCGCATCTATGCCCAGCCAGTAGCTGGCCGCCTTGACGTTGGCCGCGTTGCGCGCCGCATCCGAGGGGCGCGGTCCTTTCGCGGGTTCGCCGTCCTGCAACAGGACAAAGGCCCCCAGCATCCGCCGCTGCGCCATCGAAGGGGCGGCCTTGCGGGCATAAAGCCCGCCGGTGGCCGCCGTCTGGTTCGCCTTGCCCATATCGCCGAACTGGCTGCGCGCAAACATATCGGCGCGTTTGGGCACCCGCGCCACCCGGGCCTCATCTATATATGTGGTGGGATCCTCGACCCGCTTCAGGGTCTCAAACGGATGCGGCCCGTCCTTGAACAGGCGCTTGGTAAAGGGATCGCCGTTCAGGACAGATCGCTCAGACCCGACCCCGAGCCACCATTTCGGCCCCTTGGTGGCAAGCCCCGGCTGCTGGCCTTCCGGCACCAAGGGCCGGTCCATTGCCAGATCGAAATCGGTGGTGACAGCGGCAAGGCCGAACCGATCACCCAGATAGGGAGTGCAGAGCATCTCTCCCTCGACGGTTGCCAGTCCCGCGGCCACAGCCAATCGGTTCAGATCCACATCGGAAGAGGTGCCGGTATGCGCCTTGGCATCCCAGCCCAGCAGGCGAATGTAATTCGCCAGCACCACCGCCGTTTCACTGGCCCGCAGGCAGGCCCGGTGATGTTCGGCGTCCTCGATCCAGTCGCAGCCCTCCTCGCCCGGATGCGGATCGCGGGGCATCTCGTAGAGGAAGACGATGGCCCGTGAATGGCCGCCGATCCCACTGGCTGGCGCCTCCATCGCATCGCGCAGATCGGCCATGATCATGTCGATGCCCGAGGCCAGCGTCTTGGTCTGCCGGGTTTTCAGGTCCTGAGCCAGGCGATCGATATCGGGATTGCGGTAGGGCTGCTCAAGCCGCGCCGCATTAGGCACCGGGCCGATCCCGACCATGGCGGCATCGGAGAAGTACCCAAAAGCCTTGAGATGTTCGGCGCGGTCCTGCGGATCCTCGGGACATTCCGCCCGTGCCTTGTTCACCAGGCCATCGCGGATGGCATCCATCATCGCCTGATACTCTCCCATCGCATTGACGATAGAAGACGGCAGATGCGGGCGGCGGAAGTTCAGCGGCTGGAAACTGGGCACTGCCGAAAGATCCGGCATCTCGTCACCCGCAAGGCGCTTGAGCCGCTCCACGGGGAAGGGCCCCAGGTGGACGGGCCTGTTGCGGGTGGAAAAGAAACGGATGGTCATCGCCCCAAGGCCCTGCTGTGGTCACGGTCCTCCAGCTATATCCGACAGGGCGGCCCGGCGATAGAAGTCAACATCCAATTTATCCAAACAAAGCCTCAAATCATTGTTATCAATAAAAACAATCACAAACCCAGAGACTGAAATCCTGGTGCCACGCCACCCCAAGACGACAAATCAACCCCGGCGCCCTGCAAACTGGCGCACCTCGACACCGCCTGCGGTCAAGCTGCTGCGCACATTGCGGGCAATGTCGACGGCCGTGGGCGTATCGCCATGCAGGCAGATGGTGTCGATCGCGGTCTCGATGCGCTTGCCGCTTTCGGTGATGATCGCGCCCTCCTGAACCATCTGCAGAATGCGGGGGCCTGCGATATCCGGATCGTGGATCACCGCGCCGGGCTGGCTGCGGTCCACCAGGGTGCCATCGTCATTATAGGCGCGATCGGCGAAGATCTCTCCGCACCAGTTGCAGCCGAGATCCCGAACCACCTCCTCCATCGCGGTGGCGGCCAGCACCATGATGATGATGTCAGGATCCACATCCAACGCCGCCTGGTAGCAGGCGCGGGCCATGTCGTAATCGGTGCAGGCCATGTTCGACAGCGCCCCGTGCAGTTTCAGGTGCCGCACATTGGTGCCCAGCGCCGCGGCCATGCCCTGTGCCGCGCCCAATTGGTAGCGCACCATATTGGCAAGGGTTTCATGCGGCACATGCATCCTGCGACGGCCAAAGCCCTGCAGATCGAGGAAGCCGGGATGGGCGCCGATACCGACCCCGTTGTCGCGCGCCCGTGCCATGGTCCGCGCCATCACATCGGGGTCGCCTGCATGAAAGCCGCAGGCGATATTCGCCGAAGACACGACATCCAGCAGAGCCTCATCGTCCCCCATGTTCCAGGGGCCAAAGCTTTCGCCCATATCGGCGTTCAAATCGACGGTCTTGCTCATGAGTCTTCTCCAGTGGCAAAGGGGTCGGCCATGGCAGAGACCGCACCGCTGACAAGTTGGTAGGACAGAAGGTCCGAAATATCACCGGGATGGCGCAACAGGGGATGACAGGTCCCCGGCAGCGCATGCAGAGCCTTCTCGTGTTTTGCCTGAAGGCTCAGCCCCTCTTCCAGCGTGACCCAGCGAAACCGCAGCTGTGCTCCGGCCTGGGCCTGCGCCACCTTGGGCAGATCGCAGGGCAGAACCGTCCCGATCCGGGGATAGCCGCCGGTGGTCTGCGCCTCGCGCAATAGAACGAAGGGCTTACCGTCCCCGGTCATCTGCACATCGCCCGGCACGATCACCTCTGACAGGATATTGAGCTGGCCTGCGGCGGCAAACCCGGCCCCCTCCGACAGCATCTCCACCCCCATCCGGTTAGCGCGGCTGCCGCGTCGGAATTCGGTCTCTGCGAAACGGGCCCGCACCTCTGGCGAAAACAGCGCGCTTTGAAAGCTTTCGACAATGCGCAGCTCGCCGCCGCCGAACCTGCCTTCGCACGCCAGGGTCATGCCGGTGTCACCTCCGGCATCCCTCCCCGCTGGCAGCCTGTCACCGGGCGCAACCAGCCGCCCCAGACCCGCCGCCACATGGGTGGCCCGCGCGCCGAGAACCGGCTCGGTACTGATGCCGCCGCCAAGATGCAGGTAGCCGTAGACACCCCGACGGGCCGCGCCGATCTCAAGCCGTTGCCCGGCCTCCATGCGATGGCTGGCGTTCCAGGCCAGCGCGCTCCCGTCCAAGGCCGCCATCATCGGCGCCCCGGTCAGGGCGATGCGCAAGGGCCCGGTGGCCTCGAAGGTGCCGCCCATGCCGCCCATTTCAAGCGCGGCCAGGTTGGGATCCTGCCGCAACAGCGCCGCGCCTTCGGCCAGGGCCAGCAGGTCCGCGGCACCGCCGCGAGAGACACCCTGATCCAGCAGGCCAGGCCGCCCCTGATCCTGCACGCTTGCCGCCGGGCCGATCTTCAGAACCTTGAGCCCGCTCATGCCGGGATCTCCTGCGACATGGCCCCGCCCATGTGTTCATCCCTGTCGCGCAGCTTCAGGAAATCGGATCGCGATACCGGCTCGAACTGCAACTCATCACCGGCCTGCAGGGCGAAGGGCCTGTCTGAGTGAGGTCGAAACAGCATAAAACCCGTCTGACCCACATGGCGCCAGCCCGTCGGCGTTTCGGCCGAAAACAGCACGAACTGGCGAATGGCCAGCACCAGGGCGCCGCGCGGCACCCTTGGTGTCAATTCGGTCTGGCGCGGCAGATCCCATTCCTCCCCCAGCGGCCCCAGATAGGGCTGGCCGGGCGCAAAGCCGATGGTCAAAACCCGCACCCGCGCCGCCCCAAGGTTTTCGATTGCCTGGGATTCGCTCAACCCCGCCGCATCGGCGGCTTCGGCCAGCTGCGGCGCCAGATCCGTGCCATAGACCGTGGGCACCCGCCAGAACCGGCGCCCAAGCGGCAAGGCCTCCTGCAGCCAGTTGCGCGAGTCCAGTTGCTCTTGCAGCTGAGTGCGCAGCCGGTCGTGATCCACATCCCCCGGATCAAACCGGATATAGACAGAGGCCAAGGAGGTTGAGGTTTCCAGAACCCCGTCCCACTTCAACTGTTCCAGATGGTTGCGAAAGGCGAGCGTTGCCCGATTCGACGGTTCGCTCAGTCCATCCGCGAAGGTCACGATCATGCCCGAAAGGCCAACCGTGCGGATAATGGGAAAATCCGGTACTGCGCGCGCTGTCATCCATGCCCCCGTTTTGGCGCAAGGGTCGCGGCGCAGCGCGGGAGTGTCAACACGGCAGTTGATCACGAGACCGCGCGCACTGCGGCGCGATCCGGTCGTGTGATCAGGGACAGCCGCCAAAGCAAAAGGCCGCCCCGGAAAGAGCGGCCCAGTGGTGTCTTTAAATCCCCGTCATCGCCCATGCGGGCGCGGGCTTCGGAGAGATATCAGAAGTCTTCCCAGCGCACGGCCTCGGCGGCGGCGGTGGCCTGAGCCCCGGCCCGGGTTGCGGATGCCGGTCGCCGCACGCCGACCGTTGGCACGGCGGAGACATTCCCGCCGGTTCCGGTCTTCGCCTCTGCCCCGATATCGGGACGCGTCTTGAAGACCTGAACCTCCTGGGTCAGCTGCGAGGCATCATTGGACAGGATTTGCGTCGCGGCCGTGGTTTGCTCCACCATGGCGGCGTTCTGCTGGGTGACCTGATCCAGCTGGGACACGCCCGCGGAGATTTCCACCAGGGTGGTGGATTGTTCCGACGCACCGGTGGCAATCTCGGAAATATGGCCCGAGATGGTTCCAACGGCATCGATGATCCGTTTCAGCTCTTCGCCGCTGCGCCCCACGAGGTCGACGCCGCTGCCCACGTTTTCCTTACTTTCGCTGATCAGATCCTTGATCTCACCCGCCGCCGTGGCAGAGCGCTGCGCCAGAGCACGGACTTCCGCCGCAACAACGGCAAAACCGCGCCCGGCATCACCCGCACGGGCCGCCTCGACCCCGGCATTCAAGGCCAGAAGATTGGTCTGAAAGGCGATATCATCGATCACGGTGATAATCTTGGCGATCTTTTCCGAGGAGCTTTCGATGGCAGACATGGCGCTGATCGCATCCGAGACGACGCGCTCGCTCTGCACGGCGGCAGACTGGGTGTTGCCGACGATCTCTTCAACCTTATGCGCCCCTGCAGCCGCCGCCCGCACGGTAGAGGTCAGCTGCTCCAATGCGGCCGCCGTCTGCTCCAGCGTGGCCGCCTGGCTTTCGGTGCGATGCGACAGGTCCGTGGAAGACTGGCTGATCTCGGACGCCGTCTGCCCCACCGCAAAGGACACGTTCTTCACGGTGTTCACAGCCTTTTCCAACTGCTCCATCGACCGGTTGTAGGCCTTGGCGATCACTCCGATGTCTTCGGCATTTCGGATCACGACCCGCTGGCGCAGATCGCCCTCACTGAGCGCCTGAAGCCCAGCCGCGACTTCCTGCAGCGCGCGGCGCCGATCTGTCACATCCGTCGCGACCTTGATGATCTTCTCGGTCTTGCCGTCCGGACCGGGCACGGCAGCATAGGTGGCCTGAATCCAGACAACCGCCCCACCCTTTGCAATCCGCGGGAACTGGTCGGACAGCGTGCGCCCGGCCCGCAAGGCGGTCCAGAACTGCGCATAGTCTCCACCACTCGCGAATTTCGGATCCACGAACATGGAATGATTCTTCCCAACGATCTCGGAGAGCTGATAGCCCATCAAGTTCAGGAAGTTCTCATTGGCCGTGATGATTGTGCCGTCAGCCTCAAATTGAATCGTCGCCTGAGTGCGCTCGATCATGTCCGCAATCACACGGTCCATGTCTGCTCGTTCGGGCGCCGCCCGCGTCTTACCCTTAAAAAACACTCTAAGGCTCCGCGCTGAGTTGAGTTCTATCCTAGAGGAAAAACCTAGCGCCAATTCGCTAGCCAAACTTTAACGCTAGACAGAATTTGTGCCGAATTCGAACAATGGGCCTATCCAATGGGATAGGGTCAAAACCGTGCGAAAGCCATTTGGGATTGGAAGGTCAAAACAGCAGTGGCGGACCGAGGAGGATTCGAACCCCCGACCCCTTGATTCGTAGTCAAGTACTCTATCCAGCTGAGCTATCGGT
>NZ_JARCJL010000005.1:0-263783 GCF_028890025.1 Phaeobacter sp. PT47_59
AGGTCGTCCGAGGACTGGCTGATCTCGGCCGCGCCATTGCGGATGCTGGCGGCGGACTCGACCACCTGCGAGACGGTAGCACTGAGATTTTCCACCGTCTTGTTGAAGTCGGCGCGCAGCTGTTCGTGTTCGCCGCTAAACGGTTCAGTGATCGTCTGGGAGAAATCGCCCTGCGCCAGGCGCAGCAGGCCGGAGCTGAGTTGTTCCACGACGCGCTCTTGTTCCTGCTGCTGAGTCGCGCGCTCTTCCTGGGCGCTGCGGGCATGGCGCAGGTCTTCCTGCATGGAGACCAGAGTCTTGCCGATTTTGCCGATTTCATCGCTGCGCTTGGCTTCGGTGACTTCGGTGCTGAGATTGCCGGAGGCGACTGATTCCATGTTTATGCTGATGCGATCCAGGGGCCGGGTAATGGTGCGCGCAAAGAGCCAGCCCAGCACCGACAGACCAGCGGCACAGGCCACCGACACCAGCAGCAAGAAGGTCATGGAGCGATTCACCGGTGCCATCAGTTCGGCGCGATCCTGTTCGATCACGATCGCCATATCCGCGCCCATCATGTGGAACGGTTCGGAGAAGGCCGCGACGTCCTGACCATCGTGGCCCTCAACGGAGGGGTAGAAGGCGCTGACGCCATTCAACGCTGCGGTGATGAAGTCGTGGGCGGGAACCGGATCAAGGGTCTGGTGTCCGCCTTCGAAACGGGAGGAGGAGCGTGTCAGCATGTCTGGGCCGACCAGGTAGGCCTCGACGCTTTCGCCGACACCGCGCGAATCGTTCATGAACGCATTGATCATACCGACGGGGATCTGCAGGATCAGAACGCCGACCATCTGGCCCGAGTTGGACACCAGCTGCGTCCCCACAAAGGCCGCGGGTACATTGCCGCTGGGCGCATAGGGGGCGAAATCCGAGAACATCACCTGCCCCGGTTCCGCGTCAACAATTCGGCGGTACAGATCGCCGATGCCAGATTCCTTGTAGGGACCGTCGAAGAGGTTGGTGGCGTAATCGTCTTCCTTGTAGACCGTGTAGATGATGTTCCCGGTCAGGTTCACCAGGAAGGCATCATAATAGCCCTTGGCGGTCAGCAAGGTGCGGAAGGCCGGGTGAAACTTCGCATGATGAATGTTGTAGGGAATCGTCGCCTTGGCACGATCCAGCAGGTGGCGTTCGCCAAGCGGGTTCGGGTTGTTGTCGATATAGGCGTCACGCACCGTGGTCGCAGCGTCATCGCCGAGGTTGGCCCAGGCGCCGGACAGGCGCTGCAAGGCGGTTTCGGTCGACGGCATGGCGGCGAGCGTCAAGAGATCGGCCTCAATCCCCCGCATCAGGGCCTCAACGGCGGTTTCACGGCCTGCCACGAGTGATTCGAAGTGTTCTTCGGCTTGCTGGGCTGCGCTGTTGCGCGCTGTCAACGTGCTGATCGTGACAATCACCGCTGCCATAAAGGCGCCGAATGCAACAACAAACAATGGGAGCTTGTGGGCAATCTTCATGGTACTGAGAGCCTTCCAATCTGTGTGTTTCCGAGAGGTCCGGCTGGGACCGGGTTAGGATCGATGAATGCCCACAAGGGGTTAATTTGCCGCTTAAATTGGCGGTGCTCCTTCAAATTTTAGAAACGTGCCGCGCCTCACGCGGTCTGGCATCGCTGTCTGGATCCGATCTGGGTGCGGCGCTCGGGCGTGCATTCGGGCGCGTATATGGATTCAAACTGTGTGGCGGCCCGCGCCCGGGGGTCGCGATGGGAATCGGGCGCATAAAATTTTCCAGAATTGGCGGGCTCAAGAGCGGGGCGGAGTAGGTCAAAACGGCGTTCTGCCAGGCCTCCGGCAATCAATTATTAAGTCCCCGGCCCTAAGAATGGTCCTATCGAACTCTAACATGTGACCGACAACGGGGGTGCGACTCGCGGAAGATGACCACGGAAACGCAAAAACACCTTTTGGAATTGCCAAATGCCTTCGCGGAACTTGATCCGCTGATTGCATTTCTGCGCGGGGCGCGCACCTCAGCGGTTGAAGTCGACTGCACTGGGGTGGTCGCGATGCCGTCGCGCTGCCTGCAACTCCTACTTAGTGCTGAACAGCAATGGCGCTCGGAAGAGCTGGGCTTTGCGGTCACAAACATCAGTGAATCGTGCCGAAAGTCTCTGTCGCTTTTGGGTTTAGAGTCCAACCGGTTTGAAGACGAGGTAACAGCATGAAAACCAAAGTTCTTGCAATTGACGATTCCCGGACAATTCGGAATCTGCTTGCGGCCACCCTGGAAGAGGCCGGTTTTGAATACCACTGCGCGGTGGATGGCCGCGAGGGCGTGGATATGTATCCCGATGTTGCCCCCGATGTGGTGATCACCGACATCAACATGCCCAACCTGGACGGTTTCGGCGTGATCGAAGAGCTGCGCGGCGAGGGTATCAACTCCAAGGTGCCGATCCTCGTGCTGACCACCGAAAGCGCTGCCGAGATGAAGGCGCGCGCTCGCAATGCCGGTGCCACCGGCTGGATCACCAAGCCCTTTGACGATGCATCGCTGATCTTTGCGCTCAAGCGAGTGACTGGAGCTGCGGCATAAGATGTCGGGTTCGATTCAAGATACCTTCTTCGAGGAGTGCGAAGAGCTCCTTGAGGCAACGGATGAGGGTCTGACTGCCATCGAGGGTGGCAATCACGATCCGGAGGTGGTCAATGCCGTCTTCCGTGCCGTCCACTCGATCAAGGGTGGCGCCGGGGCATTTGGCCTGGACGAGTTGGTGGCGTTTGCCCACAGGTTTGAGACCGTTTTCGACGAGGTGCGGGCCAACCGCCTGGAGCTTGAACAGAAGCTGGTTCAGCTTCTGCTGCGGTCCAGTGATCACCTGTGTGATCTGGTGGCCACCGCCCGCGATGGCGGCGAAACCGACGAAGCGCATCACAACATGCTGATCGCGGCGCTGGATGAGTATATTCCCGAAGAGGAAGAAGATCTCACCTTCGAGCCGATGGGCCTGGGTGGTGGTGGTTTTGCCCCCGCGGCAATCGATTTGCCCACCGCGCCGACCGAGGAAACCTATCGGATCCGGTTCCATCCCATGAAAGAGATGTATGGAACCGGGAACGAGCCGTTCTTCCTGTTTCAGGCGCTCAAGGAACTGGGTGATCTCGAGATCAAATTGGACGACACCGAGCTGCCGGGCTTTGACGCGATCGACGTCGCCGAAAGCTACCTGGCCTGGGATCTGGTCCTGACCACGACTGAGCCGCGCGAAAAGGTCGAGGCCGTCTTCGAATTCGTCGAGGGCCTGTGCGAGCTGTCGATCGAAGGGGATGGCGACGCCGAGGCAGATGCGGCAGCGCTTGCCGCCTTGGAAGCTGCATTCGGTGCGGCTCCGTCCGTCGAGGACGGGGAGGCTGCGCCTGCCCCTTTTGAACAACCGGCCCCCGCTCAGGCGCCAGAGGCAGAGTCTGCACCCGCAGCTGCCCCTGTAGCTGACGCAGCTCCTGCTCCGAAAGCCGATACCGCAAAATCGGAGCAGCGCGGGGGGCCCAAGCCAACCCTGCGCGTGGAACTCGAACGGGTGGACCGGCTGATCAACGCGGTTGGCGAGCTGATCATCAACCATTCGATGCTGGCGCAGCAGATTGCCAACCTCGATGTGGCCGATATGCGCGATGTGGAGACCGAGCTGGAAGGGTTCAAGAACCTGGCCCGGGATATCCAGGAAGGCGTCATGTCGATCCGCGCACAACCGGTGAAGCCGCTGTTCCAGCGGATGGCCCGGATTGTCCGCGAAGCCTCCAGCGCGACCGGCAAGACCTGTAAGCTTGTCACCGAGGGTGAAAACACCGAGGTCGACAAGACGGTGATCGAACGCCTGTCCGATCCGTTGACGCATATCCTGCGTAACGCGGTGGACCACGGCATCGAAAAGCCTGAGGACCGCGAGAGTGGTGGCAAGAACAAGGTCGGCGAAATCCGCCTGTCTGCCTCGCATCGCTCCGGCAGTGTCTGCATCGAGATCAAGGACGACGGGGCCGGTGTGAACCGCCCGCGCGTCAAACAGATCGCCATCGACAAGGGCCTGATTCCTGAAAATGCCGAGCTGACCGATAGCGAGATCGACAACCTGTTGTTCCTGCCCGGTTTCTCGACCGCCAAGGAGGTCTCGAACCTCTCTGGTCGCGGCGTGGGTATGGATGTGGTGAAGAACGCGGTCACCGGTCTTGGTGGACGTATCAACATCACCTCGACCCCCGGCAAGGGATCGACCTTTACCATCATCCTGCCGCTGACGCTGGCGGTTATGGATGGCATGGTGGTCTCGGTCGCAGATCAGACCATGGTGGTTCCGATCACCTCGATCGTGGAAACGATGCGCGGCAGTGACGACATGATCAACAACCTCGGCGCCGATGGCACCCTGTTGTCGATCCGTGGGAACTTCGTGCCGATCTGCGATGTCGCGGGTGCCTTGGGTCTGGAAAAGAAGGATGACCAACCGCCCGGCGTCTACCTGCTGGTGGAAACGGAAACAGGTCAGCGCAGCGCGCTGGCAGTGGACGACATCCATGACCAGCGCCAGGTGGTCATCAAGAGCCTGGATGGGGTCTGTGGGGAGATTGCCGGTGTGGCAGCCGCCACGATCCTCGGAGATGGCAAGATCGCCATGATCCTCGATCCGGAAAGCATTATTGCGGCCTCGCCCTCGGCAGCCGCCTTTGACACCGAGCGGAGAATGAACAATGCAGTCGCAAGTTGAAGTCAAGCACGGCGATCAGGAAGTGAAACACGCCCAATTCAGTGAGTTCGTGAGCTTCACTGTGGCGGGCCAGGCTTTCTGTCTCAAAATCACTCAGATCCGTGAAATCCGTCGCTGGTCGCCGGTCACGATCCTGCCGCATGCCCCATCCGACGTGCTGGGTGTCATGAACCTGCGCGGTGCCGTGATCCCGATCTACGACCTGTCCGCACGTTTCGGTCTGCATCAGACCGAAGCCAGCGAACGCAACGTTGTGATCGTCGTCGCGGTTGGCGGCAAGCCGGTTGGCCTTCTGGCGGAATCGGTTTCGGAAATCATCTCGATCAATCCGGATGATATCCAGGACACGCCGCCGGTCGATAGCCGCTACACCATGGAGTACATCCAGGGTATCATTTCCCACGATGAGACCATGGTGCGGATTATCAACCTGGATGCGGTTATCTCGGTCCCTGAACAGGTGATGATGTGAACGCAAGAACCCCGATAGATCCTAAGGCAGATGCCTTCAGCCTGACTGATCAGGATTTTGAAGCCATCGCCCAATTTGCCTACAAGCATTTTGGGCTGTCCATGTCGAGCAGCAAGAAACCCTTGGTTTCTGCTCGGCTGGCACGGCGCCTGCGCCAGCAGAACGTCGTGAACTTCAAGGACTATCTTGCCCGTTTGAACGGTCCGAATTCCGAGTCAGAGCGCAGCAGCCTGCTGTCGCTGCTGACGACGAACGTGACCCAGTTCTTCCGGGAACCGCATCACTTTGAAACGATGCGCAAGGATGTGCTTCCGGGGCTGATCAAGAAGGCGCGGGAAGGCGGTCGGGTCCGAATTTGGTCTGCGGGATGCTCCAAAGGTCCGGAACCCTATACCCTGGCGATGATCATTCATGACATGTGCCCGGATGTGAACCGCCTGAACTTCAAGATCCTGGGCACCGATATCGATCCCGTCGTCGTTCAAGCGGCCACGGCAGCCAAGTATCCGGCCGAAGAATTCGCGCAGATTCCTGCGGAATACCGCAAGCTGGTACCGAAACTTGATGCGGATGGGCGCCTGCCCGAAAGCATCCGGTCGATGGTGACTCTGGGCGTTCTGAACCTGATCGAACCGTTTCCATTTAAGGGAAAGTTCGATGTAATCTTCTGTCGAAATGTGGCCATCTACTTTGATACACCCACGCAGCAGAAGGTCTGGCAGGCGTTTCAACGATCACTGGAGCCGGGAGGCTACCTGTTCATCGGGCACTCCGAACGGATGTCCGGACCTGCTGCCAAACATATGAAGACGGCAGGGATCACCACATACATTCATACGCCATCGGGTGGGGATGCCCGATAGTCGGAGCAGTAAAGAGAAACACGAGGAAAAAACATGAGCTTGAAAGACAATCTGCGCGTCATGGTTGTGGACGATATGTCGACAAGCCGGGGGATCTTGACCCAGTCCTTGGACGAGATGGGCATCAAGAACTACATGGTAGAGAACAACGGCCAGTCCGCGTTCCAGAAGATCACCAAAACGCCGGTGCACCTGGTGCTGTCGGATTACAACATGCCAGGCATGGACGGTCTGGGTCTTCTGCAGGCGGTGCGCGGGCATCAGGTCACACAGCGTGTCGGTTTTATCCTGGTGACGGGCAAGCCGACTCCTGAGATCATCGAGGTCGGCAAGAAGCTGGGTCTGAACAACATCATCCGGAAACCGTTCACGGTTGCGACCATGAAGCAGGCCATCGAACAAGTGGTTGGGCGTTTGTAAGATGCAGCATCCCGACAAAGCCCTACGAGATCTCTGCGCCATTTCCTCATGGGAAATGCAGCAGCTCAAAGCCAAGATTGAAGAGTTAGAAGACGTTGCGTTGACGGTCCTGGAACGTGGCACCCGCCCGACCAGCAAAGAGCTGCAGTCCCTGCAGGATTTCGATTTGGTGATCCAGACCCTTGCTGGATTGTCGGGATTTTACGACCGCGTTCAAAAGCAGGTGGATGAGGCTGGGCCGGCCGACCTGCCGACCGCTGCCAAGGGGGTGACCCTGGAACGGCTGCGGGACCGGCTGCTGTCGCCCAGCGGCCTGCAAGACGCCTGATCTTTATCGCCGCCCTCTGGGCGGCGTTTTCCTTTCGGCCGGAACAGTCAGGAAGGGAAGGGCGCAGCGCTCCCCTGTTTCAATCTTCTTCAATCGGCTCCGAACAGATCTCTTGTGAAGACCTTGTCGGCGACATCGCGGATCTCGTCACTCATCCGGTTTGCGACGATCACATCCGCCTCGGCCTTGAAGGCGGCAAGGTCGCGCACGACCGGCGAATGGAAGAAATGCTCTTCTTCCAGCACCGGTTCGTAGACGATGACCTTGATCCCCTTGGCCTTGAGCCGCTTCATGATGCCCTGGATGGAGGATTGGCGGAAATTGTCGCTGCCTGCCTTCATCACCAGACGATGGATGCCGACCACCTTGGGCCCGCGCATCAGGATCTGGTCGGAGAGGAAATCCTTGCGCGTGCGGTTGGCATCCACGATGGCGCGGATCAGGTTCTGCGGTACCTGGCTGTAGTTGGCCAGCAGCTGCTTGGTGTCCTTTGGCAGGCAATAGCCGCCGTAGCCGAAGGAGGGGTTGTTGTAATGGTCCCCGATGCGCGGATCCAGGCTGATGCCTTCGATGATCTGGCGCGTGTCCATGCCACCGGCCATGGCATAGCTGTCCAGCTCGTTGAAGAAGGCCACCCGCATGGCAAGGTAGGTATTGGCAAAGAGCTTGATCGCCTCGGCCTCGGTTGGATCGGTGAAGAGGACCGTCACATCCTTGCTTTCCGCCCCTTCCAGCAGGAGATCGGCAAAGATGCGGGCGCGCTCGGAGCGCTCTCCGACGATGATCCGGCTGGGATGCAGATTGTCATAGAGCGCACGCCCTTCGCGCAGGAATTCGGGGCTGAAGATCACCTGCTCGGTGTCCAGGCGGCGGCGGATGTCCTGGGTGAATCCGACCGGGATTGTGGACTTGATGACGATGGTGGCGTCGGGGTTCACGTCGATGACCTGGCGGATCACGGCCTCGACCGAGGAGGTGTCGAAGAAATTGGTCTTGGGGTCGTAATCGGTCGGTGTTGCGACGATGACAAAGTCGGCATCCCGATAGGCCGAGGCGGCATCGGTCGTTGCGGTGAGCTGCAGATCGCGCTTGCTCAGGAAGGCCTGCAGGTCCTCGTCAATAATCGGGCACTGACGACGGTTGACCATGTCCACGCGGGAGGCGGAGATATCCACGGCGGTGACCACGTGGTTTTGCGCCAGCAATACGGCGTTGGACAAGCCGACATATCCAAGCCCGGCAACAGCAATATGCATCAATAGCTCCTTCCGGGCCGTGTTTGGGTCAAGGGGATCAGGCTCTCTCAAACGCAGCAGAGGCCGATGCGCGCCATCTTTCAACGGGTCTAGCTGTAGGCGATGGCCAGCAGGATGATCCCTAGGATGACACGGTAAATCACATAGGGCGTAAAACTGACCGATTTCAACAGCCGCATCATCAGGGCGAGCGCGGCGAGGGCCGACAGGAAAGCCAGCCCGGCGGCGATGATCCCATCGCGCATCAGCGCGGTATTGGCCTCCACCGCAACCTCGGCGCCCAGAAGAACGCCCGACGCAAGGATGGTCGGGATCGACATCAGCATGGCGATCCGGGCGCCGTCGCTGCGGGTATAGCCAAGCTGCCGTGCCCCGGTAATGGTGATCCCCGATCGCGAGGTGCCCGGGATCAGCGCGATCATCTGCCACAGCCCCATGATCAGCGCGTCGCGCAGGCCCCAATCGCCCGCCGATTTCACCTCGGCTCCTTTCTGGTCGGCAATGTACAGCACGATCCCGAAGATCAGCATGGTCCAGCCGATCACGGTCGTGGAGCGCAGCGCATCGCTGAGGCCGGAGAAATGCAGCACCGCCCCCAGGATCACCGTGGGAATGGTCGCAATGACAAGGCCAAGTGCCAGCCGCGCCCCTTCGGTATCGAGATGGCCGCAGGCAAGGTGGGGCAGGCCCAAAAGGCCTTTGCGCACGTCCTGCCAGAAATAGATCACCACCGCGACCAATGTTCCCACATGGACGGCGACATCGATCACCGGCCCCTGATCGTCAAGGCCGCTCAGCTTGGGGAGGAGAATCAGGTGCCCCGAGGAGGAAATCGGCAGAAACTCCGTAATGCCCTGGATCAGGGCCACCAGAACAAGGTGAAACAACGGCATGACGGGCGGCTCCTTCATGGGCGGGTTGGCCCTAAACGCCCTTTTTTCTTAATGAATGCCCCCCCGGATGGGAAGATTTTCATTTAGGTCCGATTCGGACTTAAAATCGCTGTACATTTTTGCTGAGGTGGGCGATATAGGCGTACTGCACAGAAAGTATGTCAGCATTGCTGACTTTTATTTCGCCGCACTTCGATCTATGACAATCGCAGCAAGCTAAAAAGGGGAGTATACCCGTGGCCAAGCAACCGATGCTCAAATTCGTGAAAATCGATCGCGACATGCCCGAAAAGCGGGCCGCAGAAGATCGCAAGGAAGATTTCAACGAGATCTACGCGGAGTTCGCCCAGGCAAAGGCGGAGGAGCAGGCGAGCCGCTGCAGCCAGTGCGGTGTGCCCTATTGCCAGTCCCACTGCCCGCTGCACAACAATATCCCCGATTGGCTGCGCCTGACCGCGACGGGTCGTCTGGAAGAGGCCTATGCCACCAGCCAGGCCACCAATACCTTCCCCGAGATCTGCGGCCGCATCTGCCCCCAGGACCGCCTGTGCGAGGGCAACTGCGTGATCGAACAGTCCGGCCATGGCACCGTCACCATCGGCGCGGTGGAGAAATACATCACCGACACCGCCTGGGAGAATGGCTGGGTGAAACCGTTCACCCCGCTGCAGGAGCGCGGCGAAAGTGTCGGCATCATTGGTGCGGGCCCCGGTGGCCTGGCGGCCGCGGACATGCTGCGCCGCGCCGGGGTGCAGGTCACCATCTATGACCGCTATGACCGTGCGGGCGGGCTTCTCACCTATGGTATCCCCGGCTTCAAGCTGGAAAAGGACGTGGTGATGCGCCGCAACCAGCTGTTGGCCGATAGTGGCGTGACCTTTGTCATGAACTGCAACGTGGGCGAGGACATCTCGTTCGAGGACATTCGCGGCAAGCATGACGCGGTGATCATCGCCACCGGCGTTTACAAATCCCGCGATCTGTCGATGCCGGGCAGCGGCGCGGCGGGGATCGTCAAGGCGATCGACTTCCTCACCGCCTCCAACAAGCGCAGCTTTGGCGACACGGTGCCGGAATTCGAAAGCGGCGAGCTGAACGCCGAAGGCAAGAAGGTCGTGGTGATCGGCGGTGGTGACACCGCGATGGACTGCGTGCGGACCTCGATCCGCGAAGGCGCGACCTCGGTCAAATGTCTCTATCGTCGTGACCGCGCCAATATGCCCGGTTCGCAGCGTGAAACCCAGAACGCCGAAGAAGAAGGCGTGATCTTCGAATGGTTGTCCGCGCCCAAGGGCTTTGTCGACAGCGATGGCACGGTGACCGGCGTCATGGTGCAGAAGATGCGCCTGGGAGCCGCCGATGCCACCGGCCGCCAGGCGCCCGAGGTCATCGAAGGCGCCGATTACGTGGAAGAGGCCGATCTGGTGATCAAGGCGCTGGGCTTTGAGCCGGAAGACCTGCCGACCCTTTGGGGCCAGCCGGAACTGCCGGTCACCCGTTGGGGCACCGTCAAGGCCGAGTTCAAATCGGGCGCAACGGACCTGCCCGGCGTCTATGCGGTGGGCGACATCGTGCGCGGCGCCAGCCTTGTGGTCTGGGCCATCAAGGACGGACGCGATTGCGCCGAGGCGATCCTGGAACGGTTCGACGCCAAGGCTGCGGTAGCCGCCGAGTAACAATTCACATTGATCCCACGCGGTCGCGCGCCCCTGACACAGGCGAAACACAGGCGAGGCGCCGCCGCCAGGCAAAGGAAAACGATATGACCAAATATGATGCAGAATGGGTCCGCGCCGAGGAAGCCAAGCGCAAGTGGATGGCCGAAAACGGTCTCTATTCCGAGGAAGAAGAGCATTCTTCCTGTGGTGTGGGTCTGGTTGTCTCCCAGGATGGCAGCGCCAGCCGCAAGGTGGTTGAGGCCGGTATCGACGCCCTGAAGGCGATCTGGCACCGCGGTGCTGTGGATGCGGATGGCAAGACCGGCGATGGCGCCGGTATCCACGTGCAGATCCCGGTTCCCTTCTTCTACGACCAGATCAAGCGCACCGGCCACGAGCCGCACAAGGATCAACTGATCGCCGTCGGTCAGGTCTTCCTGCCGCGCACCGATTTTGGTGCCCAGGAGAAATGCCGGACCATCGTGGAAACCGAAGTCCTGCGCATGGGCTATTACATCTATGGCTGGCGTCATGTGCCGGTCGATGTGACCTGCCTGGGTGAAAAGGCCAACGCCACCCGCCCCGAGATCGAGCAGATCCTGATCTCCAACTCCAAGGGCGTGGACGAGGATACCTTTGAGCGTGAGCTCTATGTGATCCGCCGCCGGATTGAGAAGGCCGCCGCCGCCGCTGGCATTGGCGGGCTTTACATTGCCTCGCTGTCCTGCCGCTCGATCATCTACAAGGGCATGATGCTGGCCGAGCAGGTCGCCGTCTTCTACCCCGACCTGATGGACGAACGCTTTGAGTCCGCCTTTGCGATCTATCACCAGCGCTATTCCACCAACACCTTCCCGCAGTGGTGGCTGGCACAGCCCTTCCGCATGCTGGCTCATAACGGCGAAATCAACACGCTGAAGGGCAACATCAACTGGATGAAGAGCCATGAAATCCGCATGGCCTCTTCCACCTTTGGCGATTACGCCGAGGACATCAAACCGATCATCGCGGGTGGCTCGTCGGACTCGGCAGCGCTGGACTCGGTATTCGAGGTTCTGGTGCGCGCGGGCCGTTCGGCTCCGATGGCAAAAACCATGCTGGTGCCGGAAAGCTGGTCCAAGCAGGCGGTTGAGCTGCCCGAAGCCTGGCGCGACATGTATTCCTACTGCAACTCGGTGATGGAACCCTGGGACGGCCCTGCTGCCCTCGCCATGACCGATGGCCGTTGGGTCTGCGCCGGTCTGGACCGCAACGGTCTGCGCCCGATGCGTTACGTCGTCACCGGCGATGGTCTGGTGATCGCCGGCTCCGAAGCGGGCATGGTGCCGATCGACGAAGCAAATGTGGTGGAAAAGGGCGCGCTTGGCCCCGGTCAGATGCTGGCCGTGGATATGAAAAAGGGCAAGCTGTTCCACGACACCGAGATCAAGGACAAGCTCGCCGCAGCGCTGCCTTTTGGCGATTGGGTGAGCAAGATCAACGATCTTGATGAAACCCTGGCCACCGTGGATGAGAAACCGCTGTTCAGCGGCGAAGAACTGCGCCGCCGTCAGATCGCGGCCGGCTACACCATCGAAGAGCTGGAGCAGATCCTGGCGCCCATGGCCGAGGACGGCAAGGAAACGCTGGCCTCGATGGGCGATGACACGCCCTCTGCGGTGCTGTCGAAGAAATACCGCCCGCTGTCGCATTTCTTCCGCCAGAACTTCAGCCAGGTGACCAACCCGCCGATCGACTCCCTGCGCGAATATCGCGTGATGTCGCTGAAGACCCGGTTCGGTAACCTCAAGAACGTGCTGGACGAGGACAGCTCGCAGACCGAGATCATCGTGTTGGAAAGCCCCTTTGTCGGCAATGCCCAGTGGGACAAGCTGATGGAGAACCTGAACGCGCCGCTGGTGGAGATCGACTGTACCTTTGCCCCCGGCAAAGGCTCCCTGAGCGCCGCGCTGCAACGGATCCGTGCCGAGGCCGAAGAGGCCGTGCGTTCGGGTGCTGGGCATATCGTGCTGACCGACCAGCATTCGGATGCAGGCAAGATCGCCATGCCGATGATCCTGGCGACCTCGGCGGTGCATTCGCACCTGACCCGTAAGGGTCTGCGCACCTTCTGTTCGCTGAACGTGCGTTCGGCGGAATGTATCGATCCGCATTACTTTGCGGTTCTGATCGGCTGTGGTGCCACCGTGGTGAACGCCTACCTGGCCGAGGATTCCCTTGCTGACCGGATCGAGCGTGGCCTGCTGGATGGCTCGCTGACCGAAAACGTGGCGCGCTACCGTGAAGCCATCGACCAGGGTCTTCTGAAGATCATGGCGAAGATGGGCATCTCGGTGATCTCCTCCTATCGTGGCGGGCTGAACTTCGAGGCCGTGGGCCTGTCCCGCGCCATGTGTGCGGAATATTTCCCCGGCATGACCAGCCGGATCTCCGGCATCGGTGTCTCGGGTATCCAGGTCAAGGCCGAGGAAATCCACGCCTCTGCCTGGGGCGCACAGCAGAACGTGCTGCCCATCGGCGGCTTCTACAAGGCGCGCAAATCCGGTGAGACCCACGCCTGGGAAGCCACCTCGATGCACATGCTGCAGATGGCCTGCAACAAGGCCTCCTACCAGATGTGGCAGCAGTACTCGAAGAAGATGCAGAGCAACCCGCCGATCCATTTGCGCGACCTGCTGGACATCAAGCCCCTGGGCAAGCCGGTGCCGCTGGAAGAGGTGGAAAGCATCACCGCGATTCGCAAGCGTTTCGTGACGCCGGGCATGTCGCTGGGTGCGCTGTCGCCCGAGGCGCACAAGACCCTGAACGTCGCGATGAACCGCATCGGTGCCAAGTCGGATTCCGGCGAAGGCGGGGAAGATCCGGCGCATTTCGTGCCCGAACCCAATGGCGACAACCCCTCGGCCAAGATCAAGCAGGTGGCCTCGGGCCGCTTCGGTGTCACTGCCGAATACCTGAACCAGTGTGAAGAGCTGGAGATCAAGGTGGCCCAGGGTGCGAAACCCGGTGAGGGTGGTCAGCTGCCGGGTATGAAGGTCACCGATCTGATTGCCCGTCTGCGCCATTCGACCAAGGGTGTGACGCTGATCTCGCCGCCGCCGCACCACGATATCTATTCGATCGAGGATCTGGCGCAGCTGATCTACGACCTGAAGCAGATCAACCCGCGCTGCAAGGTGACGGTGAAACTGGTGGCCTCTTCCGGCGTTGGCACCATTGCCGCCGGCGTGGCCAAGGCGAAGGCGGACATCATCCTGATCTCGGGCGCTAATGGCGGCACCGGGGCCTCGCCCGCGACCTCGATCAAATTCGCAGGCCTGCCCTGGGAGATGGGTCTCACCGAGGCGCATCAGGTGCTGGCGATGAACAACCTGCGCGGCCGCGTGACCCTGCGGACCGATGGTGGCCTGCGCACCGGACGTGACATCGTCATGGCCGCGATGATGGGCGCCGAGGAATACGGCATCGGCACAGCGGCGCTGATCGCCATGGGTTGCATCATGGTGCGTCAGTGCCAGTCCAACACCTGCCCGGTCGGCGTCTGTACGCAGGATGAGTCCCTGCGCGCCAAGTTCACCGGCAATGCGGACAAGGTGGTGAACCTGATCACCTTCTACGCCCAGGAAGTGCGGGAAATCCTCGCTTCCATTGGTGCGCGCTCTCTGGACGAGGTGATTGGTCGTGCAGATCTTCTGGCGCAGGTCTCCCGTGGGTCGGCGCATCTGGACGATCTGGACCTCAACCCGCTGTTGATCACCGTCGATGGTGCGGCAGACATCGTCTACAACCGCGACAAGGACCGCAACGCGGTGCCTGATACGCTGGATGCGGAGATCGTGCGCGATGCTGCGCGGTTCCTGCAGGATGGCGAGAAGATGCAGCTCTCCTATGCGGTGCAGAACACCCACCGCACCGTGGGTACGCGCACCTCGAGCCACATCGTGCGCAACTTCGGCATGCGCAACTCCTTCCAGCCCAACCACCTGACGGTGAAGCTGCAAGGGTCTGCCGGTCAGTCCCTGGGTGCCTTTGCGGCACCGGGTCTGAAGCTGGAGGTTTCCGGTGACGCCAACGACTACGTCGGCAAGGGCCTGTCGGGCGGCATGATCGTCGTGCGCCCGCCAATGGCCTCTCCGCTGGTGGCAAGCGACAACACCATCGTCGGCAACACGGTCCTCTATGGCGCGACCGATGGCTACCTCTTTGCGGCGGGCCGCGCGGGCGAACGTTTCGCTGTGCGCAACTCGGGCGCATCGGTGGTGATCGAGGGCTGCGGGTCGAACGGTTGTGAATACATGACCGGCGGCGTTGCGGTGATCCTGGGCTCGATCGGTGCCAACTTTGGTGCCGGCATGACCGGCGGCATGGCATACCTTTATGATCCCGAAGGCAAGGCCGAGACCATGATGAACATGGAAAGCCTGGTCACCTGTGCGGTCACCGTCGATCACTGGGAAGACCAGTTGAAGGGCCTGGTGGAACAGCACCTGGAGGAAACCGGAAGCCGCAAGGCCGCCGATATCCTGCAGCACTGGGACAGCGAGAAAGCCAACTTCCTGCAGGTCTGCCCGAAAGAGATGCTGGACAAGCTGGCCCATCCCCTGTCGCAGGAACAGGCCGCCGTTCCCGCCGAATAAGGCAGGCGGCGAGTATTCCAAATGAAAAAGCCCCCCAGGCACATCGCTTGGGGGGCTTTGCTTTGAAGGGACGCGGAAGGGACGCGCGTTGACGCAGGCCTCAGGCGGCCTTCACGTACCAGTCGTCGAAGCGCGAGATATTCTCCATCACGCGGGTATAGCCATTGCTGGTCAGCAGCTTGTACAGCCCTTCGCGGTTGGGCTGGTAGTTGTGCTCTACCGTGATGCAGCCAAAGCTCCAGCGCGAGAAATCAAAAGCCGAGAGGATTTCAAGCTCGCTGCCCTCGGTATCCACCGAAAGATAGTCAATGTGGCTGGGCGCCTTGTTTTCTTCCAGCAGATCGTTCAGCGAAATGGTCGTGACATCATAGCTTTGCCCCCGCAACCGCCGCCCGGTCTTGACGAAGGAGGAAACGCCCGAGTTCTCCCCGCGCGGCGCCTCGGTAAAGCGGAGCGTTTCGCCGGATTTCGACCAGACACAGCGCTGGTCGATCTGGCAGCCGCGGTTGGCCGCCAGATCCGCATGCCAGCTCCGGGCCGGTTCCGAGAGGATCCCGTTCCAGCCGAATTCTGTTTCCAACAGGTAGCTGTTGCTCAAACTCACGCCGTTGGTGGCGCCAAATTCGACAAAGAAGCCCTCCCGTTTGAAATCGTTGCAGGCCAGCGCAAAGAGATCCTGGCGCAGCTGCGCGCGGGAGTTGCCAAGCAGATCAAAGCAGGCCTCACGTTTGTCGCGAGGAACCGCCTTGAGGAACTCCATGTCGAAATGGTCCTTCTCGCGGGCCAAGAGCTCTGAATACCGGTCGCGTTTCAACAGCTTGCGCGACAATAGCGATTGAGAAGAGGATTGGCCCAACACCGGACTCCTAACGTTTGAACATTTGTCGATTGGATTTTTAGGGACATCGCCCGAATAAATCAAACGCTTCATCCCGATGGCCATTTGGCGCTCGCCGCTGTTCAGGGGCGCGTTCTTTCATGGTTGGGCTGGGCGGTTCCCTGACCTATAGAGAGACATGGCTAAGGCAGTGAAGAGAAAGACGAGTGCCGCACGCCCCACCTTATGGTGGCGGATGACATGGCCCTTCAGGTGGATCAGGCGGTGGGTCTTGCGGGCCTGCCTCGCGGTCATCGTATTGATTGTTGCGCTGATCGCTCTTTTCTCGGTGGTGAACCCGCCGATCACCCATACCATATGGTCCGAGCAGCGCCGTTTGGGTGAGGTGGACCGCGAATGGGTGCCGTTGGAGGATATCGCGCCGGCCCTGGCGCGTTCGGTCGTGGCGGCCGAGGATGCCCGGTTCTGCCAGCATTGGGGCATTGATGTGATCGCGGTACGGGCTGCCCTGGCCGAAGGCGGGCAACGCGGCGGCTCGACCATTTCTCAGCAGGTGGTGAAGAATGTCTTCCTCTGGCAGGATCGCAGCTGGGTCCGCAAGGCGCTGGAGGTGGTGCTGACGCCCCTGGTCGAGGCAATCTGGAGCAAGCGGCGCATCCTGGAGGTCTATCTGAACGTGGCCGAAATGGATGAGGGCGTCTTTGGAGCCGAAGCGGCGGCGCGGCGCTATTTCGGCGTTGGTCCGGATGCACTGTCGAACCGTCAGGCGGCCCTGATCGCGGCGGTTCTGCCCGATCCAAAGGGGCGGTCTGCCGCGCGTCCCTCGCCACGTCTGCGCCAGCGGGCGGCGCAGATCCAGGACGGGGCGGCCACCATCCGCGCAGATGGCCGTTCGGCCTGTTTCGAGGATTGAAGTTTTTGCCGCAAGCGGGCATTGCTGGTGTCATCCCGCATGCTTCAGGAGCACCCATCAGCCAATGGCACGCCTGTATCACGTTCCCCTGTCCCCCTTCTGCCGCAAGGTCCGCCTGTCGCTGGCGGAAAAGAAGATCGAGGTCGAGCTGGTCGAAGAACGCTATTGGGAGAAGGATCCCGATTTCCTGCGCCGCAACCCGGCGGCCAAGGTCCCGGTGGTGCGGCTTGACGGCAAGATGATGTCGGAAAGTGCCGCGATCTGTGAATATATCGAGGAAACCCGGCCCGAGCCCTCGCTGATGCCTTCGGACCCCGATGGCCGCTACGAGGTGCGCCGCCTGGTCAGCTGGTTTGACGACAAGTTCCACAACGAGGTGACCTCGAAACTGCTCTATGAGCGGGTCAACAAGAAGGTCACCGGCGAAGGCTATCCCGACAGTCGAAACGTCAAGGCCGGGGCGCGGGCGATCAAGTATCACCTCGATTACATGGCCTGGCTCCTGGATCATCGGCGCTGGTTGGCGGGCGACAGCATGACGCTGGCGGATTTTGCCGCCGCGGCGCATCTGTCCTCGCTCGATTACATTTCGGACGTGGATTGGAACCGCTCGGCGGTGGTGAAGGACTGGTATGCCAAGATCAAGTCGCGCCCGGCGTTCCGCTCGATCCTGGCCGACCAGATCCCCGGCTTCCGCCCGCCGCCGCATTATGCCGACCTCGATTTCTGATCTGGCCCTGCCGGTGCCGACATGAGCGCCGCGCTGAAGGAAAGTTTGATCCGGCAGGCGCTGGCCGAAGGGTTCGTGTCCTGCCGGATCTGCCGCCCCTGGGACGTACCCGAGGTGCCCGAACGGCTGCAGGCCTTCCTGGCGGCGGGCTATCACGGGCAGATGGGCTGGATGGCAGAGCGCAGCCATTGGCGCGGTGATCCTGCGCAGCTTTGGCCCGAGGCGCGGTCGGTTATCATGCTCGCCGAAAGCTATACGCCGGACGAGGATCCGATGGCGGTGGTCGGAATGGCGGACCGGGGTGCGGTATCGGTCTATGCGCGCGGCAAGGATTATCACGACCTGGTCAAGAAGCGTCTCAAACGTCTGGCCCGTTGGTTGATTGCCGAGGCGCAGAAGGACGGCGATACGGCAGAGGTGAAGGTCTTTGTCGATACGGCCCCGGTGCCGGAAAAGCCGCTGGGGCAGGCGGCGGGGCTTGGTTGGCAGGGAAAACACACCAATCTTGTCAGCCGGGATTGGGGCAATTGGGCCTTTTTAGGCTCTGTTTTCACCACGCTGGACCTGCCGGTGGATGGACCCGAGCGGGACCATTGCGGATCCTGTCGGTCCTGTCTGGACGCCTGTCCGACCGATGCCTTTCCGGCGCCCTATCAGCTGGATGCACGGCGCTGCATTTCCTATCTCACGATCGAGTACAAAGGGCCGGTGGATCATGACCTGCGTGCCAGGATGGGCAACCGGATCTATGGCTGCGATGATTGCCTGGCGGCCTGCCCGTGGAACAAGTTTGCCGTTGCGGCCAGCGATATCCGCTATGCCGCCCGCGAGGGGCTGGTAGCACCAAATTTGGCGGATCTGGCCGCGCTGGACGATGCGGGTTTCCGCGAAAAATTCTCCGGATCCCCGATCAAGCGCATCGGGCGGGACCGTTTCGTGCGCAATGTGCTTTATGCCATTGGCAACTCAAACGACCCCGCGCTGGCCCCGGCGGCAGCACGGCTGACCGAGGATCCCGATCCCGTGGTGGCCGAGGCCGCACGCTGGGCGGTGGAGCGCCTGAGGGACGCTTAACGCCCCTTCCAGACCGGATCGCGTTTCTCGGCAAAGGCGCGCGCCCCCTCCATCTGATCCTCGCTGTCATAAAGCACATCGACCGAGCGCAGCTGCCGTTTGGTGATGCGGTTCATGGCGTCCTGGAACTTGGAATCCTCCGCATCGCGCACGATCTCCTTGATCGCCGCATAGACCAGCGGCGGGCCGGAGGCCAAAAGACGCGCCAGCTCCCAGGCGCGGTCCATCAGCTGATCGGCAGGCACAATCTCATTCACCAGGCCCCAGCGGTTTGCCTCTTCCGCGTCGAACCAGCGGCCCGTCAGCAGCAGCTCCATGGCGATGTGATAGGGGATGCGTTTCGGCAGCTTGATCGAGGCGGCATCGGCCACGGTGCCCGAGCGGATTTCCGGCAGGGCGAATGTGGCGTGATCGGCGGCGATGATCATGTCGGCGGACAAGGCCAACTCCAGCCCGCCACCGCAGGCGATGCCATTTACCGCGGCAATCACCGGCTTGTTCATATCGCGCATCTCCTGCAGCCCGCCAAAGCCGCCGACGCCGTAATCGCCATCCACCGCATCGCCGTCGGCGGCGGCTTTCAGATCCCAGCCCGGGCAGAAGAATTTCTCTCCACCCCCGGTCAGGATCGCGACGCGCAACTCGGGATCGTCGCGGAAGTCGCGAAAGACCTCACCCATCACGACGCTGGTTTTCAGGTCGATGGCATTGGCCTTGGGTCGGTCCAGCGTCACCTCGAGGATGGCGCCCTCGCGGCGGGTTTTGACGGGGCTTTGAGCTGTGTCGGTCATCTTACCAGTCCTTTCTGCGCATCAGCGCATCCGCTGCAATGGCATCTGTCGCGGTGCAGATCAGCGGGTTGATTTCAATCTCTTCCAGACCTTCGGCGTGGTCCAGCACATAAGCTTCCACCGCGCGGATGGCGCGCAGGATGGCAGGGCGGTCGGCGGCGGGCTTGCCGCGATAGCCTTTCAGCACGGTATCGATGCGCAGGGAAGCAAGCGCCTGTTCGATCATCGCATCGCTTGCCGGCAGGAGGAGCGAGGCGCTGTCCTGCAGGATCTCGGTCAGGGTGCCGCCTGCGGCCAGCGTCAGCACGAAACCATGGGCGGGATCCTTGACGACGCCGACCAGCAGCTCGGCGACAGTGCCGGTGATCATTTCTTCCACCAGGAAGGATCTGGCATCCATCTGGTTCGCCGCATCGCTGACCTCACCGCCCGATTGCAGGTTCAGCACCACGGCGCCCGCCTCGGATTTATGCGCCAGCCCTTCGCCCTTCAGAACAACCGGATAGCCGATATCGGCAGCGCAGGCGCGGGCGGCGCCGGGGGTGCGCGCGCGGTGGGATATGGGCACGCGCAGGCGATAATCGGACAGGCGCCGCTTGGCTTCGGCCTCGGGGATCAGATCGGGTTCAACCGTGGGGGTCGGCAGCAAGAGCGGCTCGGTGCTGGAGGCTGCCGGGCGACTTGCGGCTTCGCAGGCCTTGATCGCTTCGCTCAGGCCGCAGAAGGGCACGACGCCTGCCGCCATCAGCCGGGCCGCCACATCCTCGGGCAAAAGCTCGGGCAGGGTGGCGACCATGCCCACATTGGCGCCGGTCTGCTGGCGCGCCGCCACGGTGGCCTCGATGGCGCAGTCCCAATCGGCGGCCGAGCAGCGATCAGGGCGCGGGAAATCCACGATCAGCAGGGTCATGGCAAGGCTCGGGTCCATCATGGCGGCAAAGGCGCGGGTCATCGCCTCGACATCGCGCCAGATATAGGTGTGGTAATCCAGAGGGTTGGCCAGGGCCACCATCGGCCCCAACGCGGCGCGGAGGTTTTCGCTCTGGCGCGGGTTCAGGGGCGGGAAGGTCACATCGCGCCCATGGGCGGTATCGGCGGCCAGGCTTGCCTCGCCCCCGGAACAGCTGATCGAGGCGATACGGTTCGACGGCAGCCGCCCCGCCACATGCAAGAGCTTCAGGGTTTCCAGGAAGGTCGGCAAATCATCGATGCGTGCAATGCCAAGCCGGGCCAGCAGCGCCGCAGCCCCGGCATCCCCCCCCGCGACCGACGCGGTGTGGGAGACGGTTGCCGCCTGCGCCTGGTCCGATTTGCCGACCTTCAGCGCGACGATGGGCTTGCCAAGCGCGCGGGCCCGGGCCGCCAGGGCCTCAAAGGCGCGCAGATCCTTGATCCCCTCGATATGCAGACCCAGGGCGGTGACGCGCTCATCCTCCAGCAATGCGGTGCCGATATGGGAAATATCCGCCTGCGCCTGATTGCCTGCGGTGACCACATAGGCCAGCGGCAGGCCGCGCTGCTGCATGGTGAGGTTGATGGCGATGTTGGAGCTTTGGGTGACGATGGCCACGCCGCGATCCACCCGCTCTCCGCCATGCTGGTCGGGCCACAACAGTGCGCCATCCAGGTAGTTGATGAACCCGTAGCAGTTCGGACCCAGGATCGGCATCTCCCCGGCGGCCTCCAGCAGGCGGGCCTGCAGGTCGGCGCCATCGGCATCCTCGGCCTGGGATTCGAGAAACCCCGAGGCAAAACACACCGCACCACCTGCGCCGCGCGCCGCAAGCTGCCCCACGATATTGATGGTGGCGTGGCGGTTCACGCCGATGAATGTGGCGTCCGGTGCCTTGGGCAGATCGGCGATGGAGGCATAGGCGCGAAGCCCCGCGATTTCTTCTGCCTTGGGGTGCACGGGCCAGATCTCACCTGCGAATCGCATGGCCTGGCATTGCTCAATCACAAGGCGGCACCAGTCCCCGCCACCGACAACCGCAATCATCTGTGGGCGGAGCAGTCGAGACAGCTCATGTGTCATGCAGAAACTCCTCGTAAAATCATGTGGTTGGACATGTGGTGAAATAACGCACAGCAAAGTAACCTTTGGTTAAGGTCTTTAACTCTTTATGGTTGTGCGGAACGAGTAGGGATGCTTTAGACCGCATATCTAGGAAGCCCCCCGCGCCGGATTGGTGTCGGGGGGCTGACTTTGTCCAAAGCCCAGCATTTCTTGGCAGAGTGCTGCCGATACAAAATCGCGGCTGTCGCACATGCGGTCCGCTGCGGCCTTGCGGCGGCGCGTGGATCCAGAAATCTGATCAAATTTAGCAACTCTCCCACCGGGAGAACCGCTGTATTCTTGCGGCATGCAGTGCGCCGTGGCTTGTCCTTCAGATGACGCAACGTCCTTCAGCCTCCGAGCGGGCGCAGCAGTTCGCGGCTGATGATATGGCGCTGGATTTCGCTGGTGCCTTCCCAGATCCGTTCGACCCGGGCATCGCGCCAGATGCGTTCCAGCGGCAGCTCGTCCATCAGCCCCATGCCGCCGTGGATCTGGATCGCCTCATCGGCGACCATGGCCAGCATTTCGGTTGCCTTCAGCTTGGCCATGGACATGTCGCTTTCGGTGACGCTGCCCTGATCGAACTTCCAGCCTGCTTCCCAGGTCAATAGGTTCGCGGCCTTCAGTTCCATTGCCATATCGGCTAGCTTGAAGGAGACGCCCTGGAACTTGCCGATCTGCTGGCCGAACTGCTTGCGCTCGGCGGCATATTCCACCGCTTGCTGCAGCGCCCGTTCGGCGCGGCCCAGACAGGTTGCGGCAACTTGCAGGCGGGTGGCGCCCAGCCAGGTGTTTGCCACCTCGAAGCCCTTGTCCACCTCACCCAGGATCGCCGATTTCGGCAGGCGGCACTCGTCGAATTCGAGCACCGCATTGGTATAGCCGCGGTGGCTGACATTGCGGTATCCGTCGCGCACGCTGAAGCCCGGCGTGCCCTTGTCCACGAAAAAGGCGGTGATCTTCTTCTTCGGTCCGCGGGGCGTCATCTCTTCGCCGGTGGCCATGAAGACGATAGCGAAATCGGCGATGTCAGCATGGCTGATGAAATGCTTGGTGCCATTGAGGATGAAGTCGTCACCATCCGCCCGCGCCGTTGCCGTCATGCCGCGCAGGTCGGATCCTGCGCCCGGTTCGGTCATCGCCAGGCAGTCCCATTTCTCTCCCTTCATGCAGGGGTAGAGGTACTTTTCCTTCTGTTCCTCCGTGCCGGCCAGAAGGATGTTCGAGGGGCGCGCAACGCAGGTCCAGTGCAGCGCATAATTGGCGCGACCCAGCTCCTTTTCGTACATCAGCCATGTGAGTGTATCGAGGCCCGCGCCGCCCACCTCTTCGGGCATGTTGGCGGCATATAGGCCAGCGTCGATCGCCTTGGCCTGGATCTCCTTGATCAGCTCCATCGGCAGATGGCCGCTGCGCTCCACCGCCAGCTCGTGCGGGTACAGCTCCTTTTCGACAAAGGCGCGGGTGGTATCGACGATCATCGTCTGTTCTTCGCTCATGCCAAACTGCATCACGGGGATCCTTCTTGTTCGCTTGCCGCAAAGCCTAGGAGGGCTGTAGGCTGATATCATGCAGAAATGAGATAAACCATGCAGAGTTGGGTCAAAGATGCCGCCGCGCCGCAGCAAGTCGATGTGCTGCTCTTCGATGCCTTTTCCGGCCATTGCCTGGCCAACACGATAGAGCCGATGCGCGCTGCCAACACCCTGGCGGGGCGGCGGATCTACGGTTGGCGGTTCCTGACGCTGTCCGGCGGCACGGCGGTGTCCTCGGCCGGGATGGAGGTGACGGCCCATGCGCGCCTGACCGACTGCAGTGGCGATATGCTGATTGCCATGCCCAGCTATGATTACCGGCGATTGGCGAGCGAGGCCACGGGTCGGGCGCTGCGGGCGGCGGCGGGACGTTACGATGTGATGGCGGGGTTTGATGCAGGCGCCTGGCTGTTGGCGGCTGCGGGACTGCTTGATGGGCGCTGCGCGACCATTCACTGGGAAGAATTGCCGGGTTTTGCCGAAGCCTTTCCTGCCGTCGATGCACAGCGCCTGCGCCACGTGCGAGACGGCAACCGGATCACCTGCTCCGGTGCGCTGGCAGCGTTCGAGCTGATGCTGGACCTGATCGCGGAACGCCACGGCCAAGCCCTGCGGCTGGAGCTTGCCGCCCTGTTCATGAGCCCCGAGGCCACCGGCGGCCAGGTGGTGCCGCTGGCGCGCAGCCGGTCCTTGGTGCGGGCCATCGAGGTGATGCAGGCCAACCTCGAAGAGCCGCTGACCATCGGCACCGTCGCCCGCCGCGTGGGGCGCAGCCAGAAGGATCTGGAGGCGCGGATGAAGGCGGAGCTCGGCGCGTCTCCGCAGGTGGTCTACCGCAGGCTGCGGCTGATCCAGGCGCGCAAGCTGGTGCTGGAAACGCCCCTGGCGGTGGCCGAGATCGCCCTGCGCTGCGGCTACGAGGACCCCAGCGCCATGACCCGCGCCTTTCGCCGCGAATTCGGCACCACGCCGCAAAAGCTGCGCCGGGGTTAACCGGCGCCTTGCCGCGCGCTGATCCAGCCGTTCAGACGCCAGATCCCCCAGGCCAGCGGAATGGCGGCAAGCCCGCCGATCACATAGGCAAGCGGTTCATCCGCGAAGCTTTCGAACAGTTGGGTATAGGCATGAATGCCGCCAAAGGTGAGCGCGGCGTTGAAAAGCCCCCGTTCGTTGCGCTGGGCGGCCCAGATCACCATGCCCGCCAGCACCAGCGCCCAAAGCACGGAATAGGCCCCGGCGGTCAGTTCAAAGGCATGGTCGCGGAATGCGGTTCGGGCGGTGTCGAAACTCTCCCAATCCTCATAGGCGCTGCCAGAGTAACGACCTGGCCCCCAGATGGTCTCTCCGGGAAAATCCCCCCAAAGCGACCCGACCAGCGCGCAGAGATTGGCCACCACAAAGGCGAGCATCACCAGGCTGCGCAGGTGCCGCGCGATGCGTTCGGCCTGGCGTTTGGCGAACCACAGGCACAGGGCGATCAGCAATGCCATCTGCAGGATCGAAAGCGTCGGCTCGGGCGAATAGAACACATAGGCCGCGTGAAAATAGGCGCTGCCGGTTTCCAGCGCCTGCGCAAAGGGCGCCAATGCCAGCGCCGTGATCAGCCGCACATCGATCAGCGCGCCGACACCTGCCAGCAGGGCGGCGTAATAGAGCATTTCGATATTGCGCAGAGGTGAGCCGATGTCGTGCTGATGGCTCAGCGCCTCGATCCCGATGATATGGACGGCCAGCGCCATCAGGATCAGACTGCCAAGAACAAAATGCGACGACAGACCGCCGCGCCAGTACCGCAGCATGAGGCCCGCCAGCAGGGCACCCCCGGCAGGCGCCAGGATCAGCCCCGCACTGTCTTCATAACTCTCCATCAGCTCTAGCGTGGCGCCGCCGATCAGCATGCCCGCCCCGATCAGCGTGGCGGCATTGCCGAACATGCGAAACAGCTCGGCCGTGCGCGCCAGGATCACCAGGCCGCCCGCCGTCATCAGAAGGCCTGCAATGGCAACCGGCAGGGGCTCGGCCAGCCAGAAGATGAACCCGCCGGTGGCGGCCAGGATGCCAAGGCACAGGATCACATTGACGCCAAGGGTGACCATCGCCTCGCGCGCGCGGCTCTCGATGATGCGGGCCTGATCGGCGGTGATCACGCCGTCTTGGGTGAGCTTGGTGGTATCGGCGAGCGCATGCATCCGTGGCGACCCTTTCGTGCGGCCTGTCGATCAACTGGCGTAGGTGGAGCCTTCGCCGTCCAGCACCAGCTTGATCTCCCGCAGGTGTGCCTCGGCCTGACCGGGGTAGTCGTCCAGCTCGGCCGCGGTCTTTTCGGCGACCTCGTCCGACAGGCGCCGCAGGGGGAGGCCGGTTTGCAGCGCGCGGATATAGGTCTCGGCCGCGCGTTCAAAGTAATAGAGCCGGTTGAAGGTATCGCCGGGATCATCGCCGATCACAAGAACGCCATGGTTGCCCATGATCATCACCTTCTTCTTGGGATCACGCAGCATGGCGGCACAACGGCTGCCTTCATCCTCGAAGGCGAGGCCGCCATAGCCATCGTCGATCACGTAGCGATCAAAGAACATTGCGGTGTTCTGGTCGATGGGCGGCAGATTGCTATCGGCGAGCGAGGCCAGAACCGTGGCAAAGATCGAATGCACATGCATCACGCAGCGGGCATGGGGACACAGCCGGTGGATCGAGCCATGCAACCCCCAGGCGGTCGGATCGGGCGCATCGGGCCGCTCCATCGTTGCCGGATCATCGGCGTCCAGCAGCAACAGGTTGGAGGCGGTGATACGGGCAAAATGCATCTGGTTGGCATTCATCAGGAACCGGGTGCCTTCGGGGTTCACCGCCAGGCTGAAATGGTTCGCCACCCCTTCGTGCATGTTCAGCCGTTCGGTCCAGCGAAAGGTGGCCGCAAGGTCAACCCGCTCCTGCCAGTGCCCGATATTCTGCCGGTCGACACTGGGATGCAAATCCGTGACTGTCATGTGATGCTCTCCAATTTCCGCTTGTTAGAGCCTGATTTACCAGCTCATCGATACCAATTTTCTCCAGCCTCCCGCGTCGCGCCCAAACTGACAAGGGGAATTCTTCGCTTTCCCCGATAGGTGATCCTTTGAGCGCAGAATACCGTCGCCCCTTGCACTTGTGAGCGCAATCAGAACAATTGGCGCATGACACAGACCGTATTTCCGAGCTGGCCCGATTCCGCCCCGAAACTGATCGATGTTGCCGCTGGCCGTGCGCCTGCAGACACGGTGATCCGGCAGGGTAAATGGGTCAATGTGCACACCCGCGAAGTGCTGGACGGCCACGACATCGCCATCGTCGCGGGGCGGATCGCCTATGTTGGCCCCGATGCCTCTTACTGCACCGGTCCGGACACCGAAGTGATCGAAGCGCAGGGTCGCTACATGATCCCCGGCCTGTGTGATGCCCATATGCATATCGAAAGTGGCATGCTGACCCCGGCGGAATTTGCCCGCGCGGTGATCCCGCATGGCACCACGACGATGTTCACTGATCCGCATGAGATCGCCAATGTGCTGGGTCTGGATGGCGTGCGGATGATGCATGACGAGGCGCTGATGCAGCCAGTCAATATCTTCACCCAGATGCCAAGCTGCGCCCCTTCGGCGCCGGGGCTTGAGACGACGGGCTATGAAATCTCGCCCGAGGATGTGAGCGAGGCGATGACCTGGCCCGGCATCATCGGTCTGGGCGAGATGATGAATTTCCCTGGCGTTGCCAATGCCGATCCAAAGATGTTGGCCGAGATCGCCGCGACCCAGCGCGCTGGCAAGACGGTGGGCGGGCACTATGCCTCTCCGGACCTTGGCCCCGATTTCGCGGCCTATGTGGCGGGCGGCCCGGCGGACGATCACGAGGGCACCTGCGAGGCCGACGCCATTGCCCGGATGCGACAGGGAATGCGCGCCATGGTGCGGCTCGGCTCTGCCTGGTACGACGTCGAGGCGCAGATCACCGCGATCACCGAAAAGGGCCTGGACCCGCGCAACTTCATCCTCTGCACCGATGATTGCCACTCGGGCACCTTGGTGCATGATGGCCATATGAACCGGGTGGTGCGCCACGCCATCGACTGCGGCTGCGATCCGGTCGTGGCCCTGCAGATGGCGACGATCAACACAGCGACACACTTTGGGCTAGAGCGGGAGTTGGGATCGATCACCCCCGGCCGCCGCGCCGATGTGATCCTGACCTCGGACCTGCGGACGCTGCCCATCGAATTGGTGATGGCTCGCGGGCAGATCGTGGCCGAAAACGGCTCTATCGCGGTGGAATGCCCGCATTTTGACTGGCCGAAAAGTGCCACCGGGACGGTCCATCTGGGGCATCAACTGACGGCGGCAGACTTTGAACTGAAGGCGCCCGAGGGGGCAAATTCGGTCACCGCCAATGTAATCGGTGTGGTGGAAAACCAGGCCCCGACCAAGGCGCTGAAGGCCGAGCTTCCGGTTGTCGACGGGCTGGTCGAAGGTACCGGCGATGTGTGCCAGATCGCGCTCGTCGAACGCCATCGCGCGACCGGCGGAGTGACCAATGCCTTTGTGTCTGGCTTTGGGTACGAGGGACCCGTGGCGATGGCCTCCACCGTGGCCCATGACAGCCATCACATGATCGTTGTCGGCACCGACCGGGAACAGATGGCGTTGGCCGCCAATCGCCTGGCCGAAGTGGGCGGCGGTGTCACGCTGTTCCGCGACGGAGAGGAACTGGCGCTGGTCGAACTGCCCATCGCGGGGCTGATGTCGAACCGCCCTGCCACCGAGGTCGCCGCCAAGGCGCAGAAACTGGTCGAGGCGATGGAGGCCTGCGGCTGCAAGCTGAACAACGCCTATATGCAGCACTCGCTGTTGGCGCTGGTGGTTATCCCGGAACTCAGGATCTCGGATCTGGGGTTGGTAGATGTGCGCACATTCCAGAAAATCCCAGTATTAGAGCCTATGTCATGACGACCATCCGTCTGCCGAAACACCCCGAACCCGAAACCTATACTGACCCTGCACTGGCGGTGGAGCGGTTGGAGCTGTTGTACCAACAGGCCACCGATTTCCTGTGTGACGGGTTCATACGGGTAATGGAAAATGCAGCCCCTGCGGGGCAACGTATCCGCGCCTTCTATCCCGAGATCCGCTTTACCACCTCCAGCTTTGCGCAGGTGGATTCGCGGCTCAGCTTCGGGCATGTGTCGATGCCCGGCACCTATGCCACCACGGTGACGCGCCCGGATCTGTTCCGCAACTACCTGATCCAGCAGATCGGGCTGTTGATCAAGAACCACGGTCAGCCGGTCACCATCGGTGCGTCAGACACACCGATCCCGGTGCATTTCGCGGTTGCTGCCCGTCCCGATCTGACCGTGCCGCAGGATGGGGCCGCCGGGTTCACCCTGCGCGATGTCTTTGATGTGCCGGATCTGTCGACCACCCATGACGATATCGTCAATGGCACCCATCAGCCTGCCAATGGCACCGGGCCGCTGGCGCTGTTCACGGCGCAGCGCGTGGATTACTCGCTGGCGCGGCTGGCGCATTACACGGCGACCGATCCGTCGCATTTCCAGAACCACGTGCTGTTCACCAACTACCAATTCTACGTGGCCGAGTTCGAAGCCTATGCCCGCGCGCAGCTGGCGGATCCGGCATCGGGCTACACCGGTTTTGTCAGCACCGGCGATCACGAGATCACCGATGCGGATGCCGAGATTCCGCCGGTCGACAAGCTGCCGCAGATGCCGACTTACCATCTGAAGCGCAAAGACGGCAGCGGTATCACCCTGGTCAATATCGGCGTCGGCCCCTCGAACGCCAAGACCGCCACCGACCATATCGCGGTGCTGCGGCCGCATGCCTGGCTGATGGTGGGGCACTGCGCCGGGCTCAGGAATACCCAGGCGCTGGGCGATTTCGTCCTGGCCCATGCTTACTTGCGCGAGGATCACGTACTGGACGATGACCTGCCGGTCTGGACCCCGATCCCGGCGCTGGCGGAAATCCAGATTGCGCTGGAACAGGCAGTGGCCGAGGTCACCGAACTGGAAGGCTACGATCTGAAACGGATCATGCGCACCGGCACAGTCGCCACTATCGACAACCGCAACTGGGAGTTGCGCGACCAGTCCGGCCCGGTGCAGCGGCTCAGCCAATCGCGCGCCATTGCGCTGGATATGGAAAGCGCCACCATTGCCGCCAATGGCTATCGCTTCCGGGTGCCCTACGGCACGCTGCTGTGTGTGTCGGACAAGCCGCTGCATGGGGAGCTGAAGTTGCCGGGCATGGCCTCTGATTTCTACCAGACCCAGGTTTCGCGCCATTTGCAGATCGGAATTCGCGCGATGGAGCAGCTGCGCGGCATGCCCTTGGCACGCCTTCACAGCCGAAAACTGCGCTCTTTTGACGAAACCGCCTTTCTGTAAGGGTAGTTTTCCCCAGTTTTCTGCGGAAAATCGCTTGTTTTCTCACTCTTTGGTGAAGCAATGCGTTGTGTTACCGCACAACATAAAGATAATGTCACGCGATGAGGCCCCAGAGTTCGGGCAGTTTTAAGGAGAGCTAAGAATGTCCAAACCGATGACCAAAACCCAGCTTGTCGCAGCACTGGCTGAGGAAATGGGCAGCGACAAGAAAGCCGCCGGCGCCGCGCTGGATGCTGTTTGCGCGCTGATCACACGCGAAGTGTCGAACGGCGGTGCCGTGACCCTGCCCGGTGTCGGAAAGATCTACTGCCGCGAGCGCCCCGAGCGCGAAGTGCGCAACCCCGCCACCGGCGAGAAGTTCATGAAAGAGGCCGACAAGGTCGTCAAGATGACCATCGCCAAGGCCCTGAAGGACAGCGTCAACGGCTAAGTCCAAGGGTTGATCCACCGGATCACAGTTTCAAAGGGCCATCCTCAGGGGTGGCCCTTCCTTTTTGCGTGATCGCTCGCCCTGATCAGAAGTCCGGCGCGGCTTGCATGATCGGATGATTTGCGGGACTGTCGCCGCAAAACTGCGAAAGGATGGGGCGTGGATATTCGTGCAATTGCCATGGGGCTGACCTTTGCCCTGATGTGGTCCTCGGCCTTTACCTCGGCACGGATTATCGTGGTGGATGCATCGCCGCTGTTTTCGCTGGCGGTGCGGTTCCTGATTTCCGGCCTGATCGGCGTCGCCATCGCGGCGGCCATGGGCCAGACCTGGCGGCTGACGCGGGGCCAGTGGCGGGCGACGGTGATCTTCGGCATCTGCCAGAACGCGCTGTACCTGGGACTCAATTTCGTCGCCATGCAGACGATCGAGGCCTCCTTTGCCGCCATCATTGCCTCGACCATGCCGCTCTTGGTGGCGCTGGCCTCTTGGGCGATCTTCCGGGAGCGGCTGAAACCCCTGGGCATCATTGGCCTATTGGCGGGGGTGCTGGGTGTCGCCCTGATCATGGGCACACGGATCAGCGCAGGTGTGGACCTGTTCGGCGTTCTATTGTGCGTGATAGGTGTCATCGCGCTTGCCACGGCCACCCTGGCCCTGCGCGGCGCCACATCGGGGGGTAACTTCATGATGGTGGTAGGGCTGCAGATGCTGATCGGCTCGGCCATCCTGTTCGTCGCCGCGCCCCTTTTCGAGGATATCTTCGTCAACCCGACCCTGCCGCTGGCGCTGGCCTTTGCCTATACCACGCTGGTGCCGGGGTTGGCGGCGACCTTTATCTGGGTGTTGCTGCTCAATCGCATCGGCGCGGTGCGGGCCGCCACGTTCCATTTCCTGAACCCGGTCTTTGGCGTGGCGATTGCGAGCCTTCTTCTGGGAGAGAAGCTGGGCCCGCTGGATATCATCGGCGTGTTGATCGTGACTGGTGGTATCCTGGCCGTGCAGCTGTCGAGACAGCCGGGAAAACAGGCAAAGCCCGCCGGTTAGAGATCGGTATCAGGGCAGAAACCGCTCTATCGCGCTGGTGATCTGTCCCGACAGGGGCCGCGCGACGGATCCCCAGGTGCCTGCCACGGATCCATCCGGCGCAATCAGGATCTTGTTGAAGTTCCAGCCCGGCTCAAACCCCGTCTCGGCGCGCACCGCCTGAAAAAACGGATGCGCTCCGGTGCCTTTCACATGGGTGATATCGGTCATCGGCAGGGTCAGATCATAGGTCAGTTCGCAAAACTGCTTCACCTCCTCCGCGCTGCCCAGCTCCTGCTTGAAATCATTGGACGGCACCGCCAGCACCACCAGCCCGCGATCCCGGTAGCGATCATAGAGTGTCTGCAGCCCCGAATACTGTTTGGTGAAGCCGCAGCGCGAGGCGGTATTCACCACCAGAACCGGCTGCCCGCGATAGCTGGCCAGATCAATCTCGCCCCCGTCGATCGAGGCAAACCGCCCGCCGATGGGCGCGGCCTGCGCCATTTGCCCCACGACGACCAGCGCGGCCAATATCCACATCCGTAGCATTTGATCCTCCACTGCTGTTTCTATGGGTACGCAAGGCAGCGCCAACAGGATCAATCTGCGCTTTGACGTGACGCACATCCGCGCGAGCCGATGCAATAATCGCTTTGCATTTGCCGCGCATCGGACCATGTATCAGGAAAGACTGATCCGCCGGAGGAAGGACATGACGCGCTATACCAAGGACCCGGATGCCATCGCCGCCCTGTCGGACGAGGAATACTACGTCACCCAGAAATCGGGCACCGAACGGCCCGGCACCGGCAAGCTGCTTTATAACAAGGCGCCGGGGATCTACGTGGATATCGTCTCGGGGGAGCCGTTGTTCGCCTCTGCGGACAAATATGAATCCGGTTGCGGCTGGCCCAGTTTCACCAAACCGATTGAACCGGCCCATGTGCAGGAACTGGAGGATCGCTCCCTCGGCATGATCCGCACCGAGGTCCGCTCGACCCATGGCGACAGCCATCTGGGGCACGTCTTCCCCGATGGCCCGCTGGACCGTGGCGGCCTGCGCTACTGCATCAACTCTGCCTCGCTACGCTTTGTGCATCTCGACGACATGGAGGCCCAGGGCTATGGCGATTACATCGATCAAGTGGAGGACCACAGATGAGCAATCCTGAACGCGCCGTTCTGGCGGGCGGCTGTTTCTGGGGCATGCAGGACCTGATCCGCAAGCGCCCCGGCGTCATCAAGACCCGCGTCGGCTATACTGGCGGCGACGTGCCCAATGCCACCTACCGCAACCACGGCACTCATGCCGAAGGGATCGAGATCCTGTTTGATCCGGCCAAGACCTCTTACCGGGAGCTTCTGGAGTTCTTCTTCCAGATCCACGATCCCACCACGGTGAACCGCCAGGGCAATGACATCGGGATGAGCTACCGTTCGGCCATCTACTATGTGGATGAGGCCCAGAAACAGATCGCCGAGGACACCATCGCCGATGTGAATGCCTCGGGCATCTGGCCCGGCAAGGTGGTGACCGAGCTGGAGCCCGTGGGAGATTTCTGGGAGGCCGAACCCGAGCATCAGGACTATCTTGAGCGGATCCCGGACGGCTATACCTGCCACTTCCCACGTCCCGACTGGACCCTGCCCAAACGCGACGCGGCGGAATAATAATGGGGTATTTCCCTTGTGCTAGAGCCTGAAATTGCCCGCCCGTGCGGAATGGCTTGGGCGGGTTTCTTCTGCCTAGTCTTCCGTTGCCACCCGCGGGCGTCCGCTTGCTTCGGCAGTCAGGAAGGCCTCGACAAATACCTCGCGCGCCTCGACCTGGGCAGTGCGGATATCCCGCGTGACATGAACATTGATATTTTCCGCCCCGGCGGCCTGCGCCTCATGCCGGGCCTCGGCACTCAGGTGATCCTCAAGGGTCTTCAGTGCCGCCTCAGAAGAGGTGAAATCCTGTGGCCCGCCCTCCAGGTGCACCCGGAACTTGCCTTCGGCCGGGGAGGTCACGCTGCCGCTGCGGCGCATGGTGACGCGGCCCACGACCGCACCGATGGCATTGGCGACGCCTGCATGTTCCGGCAGGATCATCCGGCAATGCAGCCGGTCTCCCACCGCCGGGTAATAGCTGGGGGCCGAGGCCCCAAGCCCCACCACATCCACGTTCAGCGCCGCATCCAGCGCCAGCATGCCCCGGTGGTTCTTCAGCCCCCGGCGCATCAGGACATGCCGCGCCAGCTGTTCGGGCGGCAGGCCAAAACCCTCAGACTCTTCCGCAAAAGCAGCCTCTAACAAGGTCAAAGAGGTCTGTTCGGTCAACTGGTCGATGATCGTCCGGGCCAGGGTTTCGGCATCCGGTGCAAGGGTATCCCCGCTGCCGATACGACGGCGGGCGAACAGGGTCAGCGCCTTTTCCGCCGCCACCCGGTCCCAGGCATCAAGCCGCCCCAGCACGTGCGACGCATCCGAGGGCGTGACCCCGGCAACCTGCACCAGCCCCCGGTCCACAAGCCTGTTCAGCGCGCCCTGCTCCATGCGGGTGCGCAGCACCGCGCCAAGGGGGTGCACGTCGCTGTCGATGCGGTCCAGCAGCACAGCCTCCCGTTCACCCAGGCCCGCGACGGGAAGGCCAGGCACCGCGCGCAGGAACTTGCCGTCGTGTTCGCCCACCACCGGGGCGTTCACCTGCCGGTCCAGCGCTGCGTGCACCACGTCGGGCGCCTCTGTCGCGATCAGCGAGATCGGCACCACCCGGCGCGGTCCCAGCACCAGCCCGCCTTGCAGGCCTTCTGCGTGGATATGGACCTGGCTGTCGCCGCCCAAACCGCTGGTGCGCATGGCAACCGCCTCCACCATGGTGCGATAGCCGCCGACGCGGGCGCCCTCGGGATCGATTGCGGGCCGTCCGCCCTTGATCAGAGCCACATCTGTGGTGGTGCCGCCGATGTCGCTGACCAGCGCGGTATCGACCCCGGTCATCCAGCGGGCCCCAACGATGGAGGCGGCAGGGCCGCTGAGGATCGTCTCGATCGGTCGGGTTCGCGCCTGCTCGGCGGACATCAGGGCCCCGTCGCCGCGCACCACCATCATCGGCGCGGTGATGCCGATATCCGCCAGCGTGTGCTGCGCGCGCCCGATCAGGCGGTCGATCATCCCGATCAGCCGCGCATTCAGCACCGCCGTCAGTGCGCGTTTCGGTCCGTTCAGTTTCGCCGACAGCTGGTGCGAACAGGTGACCGGCGCGCCGGTTGTCTCGGCAATGATCCGGGCAGCCTCCAGCTCATGCGCCGGGTTGCGGGTGGCAAAGACGCTGGCGACGGCATAGCCGCTGACACCCACGGTTTCAGTCTCTAAAAAGGCCAAAAGGGTATCTGTATCAAGCGGAGCCGCCTCGCTGCCCGCATGGGTATGCCCGCCAGCCAGCACCAGCGCCGGGTCTCCTTTCAGGGCTTCGCTCAACCCATGGCGCTCAAGATCCTCGGGCGCAAAGCCGATATATACCAGCGCCACGCGCCCGCCTTGCCCTTCGACCAGCGCATTGGTGGCCAGCGTGGTCGACAGCGCCGCCATCGACACATCCTGCGCGGCCACGCCCGATTGCGCCAACACCGCCCGCACCGCACCGCCCACGCCAATGGCCAGGTCATGCCGGGTGGTGAGGGATTTGGCCGAGGCGATCACCTCTTGCTCGTCCCGGATCAGCACCGCATCCGTATAGGTCCCGCCCGTATCCACTCCCAGTTGCAGCGCCATCGCCTGTTCCTTTTCTGCTCGCTGTTTCCCGGTGTAGCGTCGATTCTGTGCCGGTCCATCCTGTTTGCGTCATTGCGGGCATTTCCGCCCTTGCCGGGTGGCGCTCGGCGACGCATCTATGGCGTATGACAAAAACACTTCTCTCAATCGGCTATGGCTATTCGGCTCAGGCACTGGCGCGGCGGGTTCTGGCGCGGGGCTGGCGGGTGATTGGCACCACGCGGGATGTGCTGGAGGATGGCGGCCCGACAGAGGTGGACCTGCTGCAATGGCCCGGCGGTGATGTCCCCCTTGAGGGCGTCACCCATGTGCTGTCTTCCGTCGGCCCGAACGAGGATGGCGATCCGGTGATCACGGCGTTGCGGGATCAGCTGGCGACACGCGCCGCAGCGGGGCAGTTCGACTGGGTAGGGTATCTCTCCACCACCGCTGTCTATGGCGATCAGGGCGGCGCCTGGGTGGATGAAGATACACCGGTTGCCCCCTCCAGCCGTCGCGGTGCCTGGCGCGCGCAGGCAGAGGCGGAATGGCAGGCGATCCCCGGTCTGCCGCTGCATATCTTTCGTCTGGCAGGCATATACGGCCCCGGTCGCGGCCCCTTTGCCAAGCTGATGGCGGGCACGGCGCGGCGCATCGTGAAGCCCGGACAGGTGTTTTCCCGCATCCACGTGGAGGATATCGCGACGGTGCTTGAGGCCTCGATCGACCGCCCCAATCCGGGTGCGATCTACAATGTCTGCGATGACGAACCCGCCCCGCCGCAGGATGTGCTGGGCTTCGGGGCTGAATTGCTGGGCCTGCCGGTGCCTGCCGAGGTGCCCTTTGACGAGGCCGGGATGACCCCGATGGCGCGCAGTTTCTACGGCGAGAACAAGCGCGTTCGCAATACCCGCATCAAGGAAGAGCTGGGCGTGACGCTGGCCTACCCCGACTATCGCGTCGGCCTGCGTGCGGTGAAGGCGGCTGAGGATCTGGAGAGTTACACGCCCCCCGCCACGCCGCCGGCGCTGTAAGGGGGATCGCTTGGCCTGGGTGCGTGCCTGCCCGATGTGGAAAGCTTGCCTTCTGGGCAAGACGGCAGGCGCATTCGCGCCTCCCCAGGCAGTCACAGTCCTAACTTCAGCAGCTAAGCCCGCTTTTCCCCAATCGTGGCGATGCCCAGCACCTCCAGCACCTTGGCTTCGATCTGGGGGGCGTTCATGGCGGCCACGTCGTACATGTCCTTGGGGCTGGCCTGATCGATGAAGGTATCGGGCAGCACCATGGACCGGTACTTGAAGCCGCTATCGAACACGCCCTCATCCGCCAAAAGCTGCGCCACATGGCTGCCGAAGCCGCCTACAGCGCCTTCCTCGATGGTGATCAGCGCCTCGTGATCACTCGCCAGCTGCAAGATCATGTCGCGGTCCAGCGGTTTGGCAAAGCGGGCATCGGCAATCGTCGGCGTGATCCCCTTGGCCGCGAGCGCCTCGGCGGCTTTTTTCACCTCTCCCAGGCGGGTGCCGAAGGAGAGGATCGCGACGCGGGCACCTTTCTGGATCATTCGGCCCTTGCCGATCTCCAGAATTTGCGCCTCTTCGGGCATTTCGACGCCTTCGCCCTCACCACGCGGATAGCGGAAGGCGATGGGGCCGTCGTCATGGGCGGCGGCGGTGGCGACCATATGCTTCAGCTCGGCCTCGTCGGCAGCGGCCATCACCACCATGCCGGGCAGGTTGGCCATATAGGCGATATCGTAGCTGCCCGCATGGGTGGCGCCGTCGGCGCCCACCAGACCGGCGCGGTCGATGGCGAAACGCACCGGCAGGCGCTGGATCGCCACGTCATGCACCACCTGGTCATAACCGCGCTGCAGGAAGGTGGAATACATGGCGCAGAAGGGCTTCATCCCGCCGGCGGCCAGGGCGGCGGCAAAGGTGACGCCGTGCTGTTCGGCAATCCCCACGTCAAAGGTGCGCGAGGGGTAGCGCTCTGCCATCAGGCCCAGCCCGGTGCCATCGGGCATGGCGGCGGTCACGGCGCAGATCTTGTCATCTGTCGCGGCCAGCTTCACCAGCTCGTTGCCAAAGACCGAGGTATAGGAGGGGGCGTTGGAGGGCGGCTTGTTCTGCTTGCCGGTCACCACGTCAAAGGTCGCCGTTGCGTGGCCCTTGTCATCGGCGCGCTCGGCGGGGGCATAGCCCTTGCCCTTTTTCGTCAGCACATGGATCAGGATCGGACCGGAGGCGCGCGCCTTTACGGTGCGCAAGACCGGCAGAAGCTGGTCCATGTCATGCCCGTCGATGGGGCCGAGATAGGAAAAGCCGAGGGATTCGAACAGCGTGCCGCCCACGGCCATGCCCTTGAGCATGTCCTTGGCGCGTTTGGCGCCCTCGCGGAAGGGTTCCGGCAGCAATGATGCGGCGCCCTTGGCGACGGCTTTCAGCTCCTGAAACGGTTCCTCGGCATAAAGGCGGCTGAGGTAGGAGGACAGCGCCCCCACCGGCTGGGCGATCGACATTTCGTTGTCGTTGAGGATCACGATCAGGCGCTTGCCCAGGTGGCCCGCGTTGTTCATCGCCTCGAAGGCCATGCCGCCGGACATGGCGCCGTCGCCGATCACCGCGATGGCATCGCCCAGACCCTCGGGGATGTTGCCGCCGAGATCGCGCGCCACGGAGAACCCAAGGGCCGCACTGATCGAGGTAGAGCTATGGGCGGCGCCAAAGGGATCATAGGGGGATTCGGATCGTTTGGTGAAACCGGACAGGCCGCCCTTCTTGCGCAGGGTACGGATGCGGTCGCGGCGTCCGGTCAGGATCTTGTGCGGATAGCATTGGTGCGAGACATCCCAGATCACCTTGTCGCGCGGCGTCTCGAAGACCGCATGCAGCGCCACGGTCAGTTCCACCACACCCAGGCCCGCGCCCAGGTGGCCGCCGGTTTCGGAAACGGCAGAGATCGTCTCCTGGCGCAGCTCGTCTGCAACCTGCACCAGCTGGCGGTCGCTGAGGCCCTTAAGATCTGCCGGGCGGGCGATCTGGTCGAGTAGCGGGGTGTGGGGCCTCTCTGACATGGCTCCTCCTCAGGAGTGGCGCGGCGGGGGGCTGCGCTTTGGTTAGCTGTCGCGCGAGATAACGAAGCGCGCGGCGTCCTTCAAGGTTGCGGCCCCCTCTCCATAGGGGGAAAGCGCGGCGCATGCGGTCTCGCACAACTCTTTTGCGCGGGCTTTTGCCGCCTCCAGTCCCAACAGGGACACGAACGTGGCCTTGCCAGCGGTTTCATCCTTGCGCAGGGCCTTGCCGACCTTGGCGACGTCACCCTCAATATCCAAGATGTCGTCAGCGATCTGAAAGGCAAGGCCCAAGGCGCTGGCATAGGCACGTAAAGCACCTGCATCGGCACCTGCCAGAACGGCGCCGGCGGTGGCGGACCATTCGATCAGGCAGCCGGTCTTGCGGGCCTGAAGCCGGGTGATCTCATCCAGGGTGAGCGGGGCGGCGGCGGTTTCGGCGGCGATATCCAGCATCTGCCCGGAGACCATGCCATCCTTGCCGGCCGAGGCGGCCAGCGCCCGGATCAGTGGCAGGGCATGCACACCCATGTGATCGGAAGAGAGGAGCTCGAAGGCAAAGCTCTGCAGGGCATCCCCGGCGAGCGTCGCGGTGGCCTCGTCCCATTTTCGGTGCAGGGTGGGCTGGCCCCGGCGCAGATCGTCATCGTCCATGCAGGGCAGGTCGTCATGCACCAGCGAATAGGCATGGATGCATTCGATGGCCAGTGCCGCATCCAGCGCCGCCGTTTCATCCACCCCGTGCAGACGGGCGCTTTCCAGCACCAGGAAGCCGCGCAGCATCTTGCCGCCCAGCATGGCATAGCGCATGGCGTCATGCAGCTGGTCGTCGCCGGTCAGCCTTTTATGCATATGAGCGGTGATACGGGTCTGCGCGTCCAGAAGCGCAGGTTTGAGGGCCTGCGCGCCGGTCTTGGTCGTGGCGGTCATCCCGTCAGCCCGCATCCAGCGGCTGGGTGCCTGTCGGAGTGCCACTGGCATCCAGGGTGATGGCGGCGACCTTTTCCTCGGCGCGCTTCAGCTCGTCCTCGCAGCGTTTTTTCAGCGCCGCACCGCGCTCATACAGCGCGATCGAGTCATCCAGCGCCACGTCGCCGCGCTCCAGCTGGTCCACCACGCGCTCCAGCTCGGCCATGGCCTGTTCAAAGCTCATCTCTTCGACGGGGGTCTGGGTTTCACTCATCTGGCTGCCTTTGTCGATCTTGCTCTGTCCACATGTCCCGCAAGCCGGTTCAGCTTGGGCGGGCAGGCCGTTCAGAACATATCCAAGACGCAAAGTCGAGGTAATAAGGCCGCGCAACGGGGCCATGGATGGTCGATCAAACCGGGATTGGCCTGTGCCAGCGCAGGGCGCTGACCTAGCCCAGCTCTTCCTGGCACGCGATGGCGGCCTCCAGCCCGACATAGGTGCCGCCGAGATCGATGGCCATGACCTCTCCGTACTCATTATAGAGCGTCATCGTGTATTTCTCGGCGATATCGAACAGGAAATCCGGGTTGGTGAAATAGATATCCGCGCCGGGCACGCCATTGAGGTAGATGCCGGTGGCCTCGCCGTTGTATTCCTGCCCGTCCAGATCGAAGAGGATCGGATAGGCGGCGCCTTCCTCGATGGATCCCCAGGCCTCGTTAAAGGCGGTGACATAGCCCGCGCCCGCAGTGCGGTCGAAACCGATGCGCACCACCGAACCATCCTGATAGGCGGCCTGGATCAGGCAGCCATCGCCCAGACTGGGATCGATCATCACGTCCCAACCGCCTGCGGTGCCCCATTGTTCCAGACCCTGTGCCGTTGCCGCCAGCGGCAGCATCGCGGCAAGCACGGCATATGTGATGCGTTTCATTTGGTTGTCCCTCCCGTTGACCATGGGCTCGCTGAGCGTCAGCCGGTGTGTCATCCGGCGCCCGTCTACTTGGTACTCTACTTGGTACGTGGTGCAGCCTTGCCAGGCCTGCCGCAAGACAGGGCCGGGCAGCGTCACTGCCTGAAAGGTTAAACCATTTTGCGCAATCTGCCTTCAGAAAATCCCCGAAGCGATGCTGTGGTCAATCCGGCGCCAGCATATAGCCCGCGCCGCGCACGGTTTGCAGGTATTGCGGCTGTTTGGGATCTGCCTCGATCTTGCGGCGCAGACGGGTGATCTGCACATCCACCGCGCGTTCCTGGGCCTGGCCGCGATCACGGCCAAGGTCCTCGACCAGCTTGGCACGGCTGACCGGCTCGCCGGGGCAGGCCGAGAAGATCTTCATCAGCTGGACCTCGGTGCCGGTGAGGCGGATCAGCTCATCGCCCTGCCACATCTCGCCCCGTTCGATATCATAGCGGATGTCGCCAAGATGCAGCACCTTGGGCGCGCTGTCCTCGGCTACCGTATCGGGAATGCGCCGCAGGATCGCGTTGACGCGCAGCAAGAGTTCCTTGGGTTCGAACGGTTTCGACAGATAGTCGTCGGCGCCTGCCTCAAGCCCGGCAATCCGGTCCGGGGTTTCGCCCTTGGCCGTCAAGAGCAGGATCGGCGTTGCCATGGTTTCGCGCAAAGAGCGCGTCAGGCTGACGCCATCCTCTCCCGGCATCATCACGTCCATGATGATCAGGTCGAAATCGAGTCCCGCCAACAGCCGCCGGGCATGGGCGCCGTCGCGGGCTGCGGTGACCAGGAAACCGGCCCGCATCAGGAACTTCTTCAGCAGGCTGCGGATGCGCTCGTCGTCATCGACGATCATCAGATGGGCTTCGGGGCTGCTCATGATCCGGTTTCCCGCAGTTTGGCATAGGCGCGGCGCATGTCCGGATCCATCATTGCCTCCAGCACCTTCTTGAACCCCTGCACCGCCTCGGGGCCGGCCTCCTTGTAGGCGGCGCGCATGCGGGCGCGCTGGGCGTCCGACAGGGCGGTTTCCAGGGCGGTGCCCTTGTCGGTCAGGAACAGGTGACGTTCGCGTTTGTCGGCGGTGCCGATGCGACTTTCGACCAGCCCGTCCTCGATCAGGGTGCGTAACACGCGGTTCAGGGACTGTTTGGTCACGCCGAGGATGGTCAGCAGGTTGTTCACCGTGGTGCCCGGCGCGCGGTTGATGAAGTGGATCGCCCGGTGGTGCGCCCGCCCGTAGGCCATCTCGGCCAGGATCCGGTCGGGATCGGCGGTAAAGCCCCGATAGGCAAAGAACATTGCCTCGATCCCCTGGCGCAGCTGCTCATCGGTCAGAAACAACAGGCTTTCGCCGCCAAATCCCTGCCCTGATCGCCCTTCCGGCATGGCAGTCCCCCCTAAATGATACTCTTCCGGATGGTGATCCGGCCTGCTCTCACAGGCAGTTTAAGTCAGCGTTATTGACATTCCAAGGGTGAAGATGTATCGAATCGCAGCTTTGGCGCAACAATATGTCCGGTTCGGTCATTTCAGGCGCAACTTATGAAAACATCGATGGATTTAGGGGAGGTGCGGCATGGCCGGATATGATGACCGTGACGGATTGATCTGGATGGACGGCGAAATGGTCGAATGGCGGGATGCCAAGGTGCATATCCTGACCCATGCGATGCATTATGCCTCCTCCGTGTTCGAGGGCGAGCGCGCCTATAACGGCAAGATCTTCAAGAGCCGCGAACATTCCGAGCGTCTGATCGCCTCGGCCAAGGCGCTGGACATGCCGATGCCCTATACCGTGGATGAAATCGAGGCGGCCAAGGAAGAGACCCTGAAGGCCTCGGGGCTGACCGACGCCTATGTGCGCGCCCTGGTCTGGCGTGGCGCGGGCGAGGACATGGGCGTGGCTTCGGCCAAGAACCCGGTGCGGATGGCGGTGGCCGTCTGGGGCTGGGGCGCCTATTACGGCGACGCCAAGATGCAGGGCGCCAAGCTGGATATCGCGGAATGGAAACGGCCCAGCCCAGAGACCATCCCGGTGCACGCCAAGGCGGCGGGTCTTTACATGATCTGCACCATCTCCAAGCACAAGGCCGAGGCCAAGGGCTGCTCGGATGCGCTGTTCATGGACTACCGTGGCTACGTGGCCGAGGCGACCGGCGCCAATATCTTCTTCGTGAAGGATGGCGAGGTGCATACGCCGAAACCCGATTGCTTCCTCAACGGGATCACCCGGCAGACCGTGATCGGCATGCTGAAGGATCGCGGCATCACCGTGCATGAGCGCCACATCCTGCCCGAGGAAATGGAAGGCTTCGAGCAGTGCTGGCTGACCGGCACCGCCGCCGAGGTGACCCCGGTGGGCGAGATCGGCCCCTACACGTTTGAAGTGGGTCAGATGACCCGCGAGATCGCCGAAGCCTACGAGGCGCTGGTGCGCAGCTGATCGCACTGGGCTGCTATCAAGATGCAAAAGCGCGGACCGAATGGCCCGCGCTTTTTCAGTTTCAGGACCTGCGGTGCCGGGAGTGCCTTGTGGAAGGCGATCAGACCACCTCGGTGGTGACTTCGATATTGCCACGGGTGGCATTGGAGTAGGGGCAGATGGCGTGGCCCGCATCGGCGATGCGCTGCACCTCAGCCTTGTCGACGCCGGGCATGGAGACTTTCAGCTTCACCTCAAGGCCAAAGCCGCCGCTCTCGCTGGGGCCGATCCCGACCTCTGCATCGACCGAGACATCGTCGGGAACCTTGGCCAGGGTCGCATCCTGGGTGGTGGCGAATTTCATCGCGCCGATATAGCAGGCGGCATAGCCCGCGGCGAACAGTTGCTCGGGGTTGCTGCCCTTGCCGCCGCCGCCCATTTCCTTTGGCGGATCCAGGTCCAGGGTGACCTCGCTGCCGTGGATGCTGGCCTTGCCGTCGCGCCCGCCGGTTGCGGTGGCGCCTGCGGTGTAGATTGCGTTGATGGACATCTCGTCTCCTTGTTGACTCGCACGTTTTTATATCGTGCACGATAGAAATAGCAGGCCGATCCCGAAAATCAAGCGCTTGCGATTAAAGCGTGCACGACATAAACCCACCTCATGACCTCTGCGCTGACAATCGACGATCTGCTGTGTTTTTCGCTCTACTCGGCGAACCACGCGCTGACGCGGCTGTATCGCCCGTTGTTGGAGCCCTTGGGGCTGACCTACCCGCAATACCTGGTGCTGATGGCCCTGTGGGAGCAGGACGCGCAAAAGGTCAGCGATCTGGGCAAGCGGCTGGATCTTGAGACCAACACGCTGACGCCTTTGCTGAAACGGATGGAGAGCGCGGGCTACCTGAGCCGTCGCCGCAACCCGCAGGATGAGCGCAGCCTGATCGTGTCGCTTACCGACAAGGGGGCGGGGCTCAAGGGCGAGGCGCGCCATATCTCTACCTGCGTGATCGAGGCAATGGGCGGGGACCTGGAAGAGCTGATCGAGCTGCGCGATCGGGTCAATGCCCTGCGCGCGCGGATCGACCAGGCCTGAGCGCAAGCCGCCGGTCTTCACAAAACATTTTCCAAAGTTTCATTTTGATCCCGTGGTACTTTTACATTCCCGGGGTCTGTCTGGCGCCACCTATCCAATTGCAACAGACAGGGTTTGTCATGTCTTCTCATCGCTTTATGCGTCCCAGCCGCCGGGCCTTCCTGGCGGGCGGTACCGCTTTTGCCGCCGCGCTGGCGGCGCCTTCGATTTCCCGCGCCGGCGCGCGCCCGATCTTTACCCACGGTGTTCAGTCGGGTGACGTCAACACCATGTCCGGCATGATCTGGACCCGCACCGACCGCCCCGCGCGGGTGATGATGGAAGTCTCCACCACCGAGAGCTTTGCCAATGCGCGCCAGCTGACGCCGATGAACGCGCTGCCCGGAAGCGATTTCGCGGTAAAGCGCATGGTGGACGGTCTGCCGTCCGATCAGGATATCTTCTACCGCTTCGTGGCGGCGGATCTGAACGACCTGCAGGCCACGTCCGAACCCATCGTCGGCCAGTTCCGCACCGCCCCCACCGCGCGCCGCGATGTGCGGTTTGCCTGGTCGGGCGACACCGCCGGTCAGGGCTGGGGCATCGATGACGAAGGCATGCGCACCTATGCCACCATGGCCCAGCACCGCCCCGATTTCTTCATCCACTCGGGCGACACCATCTATGCCGACGGCCCGATGAAGGATGAGGTCGAAAAGGACGGAAAGCTGATCTGGAAGAACGCCACCCTGATCGACGAAAAGCGCAAAGTGGCCGAAACGTTGGACGAATTCCGCGGCCAGTGGAAATACAACATGATGGACGAGCACGTGCGCGCGATGAACGCCCTGTGTCCGACCTTCTTCCAGTGGGATGACCACGAGGTGGTGAACAACTGGTCGGATGCCAAGGACCTGAGCGGCGATGATCGCTACACCGAGAAGAACGTGCATCTGCTGGCGTCCCGGTCGGCGCAGGCCTTCCACGAGATGACCCCGATCAGCTACACCCCTGCCGAGCCGGGCCGGGTCTACCGCAAGATCGGCTATGGTCCGATGCTGGACGTCTTCTTCCTGGATCTGCGCAGCTACCGTGCGGGCAATAGCTTGGGCCTGCAGGACAACCCCGCCGATGAGGCCACCACGCTTTTGGGTGCCGAGCAGATCGCATGGCTCAAGCGTGAGCTGGTGCAATCCACCGCCACCTGGAAGGTCATCGCCTGCGACATGCCGATCGGCCTTGTGGTCCGCGATGGCGAGCGGGTCGAGGCGATCTCGAACGGTGACAACGGTAGCGCCAAGGGCCGCGAATTCGAAATCGCCGACCTCTTGCGCTTCATCAAGACCGCGAAGATCGACAATACCGTGTGGTTCACCGCCGATGTGCATTACACCGCCGCGCATTACTACAACCCGGACAAGGCCGCCTTCCAGGATTTCGAACCGTTCTGGGAGTTCGTCTCGGGCCCGCTCCATGCCGGCACCTTTGGCCCGAATGCGCTGGATGGCACCTTTGGCCCCGAGGTCAAGTTCGTGAAGGCCCCGAAAGAGGGCGAAGCCAACCTGCCGCCCTCCGAAGGGTTGCAGTTCTTCGGCCTGGTGGACATCGACGGTGCCACCCAGCAGATGACCGTGCGCCTGATGGACCGTGCCGATCAGGAGCTGTGGAAGATCACCCTGGATCCCAAGGGCACCCGCATCTGACCCTTTGACCCGAGATCGAAATCAGCATTGGCCTCGGCGTAACTGCCGGGGCCAATTGCCTTACCCGCCCTTGGGGTCGGTGAGGGAGCGTGCCTTGCCGCGTTCCAGCCCCAGGCGGCTTTCGCGCCAGATCACCAGCGCGTTGCCCGCGATCACCAGCGTGGCCCCTGCCAGCATGACAAAGGTTGGCAGCTCGTCGAACCAGAAATATCCTAGCAGGATCGCGAAAATCATCGAGACATAGTCATAGGGCGCCAACATCGAGGCAGGCGCAAACCGGTAGGAGGAGGTCACAAGGATCTGCGCAATGCCACCCACCAGGCCGGCGCCGATCAGCATCGCCAGAACCTCGGCGCTGGGCATCACCCAGCCAAAGGGCAGCGTCAGCAGCGCCAGGGCCGAAGCGGTCAGCGAGAAGTAGAAGACGATGGCGGCGGTCGGCTCGGTCATCACCATGCGGCGCACGTGGATCTGCACGAACCCCCGCGCGATGGTCGCCCCCAGCACCAAGAGCGCGCCCAGCGTCGCCCCGTCCGACAGATCCGCACCGGACCCAAGGCGCGGCCAGATCATGATCATCACCCCGACCAGGCCGATGGCGACAGCGGTGATGCGCACCAGGCGGATGGTCTCCCCCAAGAACATCGCCGCCAGGATCAGCGTGAAGATCGGCGTGGCATAGCCGATGGCGGTGACCTCTGGCAGCGGCAACAGACCGAGACCGAGGAAGGTCATCCCCATGGCCGAGGTTCCGACCAAGCCCCGCCAGACATGCACCATCGGGTTCTTCGTCTTCAGCCCTTCCCGCAGATCCCCGCGCAGGGCCAGCCAGACAACAATGACAGGGATCGCAAAGAAGGAGCGGAAGAACACCGCCTCCCCCGCCGGAACCTGTTCGGTTGCGGCTTTGATCAATGCCGACAGAATGGTGAACAAGCCGATCGCCGCCACCTTGAGCAGAATCGCCAGAACAGGTCGATGCGATGTTAAGGGTTTTGTCATGTGCGGAAATCTGCGCCTGTGCGAGGCAAAGATCAAGGAGATGTCTGCTAGTCGTGTTGGACATCAGTGTGGGCGAAATGGGCAATTGCGACGACCGCAGCAAATAAGCTTTGCCTGCTGTTTCAGCGGTACTGTCGGAAGCGTCATGAAAACGCGGGTTCGCTTAGAATACTTCCTCAAGCCAACCTATGTTGGAGTATGCCCCGCGTTCACACTCTTCAAGACTGGCGTAGTATCCTGACATGTTCGGACAGGACCAGTACCCGCCATCCGGATGGTAGAGCAGTTCGTCTTCATTTACATCAACCCAAAGGTTTTCGTAGTAGCGAAACAACTTGCGATCAGGACTGGCACGTATCTCTACGTTGCGTGTTCCATTCCCACTATTCAGCGTTTTCTCTAACGTCCAGATTTCCATGAATCCAAACTACCATGCCCGTTGCTGAAGCACTTCTCTAAAGAAGCATATCTTTAGCCTACACTCGCTTCACAGCAAAAACATGGCAAAGTGGGCTCAAAGCGGACCAACACGATTGCTAGACCCGGCCAGAACCAATGGCTTGATTTCCCGCCCTGCCTTGGCGCAGATAGCGGCATGTGCCAAAGGATGCTGCCGATGTATGACGCCAACCACCTGATTTCCCGGCTGCGCGCGGCCTCGATCACCCATGAGACGCGCAATTTTGCCACCTTCCCGGCGCGGGCCAGCATGACCTTTGGCGAGCTGTTTGCAGGGGCCGAGCGCAACGCGGCGGCCTTGGTCGGGATGGGGGTCAAACCCGGTGACCGGGTGGCGGTGCAGGTGGAAAAGACCATCGAGGCGATCCAGCTTTATCTTGGCACGGTGATGGCGGGTGGCGTCTTCCTGCCCTTGAACACCGCCTATACCACCCCCGAGGTGGCCTATTTCCTGCGCGATGCCAACCCCCGCGTTCTGGTCTGCGATCCCGCCCGCGCCGATGACCTGGCCGAGGTGGCAGGCGATGCCCGCGTGGTGACGCTGGATGGCAAGGGCCTTGGCAGCCTGACCGATGCCGTCGTGGGGCGTGGCGGCTTTGATCCTGTGCCACGCGGGCCGGACGATCTGGCCGCGATCCTATATACCTCGGGCACCACGGGGCGCTCCAAGGGGGCGATGCTGAGCCACGCAAACCTTGCCTCCAATTCAGTGATGCTGCGCGATTACTGGCAGTTCACCGACAGGGATGTGCTGATCCACGCGCTGCCGATCTTCCACACCCACGGGCTGTTCGTCGCGACCAATGTGGCGCTTTTGGCGGGCGCGCGGCTGGTGTTCCTCAAGGGCTTCAACGCCGATGAGATTCTTGAGGCGATGCCACGCGCCACGGCGCTGATGGGGGTGCCGACCTTCTACACACGCCTGCTGGCGGATCCGCGCCTGACGCGGGAGCGGGCCGAGAACATGCGCCTGTTCATCTCCGGCTCGGCGCCCTTGTTGGTGGATACGCATGAGGCATGGGAGGACCGCACCGGCCACCGCATCCTGGAACGCTATGGGATGACCGAAACCAACATGAGCACCTCGAACCCCTATGACGGAGAGCGCCGCGCAGGAACCGTCGGCTTTCCCCTGCCGGGGGTCGAGGCGCGGATCATGGCCGATGGCAAAGAGGTGGCGCAGGGCGAGATCGGCGTCTTGCATGTGCGCGGGGCCAATGTGTTCCAGGGCTACTGGCAGATGCCCGAGAAAACCGCCGAAGAGCTGCTGCCCGATGGCTGGTTCATCACAGGCGACATGGCCCGCATGGATGCAGACGGCTATGTCACCATCGTCGGCCGGGAAAAGGATCTGGTGATCACCGGAGGCTTCAATGTCTACCCCAAAGAGGTGGAAGGCCTGATCGATGATCTGCCCGGCGTGCTGGAAAGTGCTGTGATCGGCGTGCCGCATCCCGATTTCGGCGAGGCGGTGGTGGCCGTGGTGGTTCCCACGGGCGAAGGCACCAGTGCCGAGGCTGTGAAGGCCGCACTGTCGGGTCAGCTGGCGAAGTTCAAGCAGCCCAAAGAGGTGATCCTGCTCGACGCCCTGCCGCGTAACACCATGGGAAAGGTGCAGAAAAAAGCCCTGCGCGAGGAATACGCCGGGCTGTTTGCCTGAGAGGCCTATCCTTCTGACCGCCTGGGACAAAGGCCCGGGCAGCGCCCGAACCGCCCCCCACGGGGCGGGCGCTTCACGCCCACCCCGCCGGTTCGTGCACTCCCCTAATGCTGATGCGCCAGATCCTCGCGGCGTTCCTGAATGGCCTGCACCAGGATCTGCCAGGCCGAATTCAGAAACAGCCCGGCCATGATCCCGGCCACGATCAGGTCCGGCCAGCCGGTGGCGGTGCCCCAGACCCCCAGCGCCGCGATCATCACCGCCACATTGCCGATGGCATCGTTGCGCGAACACAGCCAGACCGAGCGCACATTGGCATCTCCATCCTTGTAGGCCGCCAGCAAGAGGACCGAGGTCAGATTGGCCGCCAGGGCCATGAACCCGATGACGCCCATCACCTCGGCCTGCGGCACGCCCAGCACAAAGACGTGGTAGAGGGTCGAACCAAATACCCAGATCCCCATCAGAAGCAGGCTGATCCCCTTGGCCAGCGCCGCCAGCGCGCGGGTGCGCAGGCTGGCACCGATGACCGCCAGCGAGATCCCGTAGGTCAGCGCATCGCCGAGGAAATCCAGTGCGTCCGCCTTCAGCGCCTGGCTGCCCGCTACCTGGCCTGCGCCCATCTCGACCGCAAACATGCCCGCGTTGATCGCGATCACCACCCACAGGCGCCGTTTATAGGCCGCCGACATCCCGTCAAACCGCGCCTCATGCCCGCAACATCCTGCCATGACCCTTGTCCTTTGTTCCGATTCGAGGTCAACCTAATGGCTCTAGTCACTAGAGGTTCAAGAGGGATCCGCGATGTTTTCCATCGGCGCGCTGTCCAAGGCCACCGGGGTCAAGGTGCCCACCATTCGCTATTACGAAGAGATCGGTCTGTTGCCGCCTGCAGGGCGCAACGCGGGCAACCAGCGCCGCTATGGGCAGGAGGGGCTGGAGGCGCTGGGCTTCATCAAGCACGCCCGCGACCTTGGCTTTGCGCTGGAGGACATCAAGGTGCTGATGGCGCTGGATGGCGAACTCGGCACCGATTGCGCCGAGGCCAACCGCATCGCGCGCGCCCAGCTGGACCAGGTGCGCGCGCGCATTGCGAGGCTCGAGCAGCTTGCGACGGAGCTGGAGCGCATTGCCCATCTCTGCGATGGTGGCAATGGGGGACAGTGCAAGGTGCTGACGGCGCTGGGCGATCACAGCCAATGCGCCGCCGATCATGGGGCGGTCTAGGCTCTAACCGGTGACCAATGCCCGCTGCGCGTCGTCTCCCATGGAGATCAGCAAGGGCGCCTCTGCCTGCCGTGCCTTGAAGGCCTCCTTGCCTGTCATCCCCTGCCAGCCTGTGTGCACCAGCGATTGCGCGACCGCGCTGCCCAGGGTGGTGCCGGGGCCGGTGACGATGAACAGGTCCGGTGCGAATTCCAATGCGGCGTTCTGGATTGCGCGGGTGAAATCGTAGGCCTCCACCACCTGATGGCCGAGCGTGTAATCCCAAAGTGCCTGCGTATCGGTGGCGCCGGGCCACCAGACCTGTCCGCGCCCATCGATCAGGGGAACTTCGGGCTGGGTGAACATCTGCGCGTCCAGCCGTTTGCGTCCCTCGGCGGCGACGGGGGCTTGAAGGGCGGTGTGAAAGGCCGCGTGATTGGCAAGGCGCATGGGGAAACGCTCATCCACCACTGGCACGGCGGCTTCAAAGGCGGCAAGCCCAGCCTCATTTCCCGCCAAGACCAGCATGCCGCCCAGATTGATCGACAGCGCCAGATCGTGACCCGCGCGGGCATTGATCTCTGCCACCTGCGCCAGCAGTGCAGCCTTGCGGGCGGGATCATCCTGCCAGTCACCGCCCGTGAAAGGGTAAACCAGCTGGCCGCCGATCAATTGCTCCTGCATCAGCGTGCCCATGGTGTTCACCACGGTGAAGCCATCGTCCGCGCTCAGCGCACCCGCAGCGGCAAGCGCGATATACCAGCCCATGGAGTTGCCGGTGACCGCGACCACCTCGATATCGCTCGCCAAGGACTGCGCATCGGCGAGGGATGCAGCATAGATCAGCGGCGAAGCGATATCTCCGCGCGAATACGTCGCGACCGAGAAACGCTCCGCCCCGTCCAGTGTGGTGACCTCCTCCTGACCGGCGGCGGCGCGCAGGGCGTCAAAGCCCGCAAACAACGCCGCCTTGTTGCCGTGGTGGCGGTGCAGGTAGCCGAGTTCCGGTTTGTTATAGGTGCCCCGGCCGGGGCAGATCAGAACGGCGGTTCGGGTCATTTGGCGCCTCCGGTCAGGTCAAGGGCGGCGGCCAGAATGCTCTCCTTCGAGGGCAGCGTCGCGGCATAGGCAGGCCCGGTGGCGATAAAGCAATCGCCTGCAGCGTGGCGTGCGAGGGAGGTGACGCCTGCTTCGGTGAACAGCGCCATCAACCCTTCGGACTGGCTGCCGGTGGTGCGGCATTCATCGACGATCAGCACATGTTTGCAGCCCTTGGTGGCCTCAATCAGCGCCTCTGCCGGCAGCGGAGCCAGCCAGCGCAAATCGACGATGCGCGTCTTGATGCCTTTTGCCTCCAGTTCGGCCTTGGCCTGCGTCGAAAGATAGCGCCCGTTGCCATAGGTCACGATGGCCAGATCGGTGCCGTCCCCGTGGACTCCGACCTCGCCGATCCCGATCCGCTGATCCGGGGCCGGGTAGCTCCGCATCCAGCCGCCGTCCTTGGCCTCATGCAGGTCGCGCATCGGATAAAGCGCGATGGGTTCGACAAAGACCACCACCCGCTGCTCCTCGCGCGCCAATCGCACTGCTTCGCGCATCATCATCGCGGCCTCGGCCCCATCCGACGGGCAGGCGATCACGATCCCCGGAATGTCGCGCAGCACCGCCAGCGAGTTGTCGTTGTGGAAATGGCCGCCAAAGCCTTTCTGATAGCCAAGCCCTGCAATGCGCAGCACCATCGGGTTGGAGAACTGCCCGTTCGAGAAGAACGGCAGCGTCGCCGCCTCGCCGCGGATCTGGTCTTCGGCGTTGTGCAGATAGGCGAGGAACTGGATTTCCGGCATCGGCAGGAAGCCGTTGTGCCCCATGCCGATGGCGAGGCCCAGGATGGATTGTTCGTCCAGGAGCGTGTCGATCATCCGGTCGGGGCCGAACCGCTGGTGCAGCTTCTGCGTCACGCCATAGACACCGCCCTTGCGGCCCACGTCCTCGCCCATCATGACGATTTCGCCATGCTCCAGCATCAGGTCGGTCAGCGCCCAGTTGATCAGTCGGGACATCGGCTGAGGTTCTTCCATGGCGCGCATGTCGCTGCCAAAGGTCTCGGCACGTTTTTCTGGCGGCACGCCATTGGTGGGCGCGCAGACCCGCGCGGGCGGGATCAGGCTGGCGGCCACATCGGCGCCGGTTTTCAGATGCGGGCGGGTGACCACCTCGGCCCTTATGCGTTCGACGCGGGCGCAGGTGTCATTGTAGATCTTCAGTGCTTCCTGCGGCTGAAGCGCGCCTGCCTCGGCCAGAAGGCGCACCGAATGGAGCAGGGGATCGTTCGCCTCATCCGATTCAACTTCGGATTTCGACAGGTAGGTGGTGGGCACATCAGCGCCGGCATGGCCGTAAAGGCGCACGGTACGAAGGTGCAGGAAGGCGGGCTTGCGGCGGGTCCGCACATATTCGGCGGCTTCCAGCGCGGTGGCGTAGGCCTCAAAGATATCCAGCCCGTCGGTCTTGAAATACTTGATGCCGGGCCGCCCCGCCATCGAGGATTCGATCCAGCCGGTGGGCGTCTTGGTGGAAATTCCGATGCCGTTATCCTCGCAGACGAACAGGAGCGGAAGTGGGATCGACTGCACCGAGGTCCAGCCTGCGGTGTTGATCGCGCCCTGCGCCGTGGAGTGGTTGGCCGAGGCATCGCCGAAGGAACACATGACGATGCTGTCATCGGCCAGGACCTGATGTTCGGGGCGATGGCGTTTGGCGGCGCCCACCGAATAGGCTGCCCCCACCGCCTTGGGCAGATGGCTGGCGATGGTGGAGGTTTGCGGCGGGATCATCAGCGCCTTCGATCCCAGCACCTTGTGCCGCCCGCCCGAAGTGGGATCCTCGGAGGAACAGGCAAAGGACAGCAGCATGTCCCAGGCAATGCGCTGCCCTGGCACCTGATCGGCGCGGGCAATTTGAAAGGCCGCATCGCGGTAATGCAGGAAGGCCATGTCATCGGCCCGCAGGGCACGGGCGACGGCGGCCATGCCCTCATGCCCCGAGGATCCGATTGTATAAAACCCCTCACCCGCCTTCTGCATGGCGCGGCTGGTCAGATCCAGCGCCCGGCTCAGCACCTGGGCGCGATAGACGGCGACGGCGGTATCGGCAGGCAGCCCCTTTCGTGGTGGGGCCCCGGTCGGCAGTTCTCCTGCCGTGACCCGGTCCAGAAAATTCTGATGCACGATCTGGGCGCGATCCATCTGACGTCCTCTTTCCTTGTCCGTCTCACCTTGTCGTCGGGGTTATCTCCCAGATTGCGCGGGATTGCCAATGCCATTGCGCGGACAGCTCACGACAATGGCAAATAACGGTGCGGTAGTCGGCGCTGCACCCATGGGAAACCGACCACCTCGAGGGCGAAAACTACCGTGAATTATACATGTCATGGGCTTTGTTTTTGCAAAAACCTTTGAGAAGCTCGCTTGAGCCAAGTCAAAGCCCAATACATTGATTTCGCCGAATGTGTCGGTCAAAACTAATGGAGCGCATCTTGGATGCTGCGCGTCCCCAGGCCCCGAAGAGGATTGAATATGCGCCTTTTGCTCCCTGTCTATTCGCTGTCGGCCATGCTGCCGGTGTTGTGCCTGCTGATCGGGCAGGCCGTCTCGGCGCAATCCTTTGACGTGGAGTTGCGCGAGGTTTCGGATTGGCGACCGGTCTTTGGCAAGGTGCAGAGCGTGAAACGCGCGCTGGCGCGGGCGCGCCTGTCCGGCAGCCTTGTGGAGCTGAGCGCGGATGAGGGCGATAGCGTGGCCTCGGGGCAGGTGCTGGCCCGGGTCGAGGATGAAAAGCTGGCGCTCGAAATTGCCGGGGTCGAAGCCGGTATCCGTGCGCTGGAGGCGCAGATCGCCCTGGCTGAAATCGATCTGACCCGTGTTCTGGAACTGCGCGAACGCGGCGCCTCTCCGAAAACCGCGGTGGATCAGGCCCAGACAGCGCTGAATGTGGCGGAGGAAAACCTGGCCGCACAGCAGGCGCAGCGGGATCTGCTTTTGGCCCGGCAGGCCGAAGGCATCGTGCGCGCGCCCGAAGCGGGGCGGATCCTCAGCGTGCCGGTGGTCGATGGGATGTTCGTCAATCCGGGTGAAACCGTTGCCACCATCGCGACCGAGAATTTCGTGCTGCGCACCGAGCTGCCCGAACGCCACGCCCGCTACCTGGGCGCCGGTGACACCGTGCGCATCCTGGCGCGCGGGGCGCTGACAAATACCGAGGTGCACAGCGATGGCCGTATCGCCAAGATCTACCCCGAGCTGGTCGCCGGTCAGGTCGTGGTGGATGTGGAGGCCGAGGGCCTGGGTGATTTCTTTGTGGGGGAACGGGTGCGGCTGCTGATCGCCACCGGCCAGCGCCCGGCCATCGTGGTGCCGGACGGTTACCTGCAGCAGCGCAACGGGGTGACCTTCGCGCGGCTCGACAGCGAGGTCGAGGTGGTGGTCCAGCCCGGTGTGCCCGTCGATGGCGGCATAGAGGTGCTGGCAGGGCTGAAACCCGGCGATCGGCTGAGTGCATATGAGGCGGCGCAACAATGAGCACCGAGACCTCTCAGACCGACGAAAAATCGGAATCCCTTGGCATTGCCGGGTCGATCTCCAGTGCCTTCATCAACTCTCCCCTGACGCCGCTGCTGCTGATCGCCTCCATGATCCTGGGTTTCGTGGCGCTGCTCATGCTGCCGCGCGAGGAAGAGCCGCAGATCTCGGTGCCGATGGTGGATGTCTTCATCCAGGCCAACGGACTGGCCGCCGATGACGCGGTGGAACTGGTTGCAAAACCGATCGAGGCGCTGCTGACGCGGCTGCCGGGGGTGGAACATGTCTACAGTCAGAGCTTTGATGACCGGGTGATGGCCACCGCCCGCTTTGAGGTGGGCGTGCCCGAGGATGACGCCATCCTGCGCGTTCATTCCGAAATCCGCGCCAATTTCGACCAGCTTCCCATCGGCATCCCGGAGCCCCTGATCATCGGGCGCGGGGTCAACGACGTCGCCATCCTGGTCCTGTCACTCGCCCCGCGCGCGGATCTACCGCGCGATGTGGCAGAGCGGTGGGACAGGGCCAACCTGGGCGAGGTCGCCTCGCAGCTGATGTCGGAACTCTCCAAGGCCGAGGACGTGGGCCGCACCTATATGGTGGGAGACAGCCGCACCGAGATCCGGGTGGAACCCGACACCGCCGCGCTGGCCCTTTATGGCGTCACGCTGGAGCAACTGGCCGAAAAGGTGCGCAACGCCAACCGGTCCGAGCTGCTGGGCCGGGTGCGCCAGACCGGCGCCTCGCTGGATCTGCTCAGCGGACAAAGCCTGGTGGGTCAGCCCGACCTTGGCCTGCTTCTTGTCACCACGCGGGACGGGCGGCCGGTCTATGTGAAGGATGTTGCCCGCGTCAGCATTGCCCCCGCCGATGCCGACAACCGCGCCTGGACCCTGCACCCCGGTGAGGCGACGCCGCGCCCGGCGGTCTCGCTTGCCTTTGCCAAGCGCGAAGGGGCCAATGCGGTCAACGTGGCAGAGGAGCTGCTGCAGCGGCTGGAGATCGCCAAGCGCGACTTCCTGCCCGATGCGCTGGAGGTGGAGGTCACCCGCAACTACGGCGAGACCGCGCAGAAGAAATCGGATGAGCTGTTCTCGCATCTTGCCGGGGCCAGCGTGTCGATCTTCCTGATGATCGTGGTCTTCATCGGCTGGCGCGAAGGGGTGGTGACGCTGATCATCATTCCCGCCACCATCCTGATGACCTTTGCCGCCTCCTACCTGATGGGGTTCACCATCAACCGGGTGTCGCTGTTTGCGCTGATCTTCTCGATCGGGATCCTGGTGGATGACGCCATCGTGGTGGTGGAAAACATCGCCCGCCACTGGCGGCTGGATCCTACCGGCGACAAGACCAAGGTCGCTCTGCGTGGTGTCGCGGAGGTCGGCAACCCGACCATCATTGCAACGCTCACCATCGTATTCGCCCTGCTGCCGATGCTGTTTGTCTCGGGCATGATGGGCCCCTACATGAGCCCCATTCCCACCAATGCTTCGGCGGCGATGATCCTCAGCTTCTTTGTGGCGGTGGTCTTTGCGCCCTGGATCATGCTGCGGCTTCAGCGCAAGACACCGGGTACTGCTGCTGCGCATGGCGGCGGCGAGGACGGCCATGGCGAAGACACCCGCATGGCGCGGATCTATCGCGCCATCGCCCGGCCCCTGCTGGCCAGCCGCACGGGGGCAGCCATCTTCCTGATCCTCGTCTTCGTGGGCACCGGCGCGTCGGTGTCGCTGTTTGGCACCCAGTCGGTGGTGGTGAAGCTTCTGCCCTTTGACGACAAGTCCGAGGTGCAGGTGATCGTCGATCTGCAGGAAGGCGCCACGCTGGAGGATACCGAGCGCGCCCTGTTCGCGCTGGCCAGCGCCGCCGGGGAGATTCCCGAGATCGAAAGCATCCAGGCCTATGCGGGCACCGCTGCACCCTTCAACTTCAACGGGCTGGTGCGGCACTACTTCGTGCGCCAGAATCCAGAGCTGGGCGATCTGCAGATCAACCTGGCCGATTCCGAAGAGCGCGACCGCCAAAGCCATGCCATCGCCCTGGAACTGCGGGAACGCCTTGCGGCGGTTGACCTGCCCGCAGGCAGCTCGGTCAAGGTGGTGGAAGTGCCGCCCGGCCCGCCGGTGCTGGCGACCCTTCTGGCCGAGGTCTATGGCCCCGATCCCGACACCCGGCGCGAGGTGGCGACGGGGTTGAAGGAGATCTTCCGGGACGTGGATTTCATCGTCGATGTGGATGACAGTTTTGGCCGCCCGCCGGAACGGCTCCGGATCGAGATCGACCAGGCCAGCCTCGATTTCCACGGGGTGGAGCAAAGCGCGGTCTATGACACGCTGTCGCTGCTGTTCCACGGCACCACCGTTGGCTATTCCCAGCGCGGTGGCGGGGTGCGGCCGATCCCGATCAGCATGAAGCTGAGTGAGGAACGCCGCCAGGTGACCGAATCCCTGCTGGCAACGCCCTTGGCCGCCCGTGGTCCGGCAGGCATCGGTCAGGGCAACGTGGAACTGGGCGAGGTGGTGCGGGTCTCGGTCGAGCAGGGCTCCTGGCCTGTCTTCCGAAAGAACGGTCTGAACCTAGAGATGGTCACCGCCGATCTGGCAGGCCGTTTCGAGGCGCCGATCTACGGCATGATCGCGGTGCAGGAGGAGATCGACGCCCGCGACTGGCCCGAGGGCATGACACCCCAGGTCACCCTCTACGGCCAGCCCATGGATGAAAGCAAACCGATCCTGCTGTGGGATGGCGAATGGGAGGTCACCTATGTCACCTTCCGCGACATGGGTGCGGCCTTTGGCGCGGCCTTGGTGGGGATCTATTTCCTGATCGTCGGCCAGTTCCGCAGCTTCAAGCTGCCGCTGGTGATCATGACGCCGATTCCGCTGACCCTGATCGGGATCACCCTGGGACACTGGGCGATGAACGCGCCCTTCACTGCCACCTCGATGATCGGCTTCATCAGCCTTGCGGGTATCATCGTGCGCAACTCGATCCTGCTGGTGGATTTCATCCGCCGCGAACAGGACAACGGGCGGTCCTTGCATGATGCGCTGTTGGCGGCGGGGGGCGTGCGTTTCCTGCCGATCTTCCTGACCGCGATCACCGCCATGTCCGGCGCGGCCTTCATCCTGGTCGATCCGATCTTCCAGGGGCTGGGGATTTCGCTGCTGTTCGGGTTGGCGACATCGACCGCGCTGACGCTTCTGGTGATCCCGGCGATCTACTGGGTGGCGCGCGGCGGCAGGGCGTAGGGCACCCCTCAGCACCAGCTCTTTGCGTTGCGGGCGCAGTCGGGGAAACCGGCTGCGCCTTGATCTTGGTCATCTGCGGCTGTGGATTTTCCACCTATGCTCGCTACGGTGGAACCAGGGGGAGTACCTATGGAAGAGACCCGGATCACCAAATCGGACGGTGTCAGGATCGTCTCCAACATGACCGATTATGACGCCCTGAGTGCTGCCTTTTCGTGGCAGCAGGGGCGGGCGCTGATCGATGGGCTGCCCGGTGGCAAGATGAACATCGCCCATGAGGCCGTGGACCGCCATGTCAGTGCAGGCTATGCAGATCAACTTGCGCTGCGCTGGATCACAAAGTCCGGGCAGCGGCATGACTTCACCTATGGCGACCTGCAGCGCGAGGCCAATCGCTTTGCCAATGTACTGCGCGCGCAGGGCTTTCAGAAGGGTGATCGGGTCTATGCGCTGTTGGGGCGGGTGCCGCAGCTTTATATCGCGGCCCTTGGCACGCTGAAGGCAGGTTGCACCTTCTGTCCGCTGTTCTCGGCCTTCGGCCCCGAGCCGATCCGGGCGCGGATGGAGATCGGCGGGGCCAATGCTCTGGTCACCAGCGCGCGGCTTTACAAACGCAAGGTCAAGGGGCTGCGCCCGGATTTGCCGGATCTGCGCCAGGTCTTCGTCATCGATGACGCCGCCGAGAATACGCTGCCATTGGCGGATCTGATGCGCGTTGCCCCGGATCATTTCAAAACCGAACCGATGGACCCCGAAGAGACCGCGCTGCTGCATTTCACCTCTGGCACCACCGGGAAACCCAAGGGGGTCGTGCATGTGCATGACGCCGTTGTCGCCCATAACTGGACCGGCCATATCGCGCTGGATCTGCGGGCGGGGGACATCTACTGGTGCACCGCCGATCCGGGCTGGGTCACTGGTACCTCCTACGGGATCGTGGCGCCGCTCACCAACCGGACCTCGATGATCGTGGACGAGGCGGAATTCGATGTAACCCGCTGGTATGACATCCTGCAAAACGAGCGCGTCACCGTCTGGTACACGGCCCCGACCGCCATCCGCATGCTGATGAAGGCGGGAACCGAGGCGATGCAGGGGTATGATTTCTCTGCCCTGCGCTTCATGGCCAGCGTCGGCGAGCCCCTGAATCCCGAAGCGGTGATCTGGGGTAACGCGAGTTTCGGCCAGCCCTTCCACGACAATTGGTGGCAGACCGAAACCGGCGGCATCATGATCGCGAACTACGCCGCGGCGGATGTGAAGCCCGGCTCCATGGGGCAGCCGCTGCCGGGGATCACTGCCGGGATTGTCGAAATGGACGGGGACAGCGGCGCCCTGCGCGAGGTGACGGAACCCGGTGCCATGGGAGAGCTGGCGCTGCGGGCGGGCTGGCCCTCGATGATGCGCGGCTACCTGCATGAACAGGCGCGATACGACAAATGTTTCCGCGATGGCTGGTATCTGACCGGCGATCTCGCCATGCGCGATGCTGATGGCTATTTCTGGTTCGTGGGCCGCGCCGATGACCTGATCAAAAGCGCAGGCCACCTGATTGGTCCCTTCGAGGTGGAAAGCGCCCTGATGGAGCATCCCGCCGTGGCCGAGGTGGGCGTCATCGGCATTCCCGATGAGACCGCCGGTGAGCTGGTCAAGGCCTATGTGGCGCTGAAACCGGGGTATGAGCCGTCCGAGGATCTGCGGCTCGATCTTCTGGGTCATGCCCGCAAACATCTGGGACCGGCGGTGGCCCCGAAAGATATCGCCTTTCGCCAGAACCTGCCCAAGACCCGCAGCGGCAAGATCATGCGCCGCCTCCTGAAGGCGCGCGAGTTGGGCCTGCCCGAGGGCGATATCTCCACCCTGGAAAGCGACGAGTCATGAGCATCGATCATGTGAAACCCCGTCTCGATCACGCGCATCTGCGCGATCTTCTGAAGGCGATGATCCGCATCCGGCGCTTTGAGGACACCTGCGCCGAGATGTACACCCGCGAAAAGATCCGCGGTTTCCTGCATCTTTATGACGGGGAAGAGGCAATCGCGGCGGGCATCATCCCCTTGCTTGAAGAACGGGACCGGGTGGTGGCCACCTACCGCGAACACGGCCACGCCTTGATGCGCGGCATCCCCATGGGCAGCGTCCTGGCCGAGATGTACGGCAAGGCGGAGGGCTGCGCCGGGGGGCGGGGCGGCTCGATGCATCTGTTCAGCCGCGATCACAATTTCTATGGCGGCAATGCCATTGTCGGGGGCGGTCTGCCTCTGGCCACGGGGCTGGCGCTGGCGGATCGGATGCAGGGCACAGGCGCCGTCACCGCCTGTTTCTTTGGCGAGGGCGCCGTGGCGGAAGGCGAGTTCCACGAGAGCCTGAACCTGGCGGCGCTTTGGGATCTGCCGGTGCTGTTCGTCTGCGAAAACAACGGTTACGCCATGGGCACGGCGCTGGAGCGTTCGGAGTCGCAGACCGACATCCATGCCAAGGCCGCCAGCTATGGCATCGACGCCCACGTGGTGGACGGCATGGATGTCGTCGCGGTCGAAGGCGCGGCGCGAAAGGCGCTGAAGGCCATCGCCGAGACCTGCAAACCGCAGTTCCTGGAGTGCCGCACCTACCGGTTCCGCGCCCACTCCATGTTCGACGCGCAGCTATACCGCCCCAAGGAAGAGGTCGAGGGTTGGCGCGCCAAGGGGCCGATTGTCCGGTTTCAGACCTGGGCCGAGGACAACAACCTGCTCCATGCCGGAGAAGTGGAGGAGATCACCGCCGAAGTGGACGCCGAGATTGCCGAGGCCGTCGCCTTTGCCGAAGCCGGTACCGAGGAACCCGTGGCAGACCTCACCCACTATGTCATGGCGCCGGACCGGCCTGCGCCGCCCGAGGTCGCACCTCCCGGCACCACGGTGACCACCACCTACCGCGAGGCGGTGCGCACAGGGATCGTTGATGCGATGACTCGCGACCCCCGCGTGTTCCTGATGGGAGAGGACGTGGGGCGCTACGGCGGCTGCTATGCGGTCTCCAAAGGTTTGCTTGATCAGTTCGGCGAGGATCGCATCCGCGACACGCCCCTGTCTGAATCCGGTTTCACCGGCGCCGGGATTGGCGCCGCGATGGCCGGGATGCGCCCTATCGTCGAGGTGATGACGGTCAACTTCTCGCTGCTCGCCTTGGACCAGATCCTCAACACCGCCGCCACCTTCCGCCACATGTCGAACAACCAGTTCGGTGTGCCCGTGGTGATCCGCATGGCCACCGGTGCGGGCCGCCAGCTGGCGGCGCAGCATTCGCATTCGCTGGAAGGCTGGTACGCCCATATTCCGGGGCTGCGGGTGCTGGCGCCCGCCACGCTGGAGGATGCGCGGGGCATGCTCTGGACCGCGCTGGAGGACCCGGACCCGGTGCTGATCTTCGAGAATGTCATGCTTTACAATCGCGAAGGCGAGCTGGCCGAGAACGCCGGAGCGGTGGATATCGACCACGCCGTCGTGCGGCGGGACGGCACCGATATCTCGCTGATCACCTATGGCGGCTCCCTGTTCAAGACGCTGGAGGCTGCCGAGGCATTGGCGCAGGAGGGGATCAATGCCGAGGTGATCGACCTGCGCTCCCTGCGGCCGCTGGACAGTGAGACGATCCTGGCTTCGGTGCGCAAGACCCGCCGCGCGGTGATGGTGGACGAGGGCTGGAAGACTGGCAGCCTCGCGGCCGAGATCGGCATGCTCCTGGCCGAAGAAGCCTTCTGGGATCTCGATGCTCCCCTGGCGCGCGTCTGCAGCGCCGAGGTGCCGATCCCCTATGCCGCCCATCTGGAGCAGGCCGCGATCCCGCAGGTGGCCGAGATTATCACGACCGCCCGCCGCGTGATGGGGGAGGCGCCATGAGCGCGTTTCTCATGCCCTCGCTGGGTGCGGATATGGAGGCGGGTACGCTGATGGAGCAGGTGATCGCCCCCGGTCAACCGGTTGCGCGCGGCGATATCATCGCGGTGGTGGAAACCCAGAAGGGTGCGATCGAGATCGAATGTTACGCGACCGGTACAGTCACCGAGTGGCTGGTGGCGATTGGCGAGCGGGTTCCCGTGGGCACGCCGCTGGCGCGGATCGATACCGGGGAAGAGGAAGCGGAGCAGGCCGCCCCACCGCAGCCAGAGCCTATGCCGCAAGTGGTGGAACAGGCGCCTGAACCAGCGCCCGTCCCCAGACCTGTCTCCGGCGGCACGCGTGTGGCGGCTTCCCCGGCGGCGCGGCGATTGGCGGCTGAGAAGGGCGTGGAGCTTGGCACGATCCCGGTGACGTCCGGCCAGCCGATCCGGCACGGCGATGTGGCGGCGCATCTCAAGGCGGGCGATAGGCCCGAGTCACAGACGGGTCTCAGCGCCATGCGGCAGGCGATTTCGGCTTCCATGTCGCGCTCCAAACGCGAGATTCCGCATTTCTATCTGACCCATCAGGTGGATCTGACCGCACTGACCGAGTTCATCGCGGAAGAGAACGCCGGTCGCGCGCCCGAGGAGCGCCTTTTGCCACCGGTCTTCTACCTGCGCGCCATGGCGCGGGCCTTGAAGAAATATCCTGAGTTCAACGGGCATTTCGAGAAGGACATATTTACCCCGGCGGAGGCCGCTCATATCGGCCTGGCCATCGCCCTGCGCGGCGGCGGGCTGGTGGCGCCGGCGCTGTTTGATGTGGCCGGGCAAGAGCACGACACCCTGATGGTGCAGATGCGCGACCTGATCGCCAGGGTGCGCGCGGGCCGCTTCAAGGCGCGGGAGCTGTCGGATGCCACCATCACCCTGACGAGCCTTGGCGATCGCGGGATCGACGGGCTGTTTGGCGTGATCTACCCGCCGCAGGTGGCCATTGTCGGCATCGGCACGCCCGCTCTGCGCCCCTGGGTGGTGGACGGCACGGTGATGCCGCGCCAGATCGCAACCCTCACCTTGGCCGCCGACCACCGCGTCAGCGACGGCCACCGCGGCGCGCTGTTCCTGCGCGCCATCGACCGATTTCTGCAGGAGCCCGAAACCCTATGACACGTGACGACATCGCACAGGCCTTTGGCGAAGAACTGGTCCGGATCGCCCCGGATATTCCGCTGGACGAGATCGACCGCAGCGCGGATCTGCGCGATGAGTTCGATATCGATTCCATCGATTTCCTGAATCTGGTCACCGCGCTGGGCAAGCGGTTTGCGCTTAAGATGCCCGAGGCGGATTATGGCGCGATGGACAGTTTCGATCATATGGTCGACTATCTTGCCGAGCATCTCTCCTAGGCTCAGGACCAATTGATCCTGCACCTAGTCTCTATCGGTCTTGCGCGTAAGCAGCAGGATCTGCCCGATCAGCAAGGGCAGCAGGCTGAGGGCGACAGAAAGGGCAAGCCCGGCGGGTCCGGGATCGGGCAGGCGCAGCAGCCCGGCCAGCGCAGGGAACCATAGCGCAGATGCGATCAGGGCCGAACACAGGGCCAGTGCTGCCCAGACATAGGGGTTGCCGGTGACCTCATTTGCCAACAGCCGCCCCTCCGCGCTGCGCACATTGAAGACATTCCACAGCTGCGCCAGCGCCAGTGTCAGGAAGGCGACGGTGACCGATTGCGCCTCTTCCAGTTGCAGCCAGAACAGTGACAGCACAAAGGCCGAGAGGGTGGCCAGGGTAATCAACAGGCTCAACACCCCGATCCAGGTCCATTCGGGTTGGCCCGCGATGGGTTCGGAGGGGTCGCGGGGCGGGCGGGCCATCACCCCATGGTCGCCCTTGCCCAGCCCCAGCGCGAAGGCGGGGAAAACATCCGTCACCAAGTTCAGGAACAGGATCTGCAGTGGCAACAGCGGCGCGGGCAGGCCTGCGCCGACGGCGATGCCGACCACCAGCACCTCGCTGACATTGCAGGACATCAGGTAGACCACGAACTTGCGGATATTGTCGAAGATCACCCGCCCCTGCCACATGGCATCGATCAGAGTGCCAAAGGCGTCGTCCTTCAGCACCACAACGGCAGCCTCGCGCGCGACCTGGGTGCCGCGCTGCCCCATGGCGATGCCGATGTCGGATTTCTTCAGGGCTGGGGCATCGTTCACCCCGTCTCCGGTCATGGCGACCACATGGCCAGCCTTCTGGAACAGGCGGACGAGGCTCAGCTTGGTTTCGGGTGCCACGCGGGCAAAGACATCTGCCGCCAGCACCCGGTCGCGCAGGGCGGGATCTGCGGTCTCGGGATCGAGATCGCGCAGTTCCTTGCCTTCGATGACATGCAATCCGCCCTCTTCCAGCCCGGCCTGGCGGGCGATGGTCTCAGCCGTGGCGGCATGGTCTCCGGTGATCATCGCCACCCGCACGCCTGCGTCCAGACTAGCGCGGATCGCAGCGGGGACATCGGCGCGCAGGGGATCAAGGAAGCAGACCAACCCCACCAGGGTGAGACCCGAATAGGGATCGGTATCGGCCCTGTCGGCACTTTTGCAGGCCAGAGCCAGCAGCCGCAGGCCTTCGCGCGCGGCGGCCCCTTGCCGGGCCTCCCAGTCCTGGCGGGCGGTGGCATCCAGCGGCACCGGCCCGCCCTGACCATATGCGTGATCGCAGATCGCCAGTACCGCTTCGGGCGCGCCCTTTACCGCGTAGAAGAAATCAGGCCCGTCCGCGTGCACGGTGGCCATCATCTGCCGGTCGGGGTCAAAGGCGTGCTGGGCCACCTCGGGCAGGCTGTGCGACAGCTCTTGCCGCGCAACCCCTTGAGAGCTTGCAAGCCGCAAGAGGGCGATCTCCATCGGTTCGCCACTGGCCTCGGCTGCCCCATCGCCATGGGCGAGTTCGGCGTTGTTGCACAGGGCGCCGATGCGCAGGGCGAGGTCAAAGCGTGGATCCCCTTGCGGGGCGGTTCCGCTGCCTTCCAGGCGCAGATCACCCCCGGCCAGAAGATAGCGCACCGCCGCCATCTTGTTTTCGGTCAGCGTGCCGGTCTTGTCGGTCAGGATCAGCGTCGTGGCGCCCAGGGTCTCGACCGAGGACAGCCGGGTGATCACCGCATTGCGCGCCGCCATCCGCCACATGCCACGCGCCAGGCAGAGGGTGGCGACGATGGGCAGCCCTTCGGGGACGGCGGCCACCGCCAGTGCCGTACCGGTGCGGATCATGTCGATCAGCGCATGGCCGCGCATCACGCCAGCCACCACCATCAGCACCGCAAGGCCCAGCGTCAGCCAGACCAGCCGGTGCCCCAGCCGATCCAGCCGCCGTTCAAGGGGAGAGACCTCGGCCTGGGCTTCTTCGGTCAGGGCGCTGATCCGGCCGATCTCGGTCTCCATGCCGGTGGCGGTCACGATCCCCTCTCCGGCGCCCTGGGTGATGGCGGTGCCCTTGAAGGCCATGTTGCTGCGGTCGGCGACATCGGTTTTCGGTGGCAGCGCATCGGTGCCCTTGGCGACCGGCAGGGATTCCCCGGTCAGAATAGATTCGTCGCTTTGCAGGTTGGAGGCCTTCAGCAGGCGCAGATCGGCGGTGATCACATCGCCCGCATCCAGGATCACGATATCGCCCGGCACCAACGCGCGGGCATCGATGCGCTGCACATGGCCGTCGCGGCGCACCAGGGTCTGCACCTCGGCAATGCGCAGCAAGGCCTCCATCGAGCGCACGGCGCGCAGCTCGGTGAAGAACCCGATGGCGCCGTTGAACAGAATGACGACAAGGATCGCGAAACCTTCGGCCAGATCGCCAAAGGCAAAGGACAGCACCGATGCCGCCGCCAGCAGCCAGATGATGATGCTGCGGAACTGATGCGCCAGCAGTCCCCATGCGCTATGCGGTTTTTGCGCGCGCAGACGGTTCATCCCGTGACGCGCGCGTCGGGCTTCGACCTCCGCCGCAGCAAGGCCCCGTGCCGGATCCGAGGCCAGCGCCGCAACAATATCTGCCACCGGCAGGCCATGTGGCAGACCGGTGGGCAGACCGTGGGGCGCAGCGCCCGTGGATTGTGTCATTTCCGTCTCCGTCACGTGGCTGTCTGCGTCCTTTGTGCGTCAGCCCCGTCGCGGATCATACTGTTGCGGATTACACCGGGGTCGAGTGGCGATGACCTGCATCCTTGATGGTTTCGGAAACCGCGTCCATGGTTTCCTTGTTTGCAACCGCCTCGCCCGAGGCGACATGTTCGGCGCTGCGGGTACAGAGGTCGATCCATTCCTGGATGTCCGCGCTCACCCGTTCGGCGGATTGCATCTGCCAATCGCGCAACACCTTCGCGGCGGCGGGATCGCCGGGGCTTTTCTCAAAAATCGCGGCGGTGGCCTGGAGCGCCGTGCGCGCCGCCGTATGGCGCCGCTCGAACCAGTGTTTGGTGAAGGCTTCGGTCTCTTTCAGCAGCTTTTCCTGGATCTCCCAGAACTGGTGAAGCTGGGGACCGGCCAGCGGGCTAAGCGACAGCAGGGCCTGCGCCGGGCCTTCCAGTGCATTGGCGGATTTGGGGGCGGTTTGTGTCTTGGCCATGGGAATACCTTTGGGATTTGCGTGGGTGGCATGTCGAGAAACAGGCGCCCGGCGTATCGATCAAAGCCGCCCGGCCCTGGGTATTGTGACAAGGCTACCCTGATTCCCGCGTTACGGATTTGACCCCAATCAAGGTCAGGTCCCGCAATGGTTGAAAATTCAGCACAAAGCCGTGCAGCGGGCCGGACATGCACAGTGATCGAGCCAATCCGGTGCAGGCCCGGGGCCGATCAGCTGCCTGACACGGGAGCCTGACACGGGTACTATTGCGGTGTCAGTACACGTCGCGGACGTAACGCTTGTCGCGCTTGAGGCGGTTCACATAGTCACTTGCCGCCTCGGGCGTCATGCCGCCTTGGGTTTCGATGATCGAATGCAGGGCCGCGTCGACATCCCTGGCCATGCGCGTGGCATCCCCGCAGACATAGAAGGATCCGCCCTCTTCCAGCTGGGCGAATAGATCCTTGCCATTCTCGATCATGCGGTGCTGCACATAGACCTTCTCGGCCTGATCGCGGGAGAAGGCGAGATCCAGACGTGTGAGCAGGCCGGAGGCGCTGAAGGCGCTGATCTCATCCTCATAGATAAAGTCGCTCGCCCGGGTCTGGTCGCCAAAGAACAGCCAGTTCGCCCCGCTTGCCCCGCGCATCTGGCGCTCTTCCAGGAAGGCGCGGAAGGGCGCGATACCGGTGCCGGGACCAACCATGATCATCGGCGCGCTGTCATCTTCTGGCACCCGGAAGCTTTTGTTGGGCGACATGAAGATACCCGCCTCTGCGCCTTGCGGCACGTGGTCGGCAAGGAAGGTGGAGCAGACACCGCCATGGGGGCGGTTCTCGGCCATCCAGCGCACGGCGGCAACGGTGAGATGCACCTCGCCCTGGTGGGCCTTTGGGCTGGAGGAGATGGAATAGGCGCGGTGCTGCAAGGGTTTCAGCCAGCTTGTGACCTCTGCCGGATCGAGCTTCAGATCAGGGGCGAGGTTCAGCAGATCCAGCGCGTCCTTGCCCCACAGAAAGGCCTCCAACGCCTCCTTGTCGCCATTGCCGACGACATGGCTCAGCTCGTCATGGCGTGCCAGCGGTTCAATCGCGCGGATGAGATCGCGCGACGGTGTCATGATTTCCAGATCGGTGCGCAGCAGATCGCCCAGCGCGGTGCCGCCAATATCGGTCTCGGCGCTTGCGTCCAGACGGGTGAGCCAGGCCTCCACCAGATCCGGTGCGTTGACCGGCATCACGCCCAGCGCATCGCCGGCCTCATAGGTCATGCCGCTTTCGCCCAGGTCAAAGGCGATATGACGGATTTCCTTGGCGGATTTCGGCCCCGACAGCAGGCGATTGTCCAGCATGGTGGAGCGATAGGGATTTTTGCGGCCCCAGCCGGATTTGGCCTTTTTCGGCGCCGCCTGCGGCGCTGGGTCCCCGGCAGGGGCTGCGGCGCTGATACTGCCCGCATCGGGCAGGGTTGCGGCGATCCAGGCCTCGGCGGCATCCTCGAAATCCACATCGCAATCGATGCGCGACCCAAGTCGCCTGGCGCCCAGTTGCTCCAGCCGGGTATCGACCAGCTTGCCCGCCTGGCAGAAGGCATCATAGGAGGTGTCGCCCAGGGCCAGCACAGCGTAGCTGAGGCTTTCCAGGCGCGGGGCGGTGGGCCCGGACAGGGCCTCCCAGAACTGATGGGCATTGTCGGGCATCTCGCCCTCGCCATAGGTGGAGACCACGACGATCAGGGTCTGCATCATTGCCAGCTGCTCCATCGTCACCTCGTCCATTTCGGCAACCCGCGGGGTGAAGCCCCTGGCGCGCGCCTGGGTGGCGGCCTCCTCGGCAAGGCTCTCGGCATTGCCGGTTTGCGTGCCGTAGAGAATGTCGAGGTATGTGACCTCTGCCGCTTGGCCGGCAGGGGCGGCGGCAGCACCACCCACGCCTGCGGCAAGGCGGGAATGCAGACCTGCGAGAAAGCCGCCAAGCCAGATCTTCTGTTCGCCGGAGAAAGGCGCGTCTTCGGGGATATAGGGAACTTTGGTTTTCATATCAGTCATGTCCGTCATTCCGCCGCGGTGCGGGCGATCACCTCGGGGATCGCGTTTTCGACAAAGAGCGCGTCAAAGCTGGGCACAGCACCCAGTGCCGCGCGGTTCTTGGCGCTTTGATGCAGGATCCAGGCATAGGTGCCGGGGCTGTCCATGCTGAGGATGTTGCGCAGGGAGAGCGCGCGTTTGAAATCGCTCAGGCGTTTGTTGGCCACCAGTGCCGCAAGGCCCGCATCGTCATAGCCATCGATGGCCGCCTTGGCGTGTTTGGCAAGCGCCGCCATCAGCGCGAAATCCTCGGTCAGAATGAGGTTGCGGGCGGTCTTGTCTTGGGCAAGGCGGTCGGCGCTCCGCAGCCGCCTGGCGGCAAGGGTTTGCGCCTGCTCCAGCACGATATAGCTGCCCAGGAGGCGGGCCATCTCTTCGGTGTCCATCTCGCCATAGTCCGGCACCGCACCCTTTTGCACCGGGCGGCCCCGCTTCCAGGCGTTCTTCAGCGCGGTGATCTGATGCGCGGCGAGGGCGGTGGAGAGTTCCTCGACCAGTTCCTTGCGCGAGCGGGCGGCGAGGATGGCATCGGCGTCCTGATATTGCAGCAGGGCCTTGGGCATGATCCAGGCCATGTGCCGACGGGTGTTGTCCCAATCCTTGAGCAGGTCGCTGCCCCGCCGGGAGCCGGTCGCCTCGACATGCCATGCCAGCATCTGGCGCACCGCGCCTTCATGGATCGCTGCGTGGTCGGAGCCATCCGCGAGGGTGCCTGAGAACACGGAATCGGCGCTCATCAGCTCGGGAAGACGGCCTTCGGGATCGAATTGATAGGCAAAGCCCCCGGACATGCCGTTGCCAAACCCCTTGGCAAAGCTGCCGATATTCAGGATCGCGCCGTTGGTCATATATTCGGCGCAGAAGTCCCCGACGCCTTCGACCACGGCGGTGGCCCCGGAGTTGCGCACAGCGAAACGGTCCCCGGCCTGGCCTTCCACGAAGGTGCGCCCGCCTGTTGCTCCGAACAATGCGAAATTGCCGATCAGCACATTCTCGCGCCCCTGGGCGCCGCCGGGGCTGCGCACGATGATTTCGCCGCCGGACGCGCCCTTGCCGACGCCGTCATTGCAGGTGCCGGTATGTTCGAGGACCATGCCGTCATTGCAAAAGGCACCGTAGCTTTGCCCGGCTGAGCCGCTGGTGAAGATCTGCACCGCGCGCGGTTCAAGATAGCGACGGCCCCGACTGTCCTCGAAGGCGGCCGGGGGCAGCGCGGTCAAGTCATGGTTCAGCAGGCGCTCGATATCGATGCCAAGCTGACCGCCGACGGTCTTGTTGCGGTTGTTCAGCGGCGCGTTGGGGCTCAGCTTGATCTGTCGCTCGCCCTTGTCCACCAGCCTGGACTTCACCTGCTCCAGCAGGGCGTCATCGACCGAGAAATCCTTTTCCAGATAGATCGGGTTCGCTACCTTGATCTCGGGAACAGGGGTCAGCATCGCCCGCAGATCCAGCTGGCCGACCGAGGAGGGGTGATCCAACAGGTGCAGCAGGTCGCAGCGGCCTCTTGCCTCGGCCAAGGAGCGCAGCCCCAGGCTGGCCAGGATTTCGCGCACCTCATGGGCGATGTTCAGCAGATACTGTGCCAGGGCGCGCGGGTCGCCATCGAACACCTCGGGGTTCGTGGTCAGGCCGGCGGGGCATTTGACATTGCAATTCTTGGCCATCACGCATTTCAGCATCATCAGCGCGGTGGTGCCGAATTCGAAACTGTCGCCGCCCAGCAGCGCGCCCTTGACCACATCCGAACCGGTCTGCATCGCGCCAGAGCAGCGCAGCAAGACCTTTTGCCGGATCCCATTGGCACAAAGCGCCTGGTGGACTTCGGCGATGCCGATTTCGGCGGCGCGGCCGGTGTATTTCAAGGAGGTCACAGCCGCAGCGCCGGTGCCGCCTGTATTGCCTGCGATATTGATCACATCGGCCCCGGCCTTGGCGACGCCGACGGCGATGGTGCCGATACCCTCGGAGGAGACCAGCTTGACGATGACGCGCACCCGGGCGGCCTTGGCGTCGTGGATGAGCTGGCCCAGATCCTCGATCGAATAGGTGTCGTGATGGGGCGGCGGGCTGATCAGCTCCACCCCCGGGGTGCCGCCCCGTGCGGCGGCGATCTCGACGGTGACCTTGGCAGCGGGAAGCTGCCCCCCTTCGCCGGGCTTGGCGCCCTGTCCGATCTTGATTTCGATCTCTTCCAGGTTGGGATCGGCCAGATACCCGGCCCAGACACCAAAGCGCCCAGAGGCAAACTGCTTGATGCGGGAGGCGCGGATCGTGCCATAGCGCGACAGGTGCTCGCCACCCTCACCGGAGTTGGACATGCCGCCCACCATATTGGTGCCATGGGCCACCGCCTCGTGGGCAGAGGCGACCAGCGCCCCGTGCGACATGGCGCCGGAGGCCAGGCGTGGCGTGATGTCAGAGGCCGGTTGCACCTCGGACAGGTCAATGCGGTCTGCAGCAGGGCGCAGGCGGGATACGTAGTCCAGCGCCATGCCCTTGACCGTGACGTGCAGCGCACCCCTGGTGATGTAATGCCCTTCGACATCCTTGCCGAAGCGCTCCACCAGGGTTTCCGCCAGCACATCCAGGCGACCAAGATCCCCCGCCTTGGGTCCGGTCAGGCGGAGCCGGAACAGTTTTTTGTCGAGCGGTTCGGCATCAAGGCCGCGAATAACGAAGTCAGTGTTGCCCGCGCGGTTGAAGAGCATCATCTCGCGCTTCATCTCCGCCACCGTGTCGAGGAAGGTGATGTCCGCCGGAAAGGCAAGCACATCGCGCAAGGCGGCCGGGCGGCGGTTGCGTTCTTCGGCCATGGTCGCCGAGAAGGAGCGATAGCCCGGCGTGATCTGAAACCCGTCGATCTGCGCCTTGGACAGCTTCTCGAAAGAGGTGTTCACATAGCCGGTGTCGTCGATGCCGAAGGCGTCATCCATCTGTCGCAGGGTGAGCAGGCGGAAGGGGTCGGTTTCGCCATCCAGATCGCGCGCCTGGTCCGTGGCAAATGTGATGGCTTCTTCGGTCAGATCCACAAAGCCCCGCACGGCAGTGGTGCCATAGGAGTGGCCGGCCCCCTCGGCGCGTTCCTTGAACAGGCCAAGGATGGGGATGTCCTTGTCGCTTTTCACGCTGAGGGCGCGCTCATGCCAGTCGGCCACCGATTTGGCGACCACATCAAAGCGCACACCGCCGACCGGGGTTTTCATATTGGGCAGGTATCTGGCGAATACAGGATCGTTGGTGTCCAGGAAGTTGGGTTCGAAGAACTCCCCGCCCGAGTAGGATTCGACGGTGCAGAGCCCCACCTTGCCCATGGTCTTCATCAGGGATTTTTCTGCCGCTTTCCGGAACTTGAGATAGGCCGCGCGGGCTCCCTCCTGGCCATATAGCTCTTCGGCGCGCATCCGCACGGCGAGCGGGTAGACCGCAGAGGCCCCGAACCCAAGCGCGCAGGCGATGTGATGCGACGAGCAGATCTGCCCGCTTTCCACCACCAGCGAGACCTTGAAGCGCATCCCCTCCTCGATGAGCCGCTGGTTGATCGCCGAGACGGCAAGCGTCATCGGCATCGGAGCCAGGGCGCGGCTGATATGACGGTCGGACAGAATCGCGATACCGCCCTGGTCGCGCGCAAAGGCGACCACCTCATTGGCGATGGCGTCGATGGCCTTGGTCAGCGCCGCCTCATTGGCCGTCCCATCCGCGAAATCCGGCGCATAGAGCGTGTCAAAGCGTGCCCATGGGGTTGCGTCCTGCGCCTTGATCTTGAGCATTTCGCCCATCAGCAGAACCGGCGAGTTCACCACGATCTGCCGCGAGCGGCTTTGTCCCAGATGCGGCTTTTCGCCAAGCGCGACGCGCAGCGTCATGCCATCCGCTTCACGGATCGAGTCCAGCGGCGGATTGGTCACCTGCGCGAACCGCTGGCTGAAGTATTTGGCAACGCCGCCTTCATTGTCGCTCAAGGCATTGATCGCGTTGCCATAGCCCATCGCGGACACCTTCTCGACGCCGGTTTGCAGCATCGGATCCATCAGGAATTTGAAGCATTCCTGGTTGAGCGTGTAGCCGACATAGCGCGCGGGGCGCTCAAGATCGCCCTCATAACCCGCGGCGGCAACCGTAGGGGTCGTCACCGCGCATGCGGGCAGATCATCGATATTGACCTGTGCCTCGGCGAGGAGACGGGCGTAATCCTTGGCCTTGGCCAGCCGTTCCAGCGCCTCTTCGGTCTCGTAGATGCGGCCTTCGGCATGGTCGAGATAGATCATGCCGCCTGCCTCGACGCGGCCACGGCGCAGCACGGTTTCGGGCGGGAAATCGATCTGCCCCGCCTCGGACATCACCGCGAGATAGGCATCGGTTTCGACCGTGCGCATCGGGCGCAGGCCCAGGCGATCAAGACGGGCGCCAATGATGGTGCCATCACCAAAGACCAGCGCGGCGGGGCCGTCGTTCTTTTCTTCCGAAAGCGAGAAATACTCCAGCATCTGCCGCACCTGCGGGCTGATGCGGGCGTCGTTTTCCCAGGCCGGCGGCATCATCGCCACCACGGCGGTGACCAGATCGAGACCTTCGCCATAGACGCGGGCATTCAGGGTCTGATCCAGACGGCAGCTGTCCGATTGCCCCTTCGGGCGCAGGATGGCCGTGTTGCGCGCCAGCGCGATTGCGGCCTCGGAGAGGCGGTTCTTCTTGTCGGTGTTCAGCTCGCCATTATGCGCCATCAGCCGGAACGGCTGCGCCATGGACGGATGCGGATCGGTATTGGTCGAAAACCGGGTGTGGAAGTAGAGCGTATGCACCGCGTGGTCGGGGTCGCTCAGATCGCGGAAATACGGGATGATTTCCCAGGAATTGAGACGGCCCTTGAAGACCTGCATCCGCGCCGAAAGCGACAGCGGATAGAAGCCTTCAAGCGCCGGATCGGTATAGGCCTGGGCCTCGATCTCCAAGAGCGCCGAATGGATGCGCCGGTCAAAGGCGGCTTGTTCCATGCCTTCGGGCGCGGTGAAGACCCATTGCACGATGGGCAACTGCAACTTGATGGCGCGCGGCCCGATCGCGTCAGTGTTGACCGGCATATTGCGCTGGGTCTTGGTCTGGAACCCGGCCCCGGAGAGAGTGGTTTCGATGATCCGCGCGGCGCGGTCATGCTGCGCCGGATCGGCAGGCAGGAAGAAATTCCCGACGCCAAAGCGCCCTTTTTCCAGGTCCACTCCGGTCAGCTTGCGAAAGAAGGCCACAGAAAGGTCCACCGACACGCCGGCGCCATCGCCAACGCCTTCGGACGACATGCCGCCCCGATGCGGCACCGCACAGAGCGCCTCATGGCCTTTCAGCAAGACGTCATGAACCTGTGTTCCGTCTTTGCGCGTGAGGAATCCGACACCGCAATTGCTGTGTTCAAGCGTAGAGTCGTAAAGACCATGGGGATTGGGACAGGCGGGCAAGCTTATCTCCCTAGACAGCATTATGAGACGCGAAAGGAGGGATCCTTTCGTGCACAAGAAGGCTTTGATGTCTGGCGAAAAGCTTGAGAGCCACGTTGAGCCGAGACGGGGTATCCCGCCTCTGGCCGATTTGCAAGGGGCTGGGCCCGGAACACGGAACCAGTACCCTGCACCGGGGTGCCGGTGGTTCCGAGGCTAGAACTTGGTGATGACGGTTGCGCCGACGGATTGGAACTTGTCCATGTCCATCAGGGCTGCGGGCGCCTCTTCAAGGCTGATCCTGTTGCCCACCAGACGTCCGGGATCCAGTTTGCCATGGGCGATCATATCCAACATGGCGTCATACCGGTGGGCTTGCATGCCATGAGAGCCGATGATTTCGATCTCCTGGCCAACGACTTTTGGCATCGGAACGGCAGGGGCCGCGTGATCGCCCAGCAGCAGGCCGACTTGAATGTGCTTGCCGCGTCGTTTCAGGCACATGATCGAATTGTGCATCGTCACCGGGTGCCCCAGGGCATCAAGCGACACATGCGCACCACCACGGGTGATCTCCATTATGGCCTCCGGAACGCTGGCGACAGTCTTGCCGTTGATCGCCGCGACAGCACCAAGATCCCGGGCCAGCTGCAGCTTCGTGTCGTCCAGATCGACCGCGATAACGTTGCAGCCCAACGCGTTGGCGATCATCACCGCGGACAGGCCCACGCCTCCGCAACCATGCACGGCAACCCATTGACCGGCTGCGGCCTGTCCCTGATCCACGACCGCGCGAAACGAGGTCGCAAAGCGGCAGCCAAGGCTGGCGGCGGTGGCGAAATCCATGCTTTCGGGCAAGGGCACAACATTCAGATCCGCCTTGTGGATCGCGACATATTCCGCGAAGGATCCCCAATGGGTAAAGCCGGGCTGTTCCTGATTGTGGCAGACCTGCTGATTGCCCGAATGACACTCCGGGCAGGAGCCACAGCCGGAAATGAAGGGGACCGTCACCCGGTCACCGGGCTTCCAGTTCTTGACGTCGCGCCCCACCGCTTGGATCACGCCGGCCAATTCGTGGCCCGGCACATGCGGCAACTCGACATCGCTGTCATGCCCCATCCAGCCGTGCCAATCCGAGCGGCACACGCCGGTGGCCTCGACCTTGATGACAACCCCATCAATGTCGGGAGTCGGGTCATCAACGGTGACCAGCTTCGGGGCCTCTTGGAATTTCTCAAACAGGACTGCTTTCATGGCTGTACCTTTCGACGCATCGGCAAACCCGGGGCGGTCTGTCCCGGCAGGGTGGAGAAGCCTTGCTAACCCAGCCTTGGCGTGAAGAAAACAGGGCAGGGGCTTCCACACGGTTACGGGTCCATGAAGGAATCCGTGCTTGCAGTGGCCGACCAACAAGGATGCCCTGCTTGGGGCACCGGGACACACTGGATGCCGGAAAAGCGCAGGCAGGGGACATTCCCGACGTGCCGATACGGGAAAAACAGGTCTGTCGTGAGCCGCGCCAGAGAAGATGATTTCCATCTCAAAAGAACGGACCAAGCCCCACCGCAAGCGGCAGCATCGCGTGTGGTCTGTTTTCAGTGTTTTGATTTCATTTCAGAAAGTGGTGAGCCGTGCAGGATTCGAACCTGCGACCCACTGATTAAAAGTCAGTTGCTCTACCAACTGAGCTAACGGCCCACTTCTGTTCTGCGGTCTAAGCGAATTCATCCAGAAGGATCAAGCGCTTAATTCGCTTCGGTCCGGCTTGGCTTTGTCATCCATGCTGTCCCGATAGGCGGCGTATCTAGGGGGAGAGCGGCGGGGGGTCAACCCCTTTTTTCAAGTTTATCCGCGCAAGGCTGGATTCATTTCGATGCGAGGTCTATATGCCCGCCATGAGCACATCAGATCATATCGGATTCCCCTTCATGAAGATGCACGGGCTGGGCAACGACTTTGTCGTTGTGGATACGCGTGCACAGGATATCGCGATCACGCCCGCGCTGGCGAAGGGAATCGCTCATCGCCAATTCGGCGTGGGTTTCGATCAGCTCGCCGTGATCTCAAACGGCGCCGGGGATGCGCATCTGACCTTCTACAATGCCGATGGCTCCACCTCGGCGGCCTGCGGCAATGCCACGCGCTGTATCGCCCGTCACCTGATGGAGGAGAGCGGCAAGGACGCGCTGCATCTGACCACCGATCGCGGCGATCTTTATGCGCGGGACGCGGGGGAGGGGCTGACCTCGGTCAATATGGGTGCCCCGCAGTTGGACTGGCAGGAGATCCCACTGGCCGAGGAAATGGACACGCTGGAGCTGCCCATCGAAGGCGGCCCCACCGCCACTGGCATGGGGAACCCGCATTGCACCTTCTTTGTCGAGGACGCCGATCTCATTCCGCTGGAAGACTTCGGACCGCGCTACGAGCATCACCCGCTTTACCCCGAACGCACCAATGTGCAGGTCGCGCATATCGTCGGCCCCGATCACATCCGCATGCGGGTCTGGGAGCGCGGTGTGGGGGTGACGCTGGCGTCTGGGTCCTCCTCTTGCGCCACCGCCGTCGCAGCGGCGCGCAGGGGCCTCACAGGGCGCCGGGTGCGCATTGATCTGGATGGGGGCACCCTGTGGATCGACTGGCGCGAGGATGGCGTCTGGATGACCGGTCCGACCATGCATGTGTTCAGCGGCAGCTTCACCGCCGAATTTCTGGAGTCGCTGGGATGACAGCGCCCAAATTCACCACATTGGGCTGTCGCCTGAACGCCTATGAGACAGAGGCGATGAAAGAGCTGTCCCGTGCCGCCGGGTTGGAGGACGCGCTGGTGGTGAACACCTGCGCGGTAACGGCCGAGGCGGTGCGCAAAGCGCGGCAAGAGATTCGCCGCCTGCGCCGGGAAAACCCCGAGGCGCCGATCATCGTCACCGGCTGCGCCGCCCAGACCGAGCCCGAAACCTTTGCCGCCATGGAAGAGGTCACGCGCGTCATCGGCAATACCGAGAAGATGCAGCCCGAGACCTGGGCCGAAATCGCCAAGGGGCCGGATTTCATCGGCAAAACGGAAAAGGTTCAGGTCGACGACATCATGTCGGTGACGGAAACCGCAGGCCATCTGATCGATGGATTCGGCACCCGCAGCCGCGCCTATGTGCAGGTGCAGAACGGCTGCGATCACCGCTGCACCTTCTGCATCATCCCCTATGGCCGGGGAAATTCGCGCTCGGTGCCTGCTGGCGTCGTTGTAGACCAGATCAAGCGGCTGGTGGACCGGGGCTATAACGAGGTGGTGCTGACCGGCGTTGACCTGACCTCCTGGGGCGCCGACCTGCCCGCACAGCCGAAACTGGGCGATCTGGTGATGCGGATCCTGAAGCTGGTGCCGGACCTGCCGCGCCTGCGGATTTCATCGATCGATTCGATCGAGGTGGACGAGAACCTGATGCAGGCCATCGCCACCGAGTCGCGCCTGATGCCGCATCTGCATCTCAGCCTGCAGCATGGCGACGACATGATCCTGAAACGCATGGCGCGGCGGCATCTGCGTGACGATGCCATCCGCTTTGCCGAAGAGGCGCGCCGCATGCGCCCCGATATGACCTTTGGCGCCGATATTATCGCGGGGTTCCCGACCGAAACCGAGGCCCATTTCGAGAATTCGCTGAAGCTGGTCAGTGATTGCGATCTCACCTGGTTGCACGTCTTCCCCTACTCGAAACGCGAAGGCACGCCTGCGGCGAAGATCCCGAAGCAGGTGAATGGCAAGGTGATCAAGGAGCGCGCCGCGCGTTTGCGTGCCGTAGGTGATGCACAGGTGCAAAAACACCTGGCGGCGCAGGTCGGGCGCAGCCACCGCATCCTGATGGAAAACCCCCATATGGGCCGCACCGAGCAGTTCACCGAGGTGACATTCGATGCGCCTCAGGAAGAGGGACAGATCGTGACGGCGGTGATTACGGCTGTGCGTGGGGGCCAACTGATAGCGGCAAACGACGAACATTCCTGATCACCGTTGATTGCGCTTACAGATATTGGGTGCGCTTGTGGGAATGTCGTCAGCGTATCACCCTTTTGGCGACACACTCATAAATTGTTCACCATCTTTCTCCACTCTCCCTCATCACACTGCAAACAGAATGTTTGAGGGAAAAATGGTAGAAATTCATTTCAGTGGCGGCAACGTCGGCATGTTTTCCTGGAGCGGACGGGGGTACCGCTTCAACCCGGAGACCGGTGCGTTCAGGCTGCAAAGCGGCAATGAACCCGGGAGCTATGAGCCTGCGGTCACGATCGAGACAATCGCGGGCAAAGGTGATGTTGTCACTGAGTTCACCCTGCGAAATACATCCGAAGATATTGGAAGTTGGGAGGTGGAGACGCTTGGTGTTTCCGGCCTCGAAATACCCGTAGACGAATTCGCGAGCGTCATATCTCGCGGCTTTTTTGTAATCGACGAGATTGTGAATTACGCCGAAGCAGAAAATGGTTCGGGAAACTCAGGTGTTGTGAGCATCCATGGCGGCATCGACAAGGATGTCTTCTATCAACCGGATTCCGCCGCCCTTGCCGTCGATAATACGATTCATATGGGCGGTGGCGACGACGTGGTGTCTGCTGGAAATGGCCGGGATACTGTCTTTGGTGGCGCAGGCAACGACAATCTTCTTGGTGGCGATGGAAATGACCGGCTCTTTGGCGGGCGGGGGGATGACTACCTGATCGGCGAAGGTGGAAACGACAGGTTGAACGGCGGCGCAGGCACCGACACGCTTTACTCCAACTATGGAAACGACACGCTGCGTGGCGGCGGTGGGGATGATATTTTGATCTCCATAGGCGGCGATGAAGGCGGCGATCACCGCCTTTACGGTGGGCGTGGAAATGACACTCTTTGGGCAGGTGATGGCGGCGATGGAATGCTCACCGGCGGCGCAGAGGCGGACACCTTCTTCTTCCGGCAGGGTACCGGTCATGACACGATCACCGACTTCGAGCTGGGGGTCGATACGCTTTGGCTGCATCCGAACATGGGGGTCGATACGCAGGATCTGGCGTCGGTTACGCAGATCACCGATGACGGGATCGTCCTCACCTTTGGGGCTGATGACAGTATCACGCTGCTGGGTATCAGCGATCTTGATGCCCTGATCGACAATAGCATCGTGTCCTACAGCGACGGCACCCTGAGCTTTGGTGATAGCGTGGTCAATATCCTGTACTGACGCCTGGCCGTTCTGGAGTGCGCTCAGTGAGGGCTCATAAGAAAAACCCCCGCCACTGGCGGGGGTTGCTGTTTCTGCATCAAGGTCCGACCCGGTTTAGGAGGTCTTCTTGCCCTTGTGCGGTGCCCAGAGGCGCTTGTTGGTCAGGTACAGCAGAACCGACAGCAGGGTCAGGATCAGCACACCGACGAAACCGGCCTGTTGGCGGGCCATCATCTTGGGCTCGGCGGTCCACATCAGGAAGGCCGCGACGTCCTGCGACATGTGGTGCACGTCATTGGCATGGCCGTCAGCGAATTCCACCTGCTCGTCGGACAGCGGCGGCGCCATCGAGATCCAGCCACCGGGGAAGGCGGTGTTCTCGTAGAAGATGGTGCCTGCTTCTTCCTTTTCCTTGCCGGTGTAGCCGTCCAGCAAGGAGGCGATGTATTCCGCACCGCCCATGCCCTTGAACAGCTGGTTCATGCCCGATCCGTAGGGACCGTGGAAGCCGGCACGCGCCTTGGCCATCAGGCTGAGGTCGGGGGCACCTGCGGCGGTGTTCGCCGGGAAGTGATCGACAGGCTTGGCCGGGCGGTCTTCGTCCAGTTCCGGGTCGTAGACGGTGAAGTTATCGGCCGCATAGGCGCGCACCTGTTCCTCGGGCAGGCCGGGGCCGCCTTCATCGGAGAGGGTGCGGATCGGCACGAACTTCAGCCCGTGACAGGCCGCGCAGACCTCGGTGTAGATCTGAAGGCCGCGCTGCAGCTGGTTCTGGTCGTACTTCCCGAAGGGACCTTCGAAGGAGAACTGGAAGTCCTCCACGTGGCCGGACCCACCTGCCGCAAAACCTGCGGCAGGGACGAGCGCCAGAGCGAAGGCGGCACCGGTTGCGAGTTTCTTCAACATAGGTAGCAGTCCTTCTAGCTTACTCGGCAGGAGTGGCTTCACCGGATTTCTTGCCATAGTGGGCGTCGAAATCCTCTTCGATGGTTTCCGGCATCGCATCCGGCTTCTCGATCACACCCAGGAGCGGCAGGATCACCAGGAAGTAACCGAACCAGTAGGCGGAGGCGATCAGCGAGAAGGAGGCATAGGGCTCTTCCGCGGGCATCGCACCCAGCCACATCAGGGCGAAGAAGTCGATGACCAGCAGGTAGAACCACCATTTGAACATCGGACGGTAGCGACCGGAGCGCACGCGGCTGGTGTCCAGCCAGGGCGCCAGGGCCATCACCGCGATGGCACCGAACATGGCCAGCACGCCGAAGAACTTGGCGTCGATGATGCCGCCGGTCACGAAGGAGGCGATCTGAACCACCCAGACTTCGGAGGTGAAGGCACGCAGGATCGCGTAGAAGGGCAGGAAGTACCATTCGGGCACGATGTGCGCAGGTGTCACCAGCGGGTTGGCTTCGATGTAGTTATCGGGGTGACCCAGGTAGTTCGGCATGAAGCCGACGATGGCCCAGAAGATCACCAGCACCACGGCCAGACCCAGGAAATCCTTGATCACGAAGTAGGGCCAGAAGGGCAGGGTGTCTTTCGCGGCTTCTTCCTTGGACCCTTTGCGGACATCAACACCGGTGGGGTTGTTGTTGCCGGTGGTGTGGAACGCCCAGATGTGGACGATCACCAGGGCGGCGATCACGAAGGGCAGGAGGTAGTGCAGCGAGAAGAAGCGGTTCAGCGTGGCGTTGTCCACGGCGGGTCCGCCCAAGAGCCAGGTCTGGATCGGCTCGCCGATGAAGGGGATGGCGCCAAACAGGCCGGTGATCACGGTCGCGCCCCAGAAGGACATCTGACCCCAGGGCAGAACGTAGCCCATGAAACCGGTGCCCATCATCAGCACGAAGATCAGCATGCCGATGATCCAGGTGATCTCGCGCGGGGCCTTGTAGGAGCCGTAGAACAGACCGCGGAAGATGTGGATGTAGACGGCAACGAAGAACAGCGAGGCGCCGTTGGCGTGCAGGTAGCGCAGCATGAAGCCGCCGTTCACGTCCCGCATGATGTGCTCGACGCTGGCAAAGGCCAGGTCCACATGGGGGGTGTAATGCATCACCAGGACGATGCCGGTGACGATTTGCAGCGCCAGGCAGAAGGCCAGGACGATGCCCCAGATCCACCACCAGTTCAGGTTCTTGGGGGTGGGGATCATGATGGTGTCATAGATCAGGCCGACGATGGGCAGGCGGCTGTGCAGCCACTTTTCTGCGCCCGTCTTCGGTTCGTAATGGTCGTGCGGAATACCGGACATGTTGCGTCTCCTTATCCCAGCTTGATGGTGGTTTCGTCGACGAATTCGGCGACCGGCACATGCAGGTTCTCAGGCGCGGGACCTTTGCGGATCCGGCCTGCGGTGTCGTAGTGCGACCCGTGGCAGGGGCAGAACCAGCCGTTGAATTCACCGGCACCATCGCCCAGCGGCACACAGCCGAGGTGGGTACAGACACCCATCATCACCAGCCATTCGCCGGCTTCGTCCATGGCGCGGTTCTCGTCCGACGCGTCGGTGCCCGGCTTGTTCGGGTTTTCCGAAGCGGGGTCGATCAGATCCGTCAGTGCAACCGCACGGGCTTCGTCGATCTCCGCCTGGGTGCGGCGGCGAATGAACACCGGCTTGCCCAGGAACATCACGGAAATCTGTGTTCCCACTTCCACGCCACTCACATCCACCAAGATCGAGGACAGAGCCTTGACGTCAGCAGAGGGATTCATCTGGTTGACCAGCGGCCAGACTGCGGCACCTGCGGTGACAGCTCCGGCGCCAGCGGTAGCGTAGTAGAGGAAATCTCTCCGAGTTCCTTCGTTATCTTCTACGTGGGACACGAGGTTTTCTCCAATTCCAGCGCCCGTTTAGGGCAAACATGCGCATGCACTGCTAGAATTCCGCAGTGCCTCATCGCGGGTATCTAGCGGGGAGAACTGCTTTCGTCCAGCCGTCATATACGCGCAGTACCCCGGTGCATGCAGTTTCTTTCGACAAGCTGTCACAAAAACCACTGTTCCCCGGTAGGGATCCGTTAAACCTTAAAGGGCGGTCTCAGGCGGCGGGCGGCATGCTGGCCTGCATCGAGGGGCGCGATTCGAACTCTGCGAACCAATCGGCCAGGGCCTCGTTGCCGTGACGCCAGTTGGAGGTGGGATGGCGGAAATCGAGATAGGCCAGCGCGCAGCCTACGGCGATTTGCCCCATGTCCAGCGGCCCCTTCAGATGCGCCATCCAGCGATCGTTGAGCGCCGAGCAGGCGCCCAGAACCTTGCCCAGCTGCGCCTCCAGCCAGGGCTCGAAAACCATCTCCTCGGGGCGCAGGCGGCGCTCGTAGGTCATCAGTACGGCGGCATCCATGATGCCATCCGCCGTGGCCTCCAGCACCTTGGTATCCCAGGAGCGCCCATATAGATTGCTGCCCGCGCGGTGATCCAGATAGGCGCAGATCACCCGGCTGTCATAAAGCGTCGGCCCGTTGCCGCGCGACAGGGCCGGGATCTTGGCCAGGGGGTTGCTGGTCTTCACGCCCTCGTCGGGGTTCAGTGCCGTGGTCTGCACATCGATGATATCCACGTCGTCCAGCTGCTCGGTTTCGTGCAGAACCACCATGACCTTGCGCACAAAAGGCGAGGCCGCCGAGTAATAGAGCTTCATGATCTCTCTCCCCTGATTTTTCCCGCAGCCTACAGGCTGTTGCGACAAAGGAAAGAGGCGCTATGGCTCCTTGGCCGCGCGCATCAGGGAGGACAGCTCCTCCAGTTCCGCGCCAAAACCGCCGGAAACAGACCCCGCGGCGCCCAGACGGGCGGTCTCCGGTTTGTTCTGGCTCAGCTTCCAGGTGCCGTCCACGCCGGTAATCTCCAGCCGGACGGGAACGATCATCCGCATCAACCGGTCCAGCGCCGAGGCGTCCATCTTGGCGCTGGTCCAGGGCGGTTTCGGCAAAAGTCGCGCCTCGTAAAAGGCCGATTGCCGGTCCAACAGGTCACGCAGCTCATCGTCGGGGCGCCGCTCCAGCCTGCCGGTCAGGTGGACGGCGATATAGTTCCAGGTCGGCACCTGGTCCTCCAGCCCGTACCAGTCGGGCGAGATATAGCCATCCGGCCCGCTGACGGCGAGGCGCGCGGGCTGCGGAGTGGCCAGCGCTCGCGCAATCGGGTTTGACCGCACCAGGTGCAGATCCGCATATGTGCCATCGTCGCTGAGCAGGAAGGGCACATGGCTGAGCAGGGGCGCTTCATCGGCCGAAATCGCCAGCACGCCAAAGGCGCGCATCCGGGCGAACTGCAAGTTCTGCGCGGTATCGGCATCGTGAAAGATGGGATTGGGGTGCATGTGGGCCTCCTGACGTCGCGAACAGACTTGAATCACCCGGGCGCTCTTGGCAAGTTGCATCCGTTCTCAGGGCGGGGCGGAATTCCCCACCGGCGGTATGCGGGGCATCGACCCCGTAAGCCCGCGAGCGGCTTTTCGGGTCATGCACCCACAGCCAATGGAACGAGGATCGGCTCCGGTAGCTTGGACCAACGCGTCCACAGCCCAAAAAGTGGGAACCGGTTTTCGGATCAAGCTGTGGAGCAGACAGGAAAGTGTCTAGCAGATCTGGTGAGAAGCCAGAGCCGACGGTTACAGTCCGGATGGAAGAGAACGTACGACAGGGCCTGCCAATGCGGCGGGTCTCCTGCCGTTCGTTATCGCCTTGGGTGACGTGTCGAACCTAAAGGAGATACCCATGACACACACCCGATATGCATTCATCAAGGCCAACTGGCATGCCGATATCGTCGATCGCGCGCTGGAGGGGTTTCAGGAATTGATCCCGGCCGATCAGATCGATGTTTTCGATGTGCCCGGCGCGTTTGAGATGCCGCTGATGGCGCAGGAATTGGCAAAGACCGGCCAATATGCCGCTGTGGCCTGTGCTGCCCTTGTGGTGGATGGCGGCATCTACCGGCATGATTTTGTCGCGCAGGCCGTGGTGGACGGGCTGATGCGTGCGGGCATGGACACCGGGGTTCCGGTGCTGTCGGTCTCGCTGACGCCGCATCATTTCCAGGAAACCGATCATCACATGGCGATCTACCGCGATCATTTCGTGCAGAAGGGCCGCGAGGCCGCGCAGGCTGCGCTAATGATCACCAAGACGCGGGAACAGGCAGCGGCGATCTCCGCCGTGAAGGCTGCCTGATAAGTGGTGTGCGCCCGCCATCCTGCGCGGGCGCGTCCCTAACCCAGATAGGCCTTCAAGGCAGGCGGCGGGTTGTCCAGCAGCTCCGCCGTTGGCCGGGGCGGATGAGCCGTGCCCTCGGCGACCAGCACCACCTGATCGGCGATGCGGCGGGCGTCATTTGGGTCATGGCTTACCATCAACAGCGTCGCGCCACTCTCGGCTGCCAGCTCGGCCACGAGATCCAGCATCTCGGCCTTCAAGGCCGGTCCCAGCGCCGCGAAGGGTTCATCCAGCAAAAGGATATCCCGCCCCTGCACCAGCACCCGCGCCAGCGCCACCCGGCTTTGCTGTCCGCCCGACAGCGCCGCGGGCTTGCGCGACTCCATGCCTGCAAGGCCGACGCGCTCCAGCGCCTGCTGCACACGGGCGTGTTCACCGTCGCTGAGCCGCAGGTTCGGATTGAGGCCAAGGCCCACGTTCTGCGCTGCCGTTAGATGGGGAAAGAGGTTGCCGTCCTGAAACAGCATCGCCACCGGGCGCTTGCCGGGCAGATGGTCTGTCAGTTCCACACCCCGCCACAGGACACGGCCAGAAACGAGGGGGAGGAACCCGGCAATCGCCTCGATCAATGTGGATTTCCCGGCACCAGAAGGACCGATCACCGCCACGCGGGCGCCGCGCGGGATCTCCAGATCAGCGGCCAAAGTGAAGGTGCCGTTCTCGATACGGGTGCGATCAAGCTTCAGCATGCCAGCGGCCTCCACGGTCCAGGATCCAGAACGCCCCCATCGACAACAGCAGCAGCAAAAGCGCCGCGCCCGCCGCCGCCTGCATCTGATAGGCGCCCATCAGGCGATAGACCTGCAGGGGCAGGGTGGCGACCTCGGGGTCGGCAAACAGGGCGATGACCCCAAGATCCCCCATCGACAGCGCCGCGGCAAGCCCTGCGGCAAATCCGATCTGCGCCCGCAGGCGCGGCAGCACCACCCGGCGCAGGAAGGGCCAGCCGCGCATATCGAGCGTCAGCGCCAGTTTCCTGTGCCGCTGAACCACGTCACGGCTGGCGGGCACCAGAATGCGCAGCGCGAAAGGCAGTGCCATCACCGCATTGACCAGCGCCGTCACCGGCAGCGCCAGCGCAAAGGGGCTGGCCACGGGATAGATAAGGATGAACAACCCCGTCCCGATCACCAAAGGAGAGGCCGCAAGCCCCAAGAGCCCGGCAATCTCCATCGGCAGGGTGCGTCCCAGCGCTGCCGCCAGCGCCATGGGCAGGGCCAGCGCCAGCAGGATCAGGGTGCTCGCCCCTGCTACAAGGACCGAGGCCAGCGCCGCCTGCCAGACCGAAGCGGGCAATGAAAGCACGCCGGGTAGCCCGGACAAGACGACTGCCAGCAAAGGGAGCAGCAGGAAGAGAGCTGCAAAGACAATCCAGAAGGCATCAAGCCCTCGTGCGACCGCGCTGCGCCCGTCCCAGCGGCGTAAGATCCGGTCAAGGCCGGTGCCGAACCCCTCACCCACCGGCGCGCGCAGGGCCAGCGTTGCCGCCAGCGCGGTCAGCACCAGTTGTAAGCCCGACAGAAGTGCCGCGCGCCCCAGATCGAAATCGAAGCTAAAGGCTTGGAATATCGCCAGCTCGATGGTGGTGGCGCGGGGTCCGCCGCCCAGGGTCAGCGCCACGGCGAAACTCGACAGGCAAATGGCAAAGACCACCGCCAGTGCGCCCGGCACGATCCTAGCCAGCATTGGCGCTTCCAAGAGCTGCCACATAGCGCGCGGGCCTGCATCCAGCTGCGCGGCAAGTCGGAAACGTTCGGCGGGGATCTCTTGCCAGCCCTGCAGGATCAGCCGGGTTGCCAGCGGCAGGTTGAAGAAGACATGCGCCAGCACCACGCCGTGCAGACCATATATGGAGAGCGGCTCAAGCCCGACCAGCGCCAGCGCATCGCTGACCCAACCCGCACGGCCAAAGACAGCCAGAAGACCAAGGATCGCAACGATCACCGGCAGGATGAAGGGCGCGCCGAGAAGCGCGATCAGCACCGAGCGCCCCCTGAACCGCCGCCGCGCCAGCGCACGGGCAACAGGTACCGCCAAGGCAACGCTGAACAGGGCCGAGAGGCTCGCTTGTATCAGGGTGAACCGCACCGCCGACCAGTCGGCGGCACTGAGACCCCGACCGGCCTCGGCCCGCAGGGCGACAGCGGCCAGGGTGCCAAGGATCAGCGCCGCCACAAGGGCAGCGGCGCCATATCCCGCAGCCGGGCTTAACGGCTGAGCGCGCCGCGCCATTCGTCCAGCGCCGCATCACGCACCACCGCAGCCTGATCGGCGGGCAGCAGCAGCGATTTTTCCGGGGTGATCAGCGTTTCAAACCCCTTGGGCAGACCGCCTGCGGGGGTCACCGCCGGATACATCCAGTTGGTGGTGGGGATGATCGACTGGAAGGCATCCGAGACCATGAACTGCAGGAACTGGTCGGCCAGCTCGGGCTGATCACTTGCGGCCAGCTTTCCGGCGACCTCGACCTGCATGTAATGCCCTTCGGCGAAGGCGGCGGCGGCTTTGCTCGCGTCCTCCTCGGCGATCAGGTGATAGGCGGGCGAGGTGGTGTAGGAGAGCACCATGTCGGCCTCGCCCTCAAGGAACATGCCATAGGCCTCGGACCAGCCCTTGGTGACGGTGACGATATTGTCGGCAAGACCGTCCCAGATTGCAGGCGCCTCGTCGCCATAGGCGGCCTTCACCCACATCAGCAGGCCCAGGCCGGGGGTAGAGGAACGCGGGTCCTGGATCACGATCTTGGCGTCGCTGGCGGCCAGTGATTTGAAATCGCCGGGAGCAGCGGCATCCGCATTGTGCACAAAGGCGAAATAGCCCCAGTCATAGGGAACGAAGGTGTCGTCCTCCCATGCGATGGGCAGGTCATAGTCGGCGCTGACGGAATGCGCGGCAAAGAGCCCGCTGTCCCTGGCGGCGGCGGTGAGGTTGGTATCGAGCCCCAGCACAACATCCGCGTCCGAGCGCGCGCCTTCCAGCTTGACCCGCGCCAGAAGGGCCGCGCCATCGCCTGCGCCGACCAGTTTCAGGTCGCAGCCGCAGACCTCTTCAAAGGCGGCCTCAACCGCCGGGCCGGGGCCCCAGTCGGAGACAAAGCTGTCATAGGTGTAAACGGTCAATTCGGGCGTCTCGGCAAATGCCGCCGATGCGCCCAGCAGTCCCGCTGCAAAAACAGAATACTTCATGGCATCCTCCTTTGCGGCGACGGGCAAGGGTGGAGCCTTCTGAGGGGTCTATCCATAACCTTCCCTCCGCCGGTGTTAGCCGGTTCAGGTTCAACGGGTGTGATCTCAGCGTCTTTTGCGACGCACCCCGAGGTGAGGCGCACCCTAAGTCCCGAAGTCAGAGAAGACAAGAAAGGACGGGATGTTTCGCGTGCGAAACAGGTGACCGGGACCTTGCCGCGCCGTGCGCTGCGACTGCAATTGCACTTGAGCCATGCCCGCCCCGCCGCTAAGCACGTTTCGCAAAGGAGACCGCCCCCATGTCGATGAACAGCTTTGGCCATCTTTTCCGCGTCACCACCTGGGGTGAAAGCCACGGTCCCGCGCTGGGCGCCACCGTCGATGGCTGCCCGCCGAACGTGCCGATTGAACCGGAGATGCTGCAGCAGTGGCTCGACAAGCGGCGCCCCGGTCAGAACAAGAACATGACCCAGCGCAACGAACCCGATGCGGTCAAGATCCTGTCGGGCGTCTTCGAAGGCAAATCCACCGGCACGCCGATCCAGCTGATGATCGAGAATACCGACCAGCGGTCCAAGGATTACGGCGATATCGCCCAGACCTTCCGCCCCGGTCATGCGGATATCACCTACTACCAGAAATACGGCAACCGCGACTATCGCGGCGGCGGGCGCTCCTCGGCACGGGAAACGGCGGCGCGGGTTGCGGCGGGCGGCGTTGCGCGCGAGGCGATCAAGACGCTGGTGCCGGGTCTTGAGATCAAGGGCTACATGGTCGCCATGGGCGAGATGGAGATCGACCGGGAGCGGTTCGATTGGGACGCCATCGATCAGAACGACTTCTGGATCCCCGATGCAGGCGCGGTTCAGGATTGGGAAGACTACCTGCAGGCCCTGCGCAAGGCGCATGATTCCGTCGGCGCCGTGGTCGAGGTCGTGGCCCGCGGCGTGCCCGCCGGAATCGGCGCGCCGGTCTATGGCAAGCTCGATACCGATCTGGCGGCGGCGATGATGTCGATCAACGCCGTGAAGGGCGTGGAGATCGGCGAGGGCATGAATGCTGCGCGCCTGAAAGGATCGGAAAACGCCGATGAGATCTTCATGGGCAATGACGGCCAGCCGGTCTACTCCAGCAACCACGCGGGCGGCATCCTGGGCGGGATTTCCACCGGTCAGGATGTGGTGGTGCGCTTTGCGGTCAAGCCGACCTCCTCGATCCTGACGCCGCGCCAGTCGATCCGCAAGGACGGCACCCCGGCGGAGGTGATCACCAAGGGCCGCCATGATCCTTGCGTCGGCATTCGCGCCGTGCCGGTGGCCGAGGCGATGATGGCCTGCGTGATCCTCGATCACCTGCTGCTGCATCGCGGCCAGATCGGCGAGAACCAGGGGCGGATCGGCTAGGGGGAGCGGGCCGATGGGCGCGATCCTTGCCATCACATTCCCGATCTATGCGGCGCTGGGCCTTGGCTATCTCATCGTCTGGAAGGGCTGGTTCAGCCCTGAGGACATGCGCCGGTTTGGCGCTTATGTGCTGAATATCGCGCTGCCTGCGCTGATCTTTTCCGCCGTTGCGGCGCGCAATCCGGCAGAGGTGTTCCAGCCCGGCTATGTGCTGATCTACGCGCTGGGTGGGATTGCCACCATTGTGGTGGCCTATCTGCTGTTCACCCTTCGCGGCGTCGATCCGCGCCGCCGGGCGCTGGGGGTGATGGGGTCGACCTGCCCCAACAATGGCTTTGTCGGCTATCCGATCATGCTGCTGACCTTCCCGGATCTGGCCGGGGTGATCCTGGCGCTGAACCTCTTGGTCGAGAACCTGATCCTGATCCCCACCTGCCTGTTGCTGATGGAGCTTGCGGGAAGCGCGCCGGGTCAGCCGCGGCTGCCGAGGCTGCGGGGGATCCTTTGGAACATGGCGAAGATGCCGATGCTGATCGCGCTGGCGCTGGGCATCGTGGTCTCGCTTTCTGGCCTGTCGCTGCCGGGTCCGGTCTTGCGGTTCGTGGATATGCTGGCGGCCTCGGCCGGGGCCTTGTCGTTGGTGGTGATTGGTGGCTCACTGGTGGGGCTGCCGATGCATGGCAACCGCAGCCTTGCCGCACAGATCGCGGCGAGCAAGCTGCTGTTGCATCCCGTCCTGGTGGCGGGGGTGGCGGCCTTGCTGCTGGGGGCGGGGCTGGTGACGCTGCAGCCCGAGTTGCACAGCGCGGTGATCCTCTCGGCGGCGATGCCGATGTTCGGGATCTACACGGTGCTGGCCCAGCGACAGGGGCTGGAGGGGGCTGCAAGCCTTGCCATGCTGACCGCCACGAGCCTGGCCTTTGTGACCTTGACCGTTCTTCTGTGGCTGCTGGTCTGACTTGATTTTGTGCCATGACCGAGTGCTCCCGCGCCCGCAGAGGCCCGACGTTGCCGGACCCCTTTCGTGCGGCCTTGGGCCGGGCGCTGCCCTTCGGGCAGCGGGGAAGGATCTGCTGAGAGGTCCATTGAGGGGCAAATATGCCCTCAATGGACCCTTTCGAGGGTCATGCCCTCTGGCGAAGCCTCAAGGGTGAACCGCGCTGTCGCGCGGCCGCGAGGCGGCCCTTGACCCCTCTCCAGAGCACGGAACCGGATCAGGCGGTCGGGATGGCGTAGCAATTCACCGGGCGGGATACATTGTGCAGCTCGACCTCTCCCAGCGGGATGGCGGTGGAGGGATCCTTCAGCACATCGGCGCTGACCACGATCTGGTGGCCAAGCGATTTGCCGTAGTCCCCGAGCCTTGCTGCCACATTGGCGGCCTGGCCGATCACGGTGAAATCGAGCCGTTCCTGCGAGCCGACATTGCCATAGGTGACCGATCCATAGGCCAGCCCGGTGGAGCAGTGCAGCGCCTCCAGGCCGGTTTCGGCTGCAAGATCCGGCAGGGCATCGACGATGGCGCGGGCCGATTTCAAGGCCTGGTTGCGGGCGCGGAAGCTTTTCTGCGGATCGGCGGGAAACACCGCCAGCACCGCGTCGCCGATGAATTTCAGCACCTCGCCGCCATTGTCGTGGACAATGGTCGAGGCGCGTTCAAAGAAGCCGTTCAACAGCTGGATATAGGCGCGCCGCCCCAGATCCTCTTCCAGCCGGGTGGAATTGCGCAGGTCGCAGAACATGATGGCGGCGTCGATCTCGTCGCCGTCGCCGCGGCGGATCTCGCCGCCCAGAACCCGCGCACCGGAGCGTTTGCCCACATAGGTTTCCAGCAGGGATTGCGCGTTCTCGCGCTGCATGAAGACCTCGTAATAGCGGGCGATCACGGCGGAGCATTCGAAGATCAGGCCGAGATTGGCGGTGGTGAAGCCATCCGGGTGATCGCTGGCGACGGTGATCACGTTGATGCGCCCGTCGGAGAAGGGCAGCGGCATGGCGACGTAATCGGTGGCGCCTGCCTCGCGCAGGTCCTGAAGGATCGGGAAGGCATCATCCGGCAGATCGCGGTGCAGCCGGTGGCGCACACCCCCCAAGCCTTGGGAGACATGGCGCAGGGGGCTGCTCTGATACTCGGGCGAGTTGAGGATGTCATAGCTGGGGGTCATGACCGTGATCTCGTCCGTGCCCTGTTTCCAGACATAGTTCTTGCCCGCGATCATCGGATGCAGCGACCAGGAGAGCACCGACAGGCGGGTCAGATGCACGCCCTGTTCGCGCAGTTTCTCGGCCAGGGCCTTGGTAAATCCCTCGGGGGTGGGCAGCATGGCCGCCTCGCGCAGGAGCCAGTCGATCAGCGGCCCGGAGATATTGCCATGGGCGGGCGGCGTCAGCTCGTTGTCGCCCAGATCGATATGGGTGTTCTGATCGCAGACAAAGCCCACATGGCCCGCGATCCCCGAGGCTTCGGGGAGGGTCTGCTCGTAGATCCAGACGGCGTTGTCGATGCGCTCTTCCTGCAGTTTCAGGTCGTGGTAGCAGGCGGTGCCCTTGAAGGGGCAGAAGGTTTGGCGGCCGACCCGATCAGACAGCGGCACGAGGATATCTTCGCGCGGGAAATAGACCGTGGGCGGCATGCGGGTTTCATACATGACCTTGGCGGCCTGGCTTTCGGCCAGAAGGATACCGTTTCGATAGACACGAACCGGACCGCTGAGCGGCTCGACAAGGATGCCATAGCCTCCGGCGGGTGGCGCAACATGAACGTTCATCGGACAGGAACCTGTTTTGGACGGTATGCCGCTATATGGAGCTGCCACCGCCCGGTTTCCAGAGAATGTCACAGTCGCTCTCGCACAGGTGATGTGCAGAGGCTGCGCCGATCTGTTGGGTCGGCACGGTCAGATCATGCGGATGACGTCCTTGCGGATGGCCAGCACATAGCCGCGTTTGGCGATGTTCTTGACCAGTAGCTCGCTCACCATCTGGTTGCCCAGGGTATCGCGCAGGCGCTTGATCCGTGTGGCGCCCGCGGCCTCGTCGCAATCGCTGCTGTGACGGCCCGAGATCACCGCTTCGATCTCGGCACCCGAAAGGACATCATCATCCATGCGCGCCTCAGCCAGGGCCGAGAGGGTTTCCATCGCGGCGGGGGTCAGCTTGAAGCCCATGCTGTTGAGGTAGACGGTGTTCTCTTCCCGGCTGATCAGCAACTCGCTGACCTGGATGCCCGACCGTTCGATCTGGGCCATGCGCCGGTTCAGCATCATCAGCATGGTCAGCACCACCAGGGCGGCAATCAGCATGGCGGTGGCAAAGACCAGCAGCACGAAGATCACCATGCGGTAGCTGGCCAGCGTGTCGGCAAAGGCGGTGCCGGACTGGGCGAGGATTTCCAGCAGCTTGATCTCGGCCTGGCTGGTCAGGTCGTTTTCGACAAAGACCCGCTCGACCCGGGCATTGAAGGCATTGGCATCCGGCAGGGTCAGCAACAGCCATGTGCCCGCGAAAACCAGCATGGCGACGATGGCGCCGATGCCCAGGGTGATCACCCGCCCACCGGCGGCGCGCATCTCAGAAACGGAGGAAGTAGGTGCCCGCATTGGCCTTCCTCTGTTGCAGGCCGTCGGGGCCGAAGACCGAGATCACATTCAAGAGCGTCCAGCCCGTGGGCGCAAGGCGGGCGGCGATTTCCTGGCGTGCGGCGCCTTTCTTGCAGGGGCCCGAGATCTGGATGACGCCATAGTGCAGTTTCAGCGGGTTGTCCTGCTTGGCCTTGTAATCGGCGTAGCAGTCTGCCGCGCGGGCCTGTGCAGCGCCCGACAAAAGCGCCAGAGCCAGGACGGGGATGAGGAGGAGCTGTTTCATGCGCCAACCCTGCGCGCGATTGCGGTGATATTCAATAACAACAGCGCTTTGCAGGGGCTGATATTCGATATCAGGCTGCCGTTATTGCCTGTCCGGCCGGGGCAGGGGGAGGGTCATCTCATCGGCCCGGAGATCTTGTCCGGCGTCCTCACCCGTATCCCCCGGCGTCTGTCAAACCGTGACGGTTGCCCCTTATCGAAAGGTCCTGATATGTCCCTGATCGCTTTTCCCCGGAACCAGCACCGCAAGTTCATTGCCCTGATCCTGTCGCTCTCCCTTGCCCTGACCGGGGTTTCCGCTGCGCCCGCCCGCGCCGACGAGGATGTGGCAAAGTTCATCGCGGGCATGGCCCTGCTCGGCATCCTGGGGGCGGCGATCAACGATGCGCGCCACGACAATCAGCACGGGCATGTGGTGCCTCCTCCGCAGCATCCCCCGCATCACCCGCGCCCGCATCCTCCTACGGTGCATCCCCGTCCGCTGCCGCCGCATGTGGCAAGATACGACCTGCCCGCGCAATGCGTACGCTACTTCCCGCGCTACAGCAAAAGCCACACCCTGGTCGGGCAGACCTGCCTTCAGCGCCACTACAGATTCGAGAGCAGCCTGCCGCAGGCCTGCCGGGTGACCTTCTGGAATGGGCAGGTGCACCGCAGCGGCTACAAGCCCAGCTGCCTGCAAAACCGGGGCTACCGCATCGTGCGAAAGTGATATTTGCGCAACATCGCGCTGTGATATCAGAGGGGCCTCGGCCCCTCTTTTCCTGTCTGGGTCGGCGCAAGCGCTTGCAAACCGGCGCCGGTTTCGCTCTGACAGGGGCATGGATATGCCTGACTACAGCTTGGAGACTGCCGCCCGCGATCGGGGGCATATACGCATTGCCGGTGTGGATGAGGTGGGCCGCGGTCCGCTGGCCGGGCCGGTGACGGCGGCGGCGGTGATCCTGGATCCCGCGAACATCCCCGAGGGGCTCAACGATTCGAAAAAACTGAGCGCCAGGAAGCGCGATGCGGTGGAGCAGGCGATCCTGCAGGGGGCGACGGTCTCCATCGCCCATGCCACGGTGAAAGAGATTGATTCCCATAACATTTTGCGGGCTTCCCATATCGCCATGGAGCGCGCTGTGGCGGCCCTGGATCCGCAGCCGGATTACCTGCTGATCGATGGCAACCTGATCCCGAAGGGGCTGGCCCTGCCCGCCGAAGCGGTGGTCAAGGGCGACGGCAAATCCCTGTCGATCGCGGCGGCTTCGATCGTGGCGAAACAGGCGCGCGATCGGATCATGGTGGATTTGGCGCAACAGTTTCCAGGATATGGATGGGAGAAAAACGCAGGCTACCCGTCGAAACAGCACCGTGAAGCGCTGGTGGAATTGGGCGTCACCCCACATCATCGGCGTTCCTTCAAGCCGGTCCACAAGATATTGTATCAAGAGTGAACCGTAGCCCGCTGTTCTAAAAAACAAATTGACCTCGAATCCGGGATGACTCATCCTGTGGATAACCAAAATGAGCGCAAAAATGCGCCGTGGTTATTGAGGCAGAGCAAATGAACAAAACCATGACGAAGGGCGCCGCGGCGCTCCCTCTAAACGCGATTCTTGGTGGCAATTGCATCGAGGTCATGGCCGGGCTTCCGGCAAATTCCGTCGATCTGGTCTTCGCGGATCCCCCCTATAACCTGCAGCTGAAAGGCCAGCTTCACCGGCCCGATAACAGCAAGGTCGATGCGGTCGACGATCACTGGGATCAATTCGACAGCTTCCGCGCCTATGACGATTTCACCCGCGCCTGGCTGCGCGAGGCACGCCGGATCCTGAAACCCAATGGTGCGATCTGGGTGATCGGCTCCTACCATAATATCTTCCGGGTCGGTGCGGCGATGCAGGACGCAGGCTACTGGCTGCTGAACGACGTGATCTGGCGCAAGTCGAACCCGATGCCGAACTTCCGTGGCAAACGCTACACCAACGCCCATGAGACGATGATCTGGGCGTCGAAGTCCGAAGGCGGCAAATACACCTTCAACTACGAGGCGCTGAAGGCGCTGAACGAAGGCATCCAGATGCGCAGCGACTGGGTGCTGCCGATCTGCACCGGGCATGAGCGCATTAAGGACGACAATGGCGACAAGGCGCATCCGACGCAGAAACCGGAATCGCTGCTGCACCGGATCCTGATCGGTTCGACCAATCCCGGCGATGTGGTGCTGGATCCCTTCTTCGGCACCGGCACCACCGGCGCCGTGGCCAAGATGCTGGGCCGAGAATTCATCGGGATCGAGCAGGAAGAGGCCTACCGCGAGGTGGCCGCCAAGCGCATCAAGGCAGTGCGCAAGTTCGACCGCGAGGCGCTGCAGGTTTCCGCCAGCAAGCGTGCCGAACCGCGTGTGCCCTTTGGTCAGCTGGTGGAACGCGGCATGCTGCGCCCCGGCGAGGAACTGTTTTCCATGAACCAGCGCCACAAGGCCAAGGTGCGGGCCGATGGCACGCTGATCGGCGACAACATCAAGGGATCGATCCATCAGGTTGGCGCGCATCTGGAAAACGCGCCCTCCTGTAACGGCTGGACCTACTGGTGCTTCCGCCGCGATGGAAAAACGGTGCCGATCGACGTTCTGCGCCAGCAGATCCGTGCGGAAATGCAGAACTGATCCGCCAACAGATCCTCTGACAATATCCAAAAGAACACCGCTGGTGCCTGCGCCCCGACCTTTCGGTCCGGGGCCGGGCACCTCACCTTGCCCCGCCGTTCAGGCGGGGTCTTTTTGTTTCAAACCGGCGGATAGGGGGTGCGCCGGGCCGGGGCGATGCCTATTGTTGGAGCGGGAACGAAGGAACGAGAAATGGCGGATACGGCTCTGAGCAGCGTGCAGGAGGCGCCCGAACGCGAAACCGATCGGGCGGCGGACCCGATCGGAGACAGTCAATATGCGGCAGCAGCCCTGGAAGCGCACAAGCGCGAAGGGCTGGAGCTTGCGGTGCGGGCGCGCTGGATCGCGATGGCGGTGATCTCGATCTTCCTGGTCGCCGTCAACCCGGCCTGGGACGTGCTCTATTATCACGCCATCCTTCTGATTCTCTGTCTCAACGGCTGGCTGATCCAGCGGTTCGGGCAGGTGGGCCGCTCCCGCGCCGAATTGATGCTGATCTTCCTCGATCTTCTGGTGATGACCGTGGGGATCGTCGCGCCGCATCCGTTCAGCCCGGAGGATCTGCCGGTCGCAATGCAGTACCGGTTCGACAACTTCCTCTATTTCTTTGTGATCCTGGCGGGGGGCACATTGGCGTTTTCCTGGCGCACGGTGATCGCCATCGGGGTCTGGACCAGCGCGATGTGGGCGGCGGCGCTGGGGCTGGCCTGGTGGTATGCGACCCCTTACCCCGAGCTGACCGACGCTACCCAGGCGGCCTTTGGCCCCGGAACCGAGCTTGCGGCGGCCATGGACCCCAACAATTTCGCCTTTCCACTGCGCATTCAGGAGATCTTCGTCTTCCTCCTGGTGGCGGTGACGCTGGGCGTGTCCTCGCGCCGGTTCAGCAGGCTGTTGATGGACAACGCCGGGCTGGAACGGGAGCGCGCGAACCTGTCACGCTATTTCTCCCCCAATGTGGTGGATCAGCTGTCGCAGAACGACGACCCGCTGAAACAGGTGCGCAGCCAGGACGTGGGCGTCTTGTTCATCGACATCGTCGGCTTCACGCGGATGAGCGCGGGTCAGGATCCGCATCAGGTGATCGAGCTATTGCGCGATTTCCATGGCCGCATGGAGCGCGAGGTGTTTCGGTACCGGGGCACGCTGGACAAGTACCTGGGCGACGGGCTGATGGCGACCTTTGGAACCCCGATGGCGGGACCCCATGATGCCACCGATACACTGGCCTGTGCGCGGGCGATGCAGGATGCCCTGTCCAAGTGGAACCGGGATCGCCGCCGCCGGGGTGAGCCGGAAATCTGCGCCGGGATCGGCATCCACTTTGGAGAGACGGTGCTGGGCGACATCGGTGCCAATCGGTTGGAGTATGCGGTGATCGGAACTGCCGTCAACGTGGCTGCGCGGTTGGAAGAGATGACGCGCAGCCTGCAGGCTCAGATCGTGATGAGCGGCGAACTGCGTGGCCAGGTGATGGCCGAAAATGCCGCTTTGGATCTGTTGGACGGGTTCTCCTGTCACGAAGCGCAGGATATTCGCGGTCTGGATCAGACCATGCAGGTCTGGAGCCTGCCAGCGAATCCCGGATAGCGGGCCCATCAGGGATTTGCGGTTTTCGGGCGCCATGCGCGCGTATCAATCTGAGGGTTCGCCTGATTTTTCAGGTGCAACCCTGAGGTGCGGCCTTGTGGGCGATCGGCAGGGGTATTCATTTAATGGTGAATTATTTTGCTGAAAAAATAGGTGTTTACCCAGGAAAATCCATGCATCCAAATTATCATTTTAAGACCTTGTAAAAGGCTGGCTGGCACAAGGGCAGGAAGTCTTACCAATAAACAGGGGCATGCCATGTCATCTGCCGATCATCAAAGCTTTTATCAGTGGTTTGGTTTGGATTCCGACTGCAAGGCGCTCGTTGCCGAGACAGGGAAACTGCTCATGCCGCATATGGACAGGGTGCTGGATCGGTTCTATGCGCGCGTGCTTGAGCGCGAGGAAACGCGCCGGTTCTTCCCCGATGACAAGGCCGTCTCTCATGCCAAGGCGGCGCAAAAGGCCCATTGGGCGCGGCTGTTCTCAGGGCAATTCGATCAGGGATATTTCGATTCTGCGGCGCGGGTTGGCCGGGTCCATTACGAACTGCGCCTGCCCTTCATCCAGTATCTAGGCGGCTATTCCTCGGCCGGTGCGGATATGTTCGATGTCCTGGTCAGCCGACGTCTGACGAGCCGGGCCAAGCTGTCGCGGCAGGTGCAGCTGCTCAACCGTCTGATGATGGCGGACTGCGAGCGGGTGATTGCCTCCTACTTCGAGGCACAGCATGCTGAACACACGAAGGCGCTGGATGTTCTGACAGGGGGCATTGAGGAGCTGGAAAAGGGCAACCTCTCCAAACCCATCCAGAAAGAAGACGGCATTCCGCCCCGTTTCGACGGCATCCGCAAATCCTACAACAACCTGATCTCCCATTGGTCGGGGATCATTGCCGATGCCACCACGCGGGCGCATTCGGTGGATGAAAAGGTGTCCTCCACGGCTGAAATGACCAAGGAAATGGCCGAACGCGCCGAACAGCAGGCTGCGGCTCTGGAAGAGGCGGTCGCCGTGGTCAGCTACGTGACGGCGGGCACCAAGGATGTCACGCTCATGGTGGAACGGGCCTCAAACCGCTCCGAGGTCAATCGCAACGATGCCGAACAGGGTGGCCTGGTGGTGCAGCAGGCCATCGAGGCGGTGGCCCGGATCGAGGAATCCTCGGAAAAGATCGCCAAGATCGTCGATGTGATCGACGATATCAGCTTCCAGACCAATCTTCTGGCCCTGAACGCAGGGGTCGAGGCCGCCCGTGCCGGCGAAGCGGGACGCGGCTTTGCCGTGGTGGCCTCCGAGGTGCGCTCGCTGGCGGCCCGTGCCTCGGATTCGGCGACCGAGATCAAGGCGCTGATCGCCGAAAGCTCCTTGCAAGTCCAGCAGGGCAGCGACCTGGTGCGCGCCACCGGATCAAGCCTGGAAGGCATTCGCGACGGGGTTGTCGATGTCTCCAAGGTGATGACGGAAATCGCCTCGCATATCTCCAGCCAGGCGCGCAGCCTGGAGGAGATCGACGGCAATATGACCGAACTGGGCGAAACCACGCTGGACAATGCGACCCGCGCGTCGCTGGTGCATCAGACCTCCATCAAGCTGACCGAAGATTCCGCCAAGCTGAAAACCAGTATGGATGGCTTCAACACCTCGGTCGCGGGCCACGAACGGGAGCTTGACCGCGACTACGAGGCACATATGGCCGCAGGCAACGACGATGCCCGCGTCGCATAGGGCCACAATAGAGTGAGCTGAAAAAACACAGACAGTCCGGGCACTTGCCTGGGCTGACATGCGTTGAACTGTCGGCATCCACGCGTGGCGGAGCGGGATATCTGGTGACCCCGGCAGGATTCGAACCTGCAACCTGCCCCTTAGGAGGGGGCTGCTCTATCCAGTTGAGCCACGGGGCCACGCGTGTTTACGCGATAGCAAATCGGATCTGTCATCACAATGGGGCGCGGTCCGGTCGGATCGGTTTTGATCTTTGGGCTAGGCTGCGCCTCTTGCATGCTCTTCCCATTGTGCAGCCCGCGCTGTCTGCGCTAACATCAGGCAACCAACTCAAAGAGGCCCACGCCCGTGACCACCGACAACAAGCGCCCGCTCACCCTTCGTGATGTTTCTGAGGCCACCGGCGTGTCGGAGATGACCGTCAGCCGGGTGCTGCGCAACCGCGGCGATGTCTCGGAAAAGACCCGCAGCAAGGTGCTGACCGCAGCCAAGGAACTGGGCTATGTGCCCAACAAGATCGCCGGGGCGCTGGCCTCCAAACGGGTGAACCTGGTCGCCGTCATCATCCCGTCGCTGTCGAACATGGTGTTTCCCGAGGTGCTGACCGGCATCAACAAGGTGCTGGAAAACACCGAGTTGCAACCCGTGGTGGGCGTCACCGATTACCAGCCGGAAAAAGAAGAGAAAGTCCTCTACGAGATGCTGTCCTGGCGTCCCTCGGGCGTGATCATCGCCGGGCTCGAACACACCGAGGCGGCGCGCGCCATGCTCAATGCCGCAGGCATTCCGGTGGTGGAGATTATGGATACCGACGGCAAGCCGGTGGATGCCATGGTCGGGATTTCCCATCGCCGCGCAGGCCGGGAAATGGCCAAGGCGATCCTGAAAGCGGGTTATCGCCACATCGGTTTCATGGGCACCAAGATGCCGCTGGATCACCGCGCCCGCAAACGCTTTGAAGGCTTTACCGAGGCGCTGGCCAAGGAAGGGGTGGAGATTGAAGACCGTGCCTTCTATTCCGGCGGCTCGGCGCTGGCCAAGGGGCGCGAGATGACGGCGGAGATGCTTGAACGCTCCCCGGAACTCGATTTCCTGTATTATTCCAACGACATGATCGGGGCCGGTGGCCTTTTGTACCTGTTGGAGCAAGGTATCGATGTGCCGGGTCAGATCGGTCTTGCGGGCTTCAACGGGGTTGAGCTGTTGCAGGGTCTGCCACGCAAACTGGCCACCATGGACGCTTGCCGTCAGGAGATCGGGCGCAAGGCGGCGGAGATCATTGCCGCCCAGCTCGAAGATCCCGAGGTCGAACTCGAACGCCATGTGACCCTGACGCCCACGATCACCTATGGTGATACGCTGAAACGGCGCTGAGTGATGTACGCGCGGCTGGGCAACCGGGCCGCGCGGCGGCTGTTTCTGGACCGGCACGGGCTTCTGGAGGCGCCCACGGGCCCCTCAAAAGGCGCGGACTTGCATGACTTGATCCGGCGGCTGGGGTTCGTGCAGCTCGACAGTATCAACACGGTCGCGCGCGCCCATGACGTGATCCTCTATTCCCGCAGGCCCAGCTATCGCCCCGCCCATCTGAAACGGCTCTATGAGCGCGACCGCGCCCTGTTCGAACATTGGACCCATGATGCCGCCGTGATCCCGATGGAGTTCTACCCCCATTGGCATCTGCGATTTCAGCGCGATGCGGAGCTGTTGCGCAAACGCTGGCGCAACTGGCGGCGCGACGGGTTCGAGGAGCGGTTCAGATCGGTGCTGGATCACATCCGCGACCATGGGGCGGTGAGCTCTTCGGATGTGGGCAAGGACGAGAAGAAGGGATCGGGCGGTTGGTGGGACTGGCACCCGTCGAAGACCGCGCTGGAATACCTCTGGCGATCTGGCGCGCTCACAGTCGTCGGGCGCGAGGGGTTCCAGAAACGCTATGACCTGACCGAGCGGGTGATCGAAGAGCATCTGCACCCCGGCGCCTCTGATTGCGACGCCGAAGCCACCGTGGATTGGCTGTGCAACGGGGCGCTGGATCGGCTCGGCTTTGCCACCTCGGGCGAGATCGCGGCGTTTTGGGATACCGCGTCAGCCGCCGAGGCAAAAGACTGGGCAGCGGCGCAGCTGAAATCCGGCGCCCTGCAGGAGATCGAGATCGAACAGGCGGATGGTGGCTTTCGCCGGGTGCTGGCACGACCGGGCATGGTAGATGAGGCCATGGATCTGGGGCCAGCGCCGGGGCGGATGCGGCTGCTCAGCCCCTTTGATCCGGCGCTGCGCGACCGCAAGCGGGCCGAGCGGTTGTTCGGCTTTCACTACCGGATCGAGGTCTTCACCCCGGCGCCGAAACGCAAATACGGCTATTATGTCTTCCCCCTGATGGAGGGGGAGCGGCTGGTGGGGCGGATCGACATGAAGGCGGACCGCAGCGCGGATCGGTTGAACGTCACCGCGATCTGGCCAGAACGGGGCGTTACATGGTCGCCGCGACGGGTTCAAAGGCTTGAGGCGGAGCTGGACCGGGTCGCACGGTTTGCGGGGGTCGGGGATGTGTGTTTCGCAGATGATTGGCTGCGCGAGCCCCAATAGCAGGATCAGCCGGTGAAGCCCTTTTCCTTGATCATCGCGATCAGGCTGTCGCAGGACTGCTCCACCGTCTGACCAGAGGTGTCAAGCTGCGCCAGAGCGCGGCCATATAGCGCCTCGCGGCTGGTCAGGATCGAACGCAGCTGCTCCATCGCCTCCGGGTTTCCGGCCATGGGGCGTTCGTCGCCTTGGGCGCGGACGCGGGCCATATGTTCGTCGGGCTGGGCCTTGACCCAGATGGTGTGGAAATGAGCCAGGACGTTGGTGTAGGTCTCCGGCTCGGCCACGATGCCGCCCGCCACCGCCAGGATCAGGCTGTCGTGGGTGGCGATGATGCGGTTGATCGCCTGGGCTTCGAGCTGGCGATAGCCTTCCTGACCATATAGGGCCATCAGTTCGGACACGGGCATGCCGGACTGGCTTTCGATCTCGCTGTTGAGTTCGAGAAAGGGAATGCCAAGGATCTGTCCCGCCATGGCGCCAAGGGTCGATTTTCCGGCGCCACGCAGGCCCACAAGGCAAACACGGCCTGCCCTTCGCGTTTCGGGTGTTTCCGGGGTCAGCAGGTCCAGCACCGCCTGCTGCGTGCGGCTGGTCGCGCCGCGGAACAGATCCGCCACCCGCAGCACGTCCGAGGTCCAGGGGTCTTCCTCGCCGATCAGCCATTCGATGCGGTGATCCAGGGCCACGGCCACCCGTTGCAGCAACCCGATAGAGATATTGCCCTCGCCCGCCTCAAGCTGCGCGAGGTAGCGGGGTGACACGCCCGAGCGATCCGACAACACCCGGCGGGGAATGCCTTTTCGTTCGCGTGCCTTGCGCACGCGTTCGCCGACCCGCGTGATCAGCGCGGGAACCGCCTGATCGATCTCGCTGACGGTCTGAACCGGGCGGGTTTCACCCCGAAAGTTGGTGATCTCACTCATGCGCTGCCGAATTATGAAACATAATGCACAAACTTACGGCGCTGCCGGGGCATGTTCAAATGAAAACCCACAGAGACCGGGTTAGACGGTGCATTATCCTGCGGAACCCTGCGTCGGGCGCAGCTGCGGGGCCGCGTTACTCCGGGCGCAAGCGGGGTTCGACGACCGCGCGGTAATCGGCTGGCGCCGCCTTGGAGGTGAAATCGACCGGATCGATGAAGACGCAGGTGAATTTGCCCTCAAAGCACAGCACTCCGTCCTGACGCGCATCGACCCGGAAGGTGATGGATTTGGTGCCCAGCTTGCAGGGCCAGACCTCGCACATCAGCCGGTGGCGGGGTGTGACAGGTGAACGGAAATCGATGCTCATATTGACAAATGGCGTGCCGGTGCCCCGGTCCAGCTCCATCTGAAACCAGCCGTCGCCATCCAGGCAGTGTTCCCACCAGGCGTCGATCGCCTCCAGCGCAAAGGCGGGCAGGCGACCGGTATAGGCGATCTTGGCGGGATCGCAGTCGCCCCAGCCGACGCGAATTTCATGCACGAAGGTATCCGGACCGGAGCCTTCTCCGGCGGGGGCGATCTGATCTGTCATCTGGGTTTTGTCCTGCGGCTCAATAGGTTTCGACGTGGTAACGTCCATCGGCGCGCATCGTATCGCGCAGATCGGCCCAGTTCAAACCATTGGCGCGGGCGATATCGCGCAGGGCTTCCTCGACCCCCTGTTCCATCGCCTTGAGACCACAGATGTAGATATGGCCCGTCGGGCTTTGCATCAGCGCGGCAACCCGGTCGGCCTCTTCACGCAGGCGGTCCTGCACATATTGCTTGGGCGCATCCTCCTGCCGGGAAAAGGCGAAGAGCTTGCTCATGAAGGCATCCGGCACCTTTTTCAGCGGGCCAAAATACGGAAGCTCGCCGGGGCGGCGGGCGCCGAAGACCAGGGTCATCTTGCCGGTCTCATGCGGCGCTTCGCGCAGGCGACGCATGGTGAAGGCGCGGAAGGGGGCCGAGCCGGTGCCGGTGCAGACCATCATGATGTCCGCCGCCGGATCCGAGGGCAGCAGGAAGGTGGCACCGAAGGGGCCGGTCACCTGCACCTCGTCGCCCGCGTTCAGATCGCAGACGTAGTTGGAACACAGGCCCTGTTCCTCGCGCTTCACGGTCAGCGAGATGTTGTGATAGCCGGGCCGCTCCCCGTCGCGGGGGCTGGAGACGGAGTAGAGCCGGGGAAGATGCGGCTTGCCGTCTGCATCCGTGCCGGGCGGGATGATACCGATGCTTTGCCCCTCCAGAACCGGGAAGGGCAGGCCCGCCGGATCCAGGATGATATGGCGCACATCGCTGTCGCTGTCCTTGTCGGTCAGCCGGTAGTTGCCCTGCACCTTGAGCGTGGCGGGCTTGCCGGGCGTGTACATGTTGATGACGGGCTTGCTGGCACTGGCGGGGGCAACCGCCTTGCCGCCGGCACCGGCGTGGGCGTCGGCCAGAAGCGCCGCCACGGCATCGTCCATCGCCTCCACGTCGCCTTCGGCAGCATCGCCGCCGGAGATTTCCTCCTGTTCGGGCAGCTCCATCCATTCGAACTGCTCGTCCACCGAATAGGGCGTGGTCACCACCCGCCATTCGTCGATCGAGCCGGTCGGGCAGACCGGGATACAGTCCATGCAGAAGTTGCATTTCTCGGCATCGACGACGACGTTCATGTCGTCATGGACGATTGCCTCTTCCGGGCAGGTCATTTCGCAGGTGTAGCAGCGGATGCAGATCTCGGGGTCGATCAGGTGCTGTTTCAAGGGCGCGGTGTGGGCGTTGGTCATTCAGCTTCTCGGTGCTTTCTTGAGGATCGCATCGGGAACGGTCAGCGCATCGATCAGCGCGCGGCACATGCCGACGCAATCGGAACAGCCCACGCAGGGCCCCTTGAGGCCATTGATCTGCACCGACACACGGTCGGCATTGGGGGTTTCGGCTTGGTTGCGGGTAATGTCCATCTGGTGATCTTCCGGTCTGGCTGGGATAAATCCGGCTGGTGTGCTCCGGTCTGGATGCCCGGCGCCTGTCGTTGACTGTGACAGGCGCCGGGAAAAAGAGGATGAATGCCTCTTATGCCATGTGCAGTTTCACGTATTCGAAATCGCCAGGCTTGTTGTCGATGCCGACCTTGGGCGGCGAGATCCAGCTGGCGTATTGACCGGGCTCGTAGACCGGCTTCATCAGCGACTGGATGAAATCGCCATCCGCGTGGGTCGGCAGCCACTCCTGCAGGCCCTTGTCGTATTCGGCGCCAGAGACGTGGTTGCCATCGGGGTCGAAGTTCTTGCCGGCAAAGACACCGATCTTGCGGTTGAAGGCCTGGTGCGGCAGCTTCATTTCGAACTCGATGCCATACTTCTCGATGATCTTGTTCCAGCGACCGACGCCACCGGCTGCGTCTTTGACGTAATCGTCGCGCAGGCGCATGTTGATGGCGGTCAGGGCAGGCACTTCGCGTTCGACGATCGTGTCGCCTTCCAGATCGAGCACATTGTAGGTGTCGTTGGTCAGCTTGTGGTCGTCCTTCAGGCGCAGCTCCATGTAGCGGCCCTTGATGCCCGCGTTGAAGGCATTGGCCGCATTGGTGGAGACTTCCTGACCGAAGAGATCCAGCGACAGCGTGTAGTGCAGGTTCAGCTTTTTCTGGATGGTCGGCAGGTCGATGACACCCAGGTCACGGATCTTGTTGATGTCGAAAGGATCGGTGATCCCGGCCTTCTTCATCGCTTCGCAGGTCGCCTGGATGGTGCGGCCGACGCCGGTTTCGCCCACGAACATGTGGTGCGCCTCTTCAGTCAGCATGAAGCGGCAGGTGCGCGACAAGGGGTCGAAACCCGATTGCGCCAGGCTTTCCAGCTGCATCTTGCCGTCACGGTCGGTGAAATAGGTGAACATGAAGAACGACAGCCAGTCCGGCGTTTCCTCGTTGAAGGCGCCCAGCATGCGCGGCGCTTCTTCGGAACCGGAGGAGCGGATCAGGAGATCGTTCGCTTCTTCGCGGCCATCGCGGCCAAAGTATTTCTGCAGCAGGTAGACCATCGCCCAGAGGTGGCGGCCTTCCTCGACGTTCACCTGGAACAGGTTGCGCATGTCATAAAGAGACGGCGCGGTCAGACCCAGGAAGCGCTGCTGCTCGACCGAGCCCGGCTCGGTGTCGCCCTGGATCACGATCAGGCGCTTCAGCATGTTGCGGTATTCGCCGGGAACCTCCTGCCAGGCGGGTTCGCCATAGTGTTCGCCCATGGGAATGGTGCGGCCTTCGACCTGCGGCGCCAGCAGCACGCCCCAGCGGTACTCGGGCATCTTCACGTAGTCGAACTTGGCCCAGCCTTTCGGGTCCACGGACACGGCGGTGCGCAGGTAGACCATCGATTCCTGAAAGTTCTGCGGGATCAGGTCATTCCACCAGTTGATGTAACCGGGGTGCCATTTTTCCAGCGCTTTCAGAACCTTCTTGTCGCTGGACAGGCCAACGTTGTTGGGGATCTGGGTGTCGTAGCTGACATTAATGAGATCAAGCATTTTGTTCCTCCGTCGTGCGGTGCCCTATCGGCTGCCGCTGAAATCCTCGGGTTACACGCGTTCCATGTTGTATTCGCCGCGCTGGCCGGTGCCGTAGCGCTGCAGGGCACCATCGCTGCCCACCGCATTGGGGCGCTGGAAGATCCAGTTCTGCCAGGCGGTCAGGCGGCCAAAGATGCGGGTTTCCATCGTCTCGGGGCCGGCAAAGCGCAGGTTGGCTTCCATGCCGGTCATTGCATCGGGGCTGAAGCTGGCGCGTTCCTCAAGGAAGATACGCACCTCGTCCTCCCAGTCGATATCGTCAAAGGCATAGGTGATGAGACCCAGTTCCTCGGCCTGATCGGCCTCCAGCGGCTCACCAATGTGTTCGCGCAGATCCTCGACCGCCTCGGGGGTGCCAAGGAAACGGGTCTGCAGGCGGGTGAGATCGTTGCCCATCGGGTAGGTGCCAAAGTTCCCCTCGCTGAGGGTCACGGCGGCCAGCGGGCGATTGTCGCCTTCGAATTCCTCCAGCATCATGTAGGAGCGGTCGACGGCCCACAGCAGTTCTGCCAGCGGTCCGGCAAAGCAGGAGCCATGCTCGACCACCGCCACCAGCGAGCGGGAGGTCATGTCGATGCGTTTCAACAGGCGCTTCCAGTAGGCCAGGATCTCGTTCGCCAGCCAGTGATCGCGGTTGTTCAGCAGCAGGGCCTCATGCGCCAGCAGTTTCTCGGCGTCACCTTGGGTCTGGAACACCACGGTGCCGACCTCGCGCTCATTCAGGCGCAGGTGCAGGATGGCATCATCCAGTTCGCGCGCCAGGCGAAGCATGTAGGTCTGGTCACCCTCGGCCTGCAGCGCTGAGGTGTCCGCCGGGGCATCCGCCTCGGGGCCTTTCAGGGTGATGGTCGCGCGGCCACCGTCGCGGTCGATCTCGACCTCGACCAGAGAATAGGTGATGGCATTGTCGCCAAAGCTGCGCGAAATCGGCCCCAGGGTGATGCCGGTCAGCCCGTCTGCCTTGCTGCTGGCCTCGGCGAATTCTTTCGCACGCTCGGCCACGGTGTCTGCGAACTTGGAGTTCGGCACCACCTCGTCCACCAGGCGCCAGTCGACGGCGCGCTGACCTTTGACGCCTTCCTCGATCGAGCAGAAGACATCGGCCAGATCGCGGCGCACCTTGCGTTTGTCTGTGACGCGGGTCAGGCCGCCGGTGCCGGGCAGAACCGCCAAGAGCGGCACCTCGGGCAGGGCCACCGACGACGTGCTGTCATTGGTCAGCATGATGTAGTTGCAGGCCAGCGCCAGCTCATACCCGCCACCGGCGCAGGCGCCCTGAACGGCAGCGATGTATTTCTGACCCGAATCCGCCTCGGCGGCCTCGAAGGTGTTGCGGGTCTCGTTGGTGAATTTACAGAAGTTCACCTTGTGAGCGTGGCTGGCGCCGCCCAGCATGCGGATATTGGCGCCCGCGCAGAAGACCTTCTCCTTGCCGGACTGCATGACCACCACCTTCACCTCGGGGTGTTCAAAGCGCATCCGCTGCACGATGTCGGCCAGTTCGATATCGACGCCCAGGTCATAGGAGTTCAGCTTCAGCTGATAGCCATCAAACAGCCCGCCGTCCTCATCCACGTCCATATAGAGGTTGGCGATGGGGCCATCATACTCCACCCGCCAGTGCCGGTATTTCGAAGGGTCGGTCTGAAAATCGATTGCCTGGGGCATGTCGCGCTCCTGAGTTCTGTTGTTTGCAACTTACCGCAGCTTTTGGGCGCGGCAAAGAGGGATGTGCACAATAATGCCGGTTATTGGCAAAATAATGCAGGACATTTTGGTGTTTTAGCGAGCCTGAGTGTCTATGTGTGCATTATAGTGCATAATTTGCCCTTGATTGACGAAGATCGACCAGCCGGTTGCGAATCTCTGTCTCCTGAATTCCGGCCCTGTCCCAAAGGTCTGGGTCCAGACCTTGCAGATGGGTGAGGGCGATCTCGCAAAGGCGCAAGCTGGCCTTGGGGCGCTGCATCACCTGTTTCAGCTCGGCATTGGCCAGCTGGATCATGCCCTGCACCAGCCGCCGTGCCTCTGTGCCTTCAGGAAGCGCCATCCAGACCGCTTCCCAGACTTCATGGGCTTCCCAGAAATATCCGGTTTCCAGGAATTGCAGGCCGGCGCGCCAGGCGTCCGAAGCAAAAACAGCCCCTGGGGGCTGTTGCGCTTGCACGGTATTGCAAAGTGCTGCGAAGGTGCCTTCCGGATGCCGGGGCGTCTGGCCCGGGACATGGGCATGCGGCGGATCCGGAAAGCGGGCCATGTCAGGCGATCTCGACCTCGGCGGCCTCGATCCGGGCCAGGCGGCTGGTGAAATCGGCCACGGCATCGATGACCTTTTGCGGCTGATCCTGATGCGGGCTGTGCTTGCAATCCTCCAGCACCAGCATGTCGCAGGGGCAATAGGTGCGCTCCTCGATCACCTCGACCTGGGCCAGGGTGCCGTATTGATCTTCGCGGCCCTGGATCGCCAGCACGGGAATGCGCAGGTAGTCGATCACATCGGCCACGTCCCAGTCGCGGAAGCCCTCGGCCAGCCAGACATCGTTCCAGCCCCGGAAGGCGCCGTCGGGATCCTTGTGATATTTCGCCAGCTTTTCCTTCAGTTCGCCGCTGTCATAGGCCTCTTTCGCCTTGGCGATCTCGGCCAGACCACCCGGTTCGGTGAAGAAATGCGGCGCCATCAGGATCAGCCCGCGCACCCGGTGATCGATCACGCTGCCGCCATAGATCGCCGCGATGGTCGCTCCGTCGCTGTGGCCCAGTAGCACACCGTGCTCCAGCCCGATGGTATCCAGCAGTTCCGGCAGCACATCCTTGGCTTCGCGGGTCATGAAATCAAGCGGGCGCGGCAGGGTCACGGGATCGGACTGCCCATAGCCCTGGCGCGAATAGACAAAGACACCCCAGCCGGTGGCCGCCGCCAGTTTTTCCGGGAAGTCCCGCCACAGGGCAACACAGCCGAGGCCCTCGTGCAGCAGCACCAGCGTCGGCGCCTTGTCCGGTGCCGGGCCATGGCTAGCGTATTCCAGATTGGCGCCGCCGACCGCGACGGTGCCGCTTCCACCCCATTCAAAAGCCATCATGCATCCTTTCGCAGTTTGAAGCGCTGGATCTTGCCGGTTGCCGTCTTGGGCAGATCCTCGGCAAAGACGATCCAGCGCGGGTATTTCCACTTGCCGACTTTCTCTTTCACAAAGGCCTTCAGCTCATCGGCCAGGGCGTCATCCCCGGTTCCGTCTTTCAGCACGATATGCGCCTTTGGTTTTTCCAGGCCGTCCTCGTCGCGGGCGGGCACCACGGCGGCTTCCAGCACTGCCGGGTGGGCGACCAGCGCCTGCTCCACCTCGAAGGGCGACAGCCAGATGCCGGAGACCTTGAACATGTCGTCGGTGCGGCCACAGTAGACGAACCGTCCGCCTTCGCCACGCTCATACTTGTCGCCGGTACGGGTCCATTCGCCCTCGAATGTGCCCCGGCTTTTGCCGCGCTGGTTCCAGTAGCCTTCGGCGGCCGAGGCGCCGCGCACCAGAAGTTCGCCAATGCCTCCCGGCTCTGTCACCTCTGCGCCCGCCTCGTCCACCAGGCGCAGCTCGTATCCGGGCACCGCAATGCCGGAACTGCCGTAGACCACATCGCCCGGCGCATTCGAGAGGAAGATATGCAGCATCTCGGTGGAGCCGACACCATCCAGGATCTCCACACCCCAGATCTGTTCCCACTTGCGGCCGACCTCTTCGGGCAGGGCTTCGCCTGCCGAGATGCAGCGGCGCAGGGGCGCATCGGGTTTGGTCGTACTCTCCAGCGCTGCCACGGTCGCGGCATAAAGCGTGGGCACACCGCAATAGATGGTGGGTTTCTGCTCTTCGAGAATGGACAGGACCACATCCGGAGTGGGGCGACCGTTGAACAGGATGGTGGTGGCGCCGACGGACAGCGGGAAGGTCATCCCGTTGCCCAGGCCATAGGCGAAGAACAGTTTGGCCGCAGAGAAGACGATGTCGTCCTCGGCGATCTGCAGCACCTTGTCTCCATAGGTTTCCGCCGTCGCCGCCAGCGCCCCGTGGACGTGGCGCACGCCCTTGGGCTGACCGGTCGAGCCGGAGGAATAGAGCCAGAAGGCGGTTTCATCCGGGCAGCAGTCGATCGCAGGCAGCGGCTCGGCTCCGGCGATGAAATCCTCATAGCTGTCGCAGCCGTCCGGCGTGTCGCCACCGATCACCACGATCTTTTGCAGGTCGGGGCAGGCGGCGATGACAGGTTCCACCACCGGCCAGAGTTCCGCGCTGACAAAGAGGATGGTGGCGCGGCTGTCCTTCAGGATGACCTCATAGACAGGGGTGGCTAGGAGCGTGTTCAAGGGCACCGGCACCACGCCGGCCTTCAGCGCGCCCCAGAAGATCTGCGGGAATTCGATCTGGTCCAGAACCAGCATCGCGGCGCGGGTCTCGCGGGCGATCCCGGCACGGCGCAGGGCGCCTGCCATCCGGTCCGTTGCCTCGGCCAGCTCCCCGTATGAAATCTCGCGCTGAGCGCCTGCGGCCTCTCGGAACGCCGGTTTGTCCGGGCGCTCTGTCCGGTGGCGGTCCACAAATAGTCCTGCCGCATTGCCGCTGGGTGTCATCCTTGCTCCTCCCTGATGTGCCGTCAGGGGCTGTATCAGCCCCATGGCCTGCGCGGCCCTCCCCGGCGACGCAGTCGTTTCCTGGGCAGATTAAGGCACCAGTCGCAAAATAATGCAACATTTCGCATGCAAAAAATGCACTATTGTGCACAAATTGCTGTGTATCACCCCGCCCGAAAGAGCCCAGCGGTGTTGCGGTACCGCTTCTGAAACAGGAAAGCCCCCGCCATGGAAAATGGCGGGGGCTTCAAGGCCGGTTGATTCGCTTTGCCAGCGGCTAGTGCAGCAGCATCAGCGGCAGCAGCGTAATGATCGGGAAGGCGACCAGGATGATCACCCGGATGATGTCCGAGGCGACAAAAAACATCACCGCCTTGTAGGTGTCGATCATCTTGGTGGTGCGGTCCATCGCGTTGATGATGAAGAGGTTCATGCCCACCGGCGGGGTGATAAGACCCACTTCGACGACGATCAGCACCAGGATGCCAAACCAGATGGCGACATATTCCGCCTCGATCCGGTTGACGCGGCCCTCGGTGACGCGAATGCCCAGTTCCTTCATCTGCTCGCGGGTCAGCTCCATACCGTTGGCCATGGCCTCTTGTATCGAGGCGAGCATTTCAGCCCCCATGCCGTCGGGCACCCCGTTGCGCAGCACCTCCATGGCTGCATCCGCCTGCATTGCGGGCAGGGACAACAGGCCGAAGTCCATCGCCGAGATCACCGGGAAGAAGATCGGAATGGTCAGCAGGATCATCGACAGGCTGTCCATCAGGCAGCCGAACAGAAGGTAGAAGGCGAGGATCAGCGCCAGCACCACCCAGGGACTCAGACCCTGGCTGACGACGAAATCGGCCAGTTCCTGCGGCACTTTGGTCAGGGCCAGGAAGCCATTGTAGAAACCGGCACCCAGCACGATGAAGAAGATCATCGCGGTGGAACGCGCCGTGACGATGAAACTGTCCACCAGGGATTCGCGGTTCAGACCGCCATTGAGCCAGGCGATGAAACCGGTGCCGAACGCGCCGACGGCTGCCCCTTCGGTCGGGGTGAACCAGCCCGCATAGATGCCGCCGACCACCAGGCCGAAGACCAGCAGAACCGGCCAGACCTTGACCAGGTTTTCCATGCGCTCGGCCCAGGGGATGGCCGGACGGGTGCCCGCGCTATCGGGGAACATGCGCACATAGATCGAGATGGCGACGACATAGCCGATCGCGGCCAGGATGCCGGGGATGAAGGCTGCCAGGAACAGCTTTGCGATATTCTGCTCGGTCAGGATCGCATAGATCACCAACACCACCGAGGGCGGGATCAGAATGCCCAGGGTGCCGCCCGCCGCCAGTGTCGCGGTGGAAAAGCCGCCCGCATAGCCGTAGGCGCGCAGTTCCGGCAGGGCGACGCGGCCCATGGTGGCCGCCGTGGCCAGCGAGGATCCGCAGATCGCGCCGAAACCCGCACAGGCCCCGATCGAGGCCATGGCGACCCCGCCCTTTCGGTGCCCGAGGAAGCCGGCCGCGGCCTTGAACAGCGCCGAGGACATGCCGCCAAGCGTTGCGAAATGCCCCATCAGCAGGAACATCGGCACGATGGTCAGCGAATAGGAGGAGAAGGTCGAATAGGTCTCGCTTTTCATCCGGCCAAAGGCAACCTGGGTGCCATCTGTCACCAGGATCAGCCCGACGAGACCGACGAGGAACATCGACAATCCGATCGGTACCCGCAGGAAGATCAGGATCATCAGGATGGGAAAAGAGGTAATTCCGATTTCAAGAGCTGTCACTGCTCACCCTCCACACCGTCCCACAACTCAATGCGGCCGGTAATAAATTCGTTTGTGCGCACGATCGCGACATAGAACGCGACCACCGCAGCCATGCAGGATGCAAACAGGCTGGCCGCGTAGGCCCACCAGGTTGGGAACTCCAGCAGGAAAGACGTCTCGCCGTTGTGGTACTTCCCGATCATCCCTGCCGCGAGCCGCTCGGTGATCAGGCCCAGAACGATGGCAAACAGGAGGGCCACCACCATGCGCAGGAAGCGGTTCACCTTGCGGGGAAAGGAATTGGCGACCACATCGACCGATGCATGACCGGAGGTGATCTGGCACAGCGGGATAAAGGCGAAAATGGCAAAGGCAACGCCAGCTTCGACCAGTTCAAAATCGCCGTTGATTGGCCCGATATAGTTGATCAGCCAGTTGGAAAGATCCGGCGTAATCCCCTGCATGAAGCCTCCGTGCAGGATGCCGTTCAGCAGGCGGCCGATGATCGACAGGCAGGTCAGGAGAATCAGGAGAACCAGGACCATACCGCCCAGAATAGCCATCTTCCTGGCCAACCCCATCATGAGCTTTTGCATGGTGTTTACCTCTATATGAGTGCGCAAAGGGCCGCGGCACGGGTGCGCAGCGGCCCTTCGACTATGGTATCGCTTACTTCACGTACTGCGGAGTGTATTTTTCGATCAGGTAGGTTGCTTCTTCCAGCAGAGCCTGGCCGTCGATACCCTTTTCCGACATGTCGGCCAGCCACTTGTTGTAGATCGGCTGGGCCAGAGCACGCCATTCATCGGTCTGCTCTTGGTTGAGGGTGATGACGTTGTTGCCGTTGTCCAGCGCGAATTCACGTGCAGGACCGTCCGAATCTGCCTGGGTGCCACCGGCGAAGACCGAGAACTCCAGGCCGGAGTTGTCGTCGATGGCCTTCTTCAGGTCGTCGGGCAGGCTTTCGTACTTGTCCTTGTTCATCGCCAGAACGAAGGTCAGGGTGTAAAGCGCCTTGCCGGTGAACTCGGTGTGGTTCTCGACCAGCTCCGGAACCTTCAGCGCGGTGGTGACTTCCCACGGAATGGTGGTGCCGTCGATCACGCCCTTGGACAGGCCTTCCGGGATGGCGGGAACCGGCATGCCGACCGGGGTTGCACCCAGTTCGGTCAGCAGTGCGTTGACCGAGCGGGAACCGCCGCGGATCTTCATGCCCTGCAGGTCGGCTGGGGTTTCAACCGGATCCGAGGTGTGGATCATGCCGGGGCCGTGCACCCAGGTCCCCAGGATGTGGACGTCCTTGAACTCGGTGTCCTTCATGTGACGCTCGAACATTTCCCAATAGGCGTGCGAGGTGGCGCGCGCATTGGTCATCATGAAGGGCAGTTCGAAGACTTCGGTCGACGGGAAGCGGCCCGGCGTGTAGCCGACCACGGTCCAGACGATGTCGGCAACGCCGTCGATGGCCTGGTCCATCAGTTCCGGCGGCTTGCCGCCCAGCTGCATGGAGGGATACCGGTCGATCTTGATACGGCCACCCGAGGAGGCTTCAACATTGTCGGCCCAGACGTCCAGAACCAGCTTCGGCACATTGGCCTGTGCGGGCAGGAACTGGTGAAGCTTCAGCGTCACCTCCTGAGCGAAGGCGGACGTGGCGCACATTGCGGCGATGGCCGCTGCGCCTGCTGCGCCAAGAATCTTTCTGCGAGTGGTCATGTGATTCCTCCCTTTGACCCTATTTCCAAGCAACATAATGCCGGCAACTAAGATTATTGCAATATATTGCCTATTTCTTTCTTCATTGGTCCCGTTCACCCCGTACAGGTTCGCAAAACGAACCAGCTCGCCCTCCTGCTATTTGGTGCATTTGTAACCATCAACAGCAGATCATGCATTTTTCACTCATGAATTGGCCGGTCCCAAGTCACCTCTCAGACCCGCGCCGAAGAATGTTACATAATTCGAGTCATTTTGGGCTGATTGATACATATCAACATTTTGGCGTGTGAAGATCAATCTCTCATTGGCGCAGAAGCCATGAAAAAAGACATTCCGGACCACCGCCGCGGAAGCGGGGTTGCGTATTTCTACCGACTCCTCCTCAAGGCGGCCCTTCCGATTGTCAGGCAGCCTTCATTTGATAGGCGCAAGTCGGCCTGCGCAGGAATGGACCAAGCGCACAAAATCTTGACGGATTCGAACCTCGGTCGCGCGGGCGCGCAGGGATTCGCGGCTATTCGGCCTCGCTCAGGGTCAAGCTGACATCGCTCAACCCTTCGATTCCGCCCCGGATCGCCTGTCCGGCTTGGACCGCGCCGACCCCCGCCGGAGTGCCCGTCAGGATCAGATCGCCCGGGCGCAGGTGGTAGTATCCGGACAGGTGGCACAGGATATCCTCCACCGACCAGATCATTTCATCCAGACTGGCATCCTGGCGCAGCACGTCATCGACCTTGAGCCAGATCTTCTTTCCCGCCGGGCCATCCCAGTCGGCGGCGCGGGTGAGCGGCGCCAGAACGGTTCCCTGTTCCAGATCCTTACCCAGATCCCAGGGGCGCCGCTTGTCCTTGGCCTGGCCCTGCAGATCGCGCCGGGTCATGTCGAGCGCGCAGCCATAGGCATAGATGGCGGCGCGGGCCTCTTCGCGGCTGGCGCGGAACAGCGGCGCGCCCACGGCCACGGCCAGTTCCATCTCGTGATGAAAATCCGAAGTGCCGGGCGGATAGGGAGCGGTGGCGCCGCTGAGCACCGCATTGGCGGCGGATTTGGTGAAATAGAAGGGCGCCTCACGGTCGACCTCATTGCCCATTTCGGCGGCGTGGGCAGCGTAGTTGCGCCCGACGCAGAAGATCCGCCCGATGGGGTAGCTGCGTGCCTCGCCCAGAACCTGGATCGCGGGTGTTTTTGGCAGGTCGAACAGGGTCTCGGTCATCTTGGGCGCTCCGTCTGGCGAGGGGATCATGCCAGATGCCTAGCACAGCCGCGCGCGCGCAACAGCCCCGCATGCGCGACGCACACTCAGATCCGACAGATTACTGTCGAGATGTCATCGGTCTGGGAATGTCGGGATGATGGTGCCCAGGAGAGGACTCGAACCTCCACGTCCATACGGACACTAGCACCTGAAGCTAGCGCGTCTACCAATTCCGCCACCTGGGCAGGTGTCGTGGAGAGGGCGTATAAGCGGAGTCGCGAGGGGCGTCAAACCCAAAATGACGCAGATATGACAATTTCTTTTTTCACCGGGCGCGCGCGTGTATTTCGCGCGAATTCAGGCGCTTGCTCCGGGTCGTTTTGCGCTGGCAGCGATGCTCGGGCCAAGGGACTGATGCAGATTTTGCGGGCGGTTTGATCCTGCGCAAAGTCGGACGCGGTCAAAGCGGCCAAGCATGGGTGCATGAAACAGATTGATCGCCTTGCCGCCCTTGGGCTGTTCGACAGCCGGGTGCCCCGCTATACCTCCTATCCGACCGCGCCGGTCTTCTCGCCAAACGTCGGTGCTGCGGAACAGGTGGAACATCTGGAAGCGCTGGATCCGGCGGTTCCGGTCTCGGTCTATCTGCATATCCCCTTCTGTGAACGGCTGTGCTGGTTCTGCGCCTGCCGCACGCAGGGCACCCGGCGTCTGGATCCGGTGGAGGCCTATGTCGGCACGCTGGAAAAAGAACTGCACCTGATTGCGGCCCATCTGCCCAAGGGGGTTCAGATGGGGCGTCTGCACTGGGGTGGTGGCACGCCAACGATCCTGCCGCCGCATCTGATTCACCGGCTGGCGGCGGCGGTGAAATCGGTCTTTGAACCAACGCCCGACTGGGAGTTTTCGGTGGAGATCGATCCGACCCTTGTGGATCGTGACAAGATTGCCGCCCTCGCCGAGGTGGGCATGAACCGGGCCAGCATCGGCATCCAGGATTTCAATCCCGAAGTCCAGGCGGCGATCGGCCGAGATCAATCCTACGAGGTGACCCTCTCTTGTGTCGAGGATCTGCGGGCGGCGGGAATCACCTCGCTCAATGCCGATCTGATCTACGGGTTGCCGCATCAGGATGCCGCGCGCCTGTCGGATACGGTGGACAAGGTGCTGACCCTGGCGCCGGAGCGGATCGCGCTGTTTGGCTATGCGCATGTGCCCTGGGTGGCCAAGCGCCAGCAGCTGATCGACGAATCGGCGCTGCCGGGGGACGCGGAACGCTATGATCTGGCCTGCCTGGCGGGGGATCAGTTCCGCGCCGCCGGATTCGAGACGATCGGGATCGATCATTTCGCCCTGCCGGGTGACGGTTTGGCCGTCGCGGCCAAAAGCGGCCACCTGCGCCGCAACTTCCAGGGTTATACCGACGATCGCTGCCCGACGCTGATCGGGGTGGGGGCCTCGTCGATCTCGCGCTATGCCGGGGGCTATGTTCAGAATACAGCGGCGACGCCCACCTATGTGGAGCGGGTCGAAAAGGGTCAGCTTGCCGGGGCGCGCGGTCACGAGATGAGCGAAGAGGATCACCTGCGCGCCCGTGCCATCGAAATGGTGATGTGCGACTTCCATCTGGACCGGCGCGCATTGATCCGGGAATACGGCGATCTGGCGCGCAGCCTGGACGTCGAGATGGCAGCCATTCAGGCGCGGTTTGGCGATCTGGTGTCCTTGGATGAACAGGGGCTGTCGGTGCTGCCCGAGGGCCGCGCCCTGACGCGGATCATCGCCAGCCAGTTCGATGCCCACAAGCCCGAAGGGGTGCGCTACAGCCGCGCCTCCTGATCTTTTGCGAAACGGTGATGCTCCCGCCCGTCGGCGGGCAGTGTCCTGCCCTTCTCCCGTTGGGCCTGGCACCGCGCAAGGCGCGGTGCGGGCGCCGCGTTATCAACGGGGCATCGGGTTTTTGGCGCGATTATAGGGCGTCCAATCGGTGATTTCGGGATAATACATCTGCCGCCAGCGGCGCACCCGGGGATTCATCATCCGGCGCCAGAGCGGCGGCATCATCGCCGCCACCGTCATCACCGGATAGCCATAGGGCAGTTGCGGCGCGTCTGCTTCGGTATAGTTCTGCAACAGGGGAAAGCGCCGGTCGGGCTTGTAATGGTGGTCCGAATGGCGCTGCAGGTTGATCAGCAGCCAGTTCGTGACCTTATGCGCGGCGTTCCAGGAGTGGCAGGGGCGGACATGTTCGTACTTGCCTTCGCCCAGGTGTTTGCGGGTCAGCCCGTAGTGTTCCACATAGTTGACCAGCTCCAGCTGCCAGATCGCGACACCCGCCTGCACCAGGAACAGCAGCAGCCCAGCAAAGCCGCCCACAAGCATCGCCAGCAGCAGCATCGCGCCCTGCAGGGCCCAATAGCGGAAGAAGGGATTGGAAAGATCGGTCCAGGGGCGATCCTTTTTCGCCAGCTTTTCCTTTTCGGCGCGAAAGGCAGATTGCCAGCATTCGCGCAGCACGCGGGGGTAAAACCGGTGAAAGCCCTCGTTGTAGCGCGCGGTCACCGGGTCGCGGGGCGTGCCCACATAGCGGTGGTGCACCAGAAGATGCTCGGAGCGGAAATGCGAATAAAGCACCATCGCCAGCAGAATATCGGCCAGCCAACGCTCGTGCCTGCTGCGCTGGTGCATCAACTCGTGGCTGTAGTTGATCCCAACGGTACCGCTGACCACGCCCATCCCGAAGAAGATAGCGAATTTCTCCAGCGCATTCAGCGTGTCGCTGGGCGCCACATAGGCGATCAGCCCGAACAGCGTCAGGAACTGGATCGGAACCCAGGCGATGGTCAGGAGACTGTACCAGCGCAGGTCTTCCTCGGGCGTCATGGGATCGGCATTGTCGAGGTTGAGACCAAAGACGCCATCAAGGGCCGCGAAGAGATACCAGGTCACAAAGGGCGTCAGCAGCACCCACCAGCTGCCCATCAGGGCCGAGAACCACAGCAGCGGGACCAGCAGGAAGGACAGCCAGAAGGGCAGGGCGGATTGCCAGCGGCGCAGGATGTCAGGTGCGATTTTGTGAGCGATGCCAGGGGTCTTCATTTATGGCTCTCCCATGATGTCATGGCGCGTCTGGGGGAACCCTATGCCGGTGCCAACGCAAACCCAAGAGGCGAATGGCCTCACCCCGCGCTACCCTGGCTGCCGCGCCACAGATCGAAGGCCTTGCGCATCACCGTGGGCAGGTCCGAGGGGCGGAAATCGTGCCGGGCGATCACCTCTTGCCCGGTTTTGGGCGCAAAATCTTCCGGCAGCTCGGCCCGCATCACCTGCAGGATCAGGTGAAAATGGGTGAAGGTATGACGCACCTCGGCGCCCAGATCCTGCCAGTCGGCCTCGAAAGGCGCAGCGGGGTCCGGTGCTTCGTTCCACTCCGAACCGGGCCAGCCCAGCATGCCGCCCAACAGCCCCTTGTCCGGGCGCCGCTCCAGGAGCCAATCACCGGCGGGGCTGCGGGCCAGGTAGATGATGCCATGGCGGGTGGGTTTTGGTTTTTTCGGGGTCTTCCGTGGCAGCTCAGCCGCCGTGCCTGCAACACGCGCCGCACAAGGGTCGCGCCAGGGGCAGATGCCACAGGCGGGGGACTTGGGCGTGCAGATGGTGGCGCCCAGATCCATCACCGCCTGGGCATGGCAGCCGGGGCGTTCCTGCGGTGTCAGCTCGGCGGCGCGCTCTTTCAAGAGCGGTTTTGATCCGGGCAGTGGCGCGTGAATGTCATGCAGCCGGGCCATAACCCGTTCCACGTTGCCGTCCAGCACGGTCTCGGGCCGGTCAAAGGCGATGGAAGCAATAGCGGCCGCCGTGTAGGGGCCGATGCCGGGAAGCTTCAGCAGGTCCTCATAGGTGTCGGGAAAGATGCCATCCAGATCATCCGCCACCACCCGTGCGCATTTCAGCAGATTGCGGGCGCGGGCGTAATACCCCAGGCCCGCCCATTCGCCCATCACATCGGCATCGGCTGCGGCGGCCAGATCCATGACGGTGGGCCAGCGGCTGGTGAAGCGGTGAAAATAATCCTTCACGGCGGCAACGGTGGTCTGTTGCAGCATGACCTCGCTCAGCCAGACGCGGTAGGGATCGGGGCGCACCCCGGCAGCGCGCTCTGCCGGGGAGATACGCCAGGGCATCACGCGGGCATGGGTGTCGTACCAGTTCAACAGGTCGCGGCCCAATTGACCGGTATCCTCTTTCAGGTCACGCATAGTTTATCCCCTGCTCTCGTGTTTTGCTGGCCCCGGCAAACGGACCCTTTACAATAGGGCGCACAGTCACGCAAAACCACAGTCATGTCAGTCAGACGCAGCAGCACACGCGGATTCGCACGGACCTCCAAGCTTTTGAACGACCAGATCCGCAAGGCTGGCGAAAGCCGGGGCTTTGCGGTGTCGCGTCTACTGACCCATTGGGAAGAGATCGTCGGCACCGATCTGGCCGCCATGGCGCGGCCCGTCAAGGTTGGCTACGGGCGCAGCTCCTTTGGCGCCTCGCTGACGGTGCTGACCACCGGCTCCAATGCGCCGATGCTGGAGATGCAAAAGGAGCGGCTGCGGGAAAAGGTGAACGCGGTCTATGGCTACAACGCGATTTCCAAGGTGCTGATCACCCAGACCGCGCCGATCGGGTTTTCCGAAGGACAGGTCTCGTTCAAATATGCGCCGAAACAGGCCGCCCCGGTTCAGCCTGACCCAGAGGCGGTTGCCGAAGCCGCCCATGTGGCCGAAGGTGTCGGTGATGAAGGGCTGCGCGCCGCGCTGGAACGGCTGGGGCGCAATGTGCTTACAAAACAGAAAACAATGCGAAAGGGGTATGAATGACCCGTCTTATGTCTGGTGTCTTTGCCGTGGTGGCCGTGGCCGCCGGGGCCTATGCCATCTCTGGTCTGAATGGCCAAAACCGGCTGCCCGAAAATCCGCTGATCGGGGCCGCCTATGCGCAGGAGGGTGAGGTCGACACCTCGACCATCGTCGAGATGGTGCAGGGCGCCGAGGATGCGCCGGTGACGCTGATCGAATATGCCTCCTATACCTGTCCGCATTGCGCCAACTTCCACTCTGGCCCCTACAAGCAGCTGAAGGCGGATTACATCGACACCGGCAAGGTGAAGTTCATCTACCGCGAGGTCTATTTTGATCGTTACGGCCTCTGGGCTTCGATGATCGCACGCTGCGCCGGGCCTGAGAAATTCTTTGGCATGACCGACCTGATCTTTGAGCAGCAGTCCGACTGGGCGCGCGCTGGTGGCGCCACCGAGATCATTGATGCCCTGCGCAAGATCGGCCTTCTGGCGGGTCTGGAGAAGGACCAGCTGGAGGCCTGCCTGCAGGACGGCACCAAGGCGCAGACCTTGGTGACCTGGTATCAGGAAAACGCCGAAGAGCATGACGTGACCGCGACGCCCTCTTTCGTGCTGAACGGCAAGAAGGTCGAGAACCAGTCCTATGTCGACTTCAAGGCGCTGATCGACGCCGAACTGGACGGCTGATCGGTTCCAGAGACACGACATGAAAACCCGGCCCCGGTGGCCGGGTTTTTCTTTGGTCATGTCTGCAGATCCTGTTGCTCCGTTTTGAGGCCAGCTTGACGTTTTTCTGCAGTTGTCCAAAGCTGATAGGGAATTTCAGTCAGGACATAAAATGCCTTTAGAAGTGAACCTCCCGCTCATACTCCTCGCTGCATTTGTTGCATCGGTCAGCCCCGGTCCTGCAACCCTTGCCCTTGCTGGCACCTCGATGGCATCAGGCCGCACGTCAGGCCTGGCGCTTGCATCCGGGATCACGACCGGCTCGCTGATGTGGTCGGTCGCCGCTGCTCTGGGTCTTGGGGCGGTTATGCTCGCAAACGCATGGGTCTTTGAGGTGATCCGCTACTTCGGCGCGGCTTATCTGATGTTTCTTGCCTATAGGGCGGCGCGATCGGCCTTGTCTCAGAAGAACATAGCAACGCGGTCATTCACGGGCGGCAAACCTACGCTTTATGCAAAGGGGCTTGCTCTGCATCTGACGAATCCCAAGGCAATTCTGTTCTTTGGCTCGCTCTTCTCGCTTGGCATTCCACCGGGAACGGAAGTGGCCCAGCTGGCCATCGTGATTGCCGCCGTTGGCTTGCAGAGCTTTCTGGTCTTCCACGGCTATGCACTGATCTTTTCGTCACAGGCCATGACAGCTGTCTACTTGCGGCTGCGGCGCTGGTTTGAAGGTGCATTCGCGATTGGCTTCGGCGCGGCGAGCTTGAAGATCCTGACAGCAAGGGTGCAAGCACCATAGGTGAGCTTCGTCCGCAACGCAGGCCAAGACGTTTTTCTGTTCGTGCCTAGGGCGGCGGTGGAGCTGCCCGTTTCAGAAGATCCGTCAAAGCATCTGCTTCTTCGATCTCTAGCCGCACCGGCAGGGTGATCACCTTGTAGCGAAAACTCGCGGGCAGGCGCACGGCGTCCTTTTCGGTGGTGACCAGCTGCGCGTTCAGCGCCTTGGCTTCGGCCTCCAGCCGGGTGAGCAGCGCCGTGGGCAGGGTCTGGTGATCGTCCAGCGCCTCGGCCCGGACCAGATCGGCGCCGAGGGCTTTCAGCGTGTCAAAGAACTTCTGCGGATAGCCAATCCCGGCAAAGGCCAGAACGCGGGTGCCCTGCCAGGGCATGCCTGTGGGCAAGGGGGCAAGGTGCCCCGTGACATGGGGCAGGCTTTGCAGCTGATCCCCCCAAAGACGGGAGAACCGCTCTTGCGCCGCAGGGGCGCCGATGGAGAGCACCGCATCGGCGCGGCTTAACCCTTCGGCCACCGGCTCGCGCAGGGGGCCTGCGGGAAGGCAGCACCCGTTGCCAAAGCCCCGCGCCGCATCCACCACCACCAGTGACAGGTCCTTGGCCAGGGCGGGGTTCTGGAACCCGTCATCCAGCAGGATCACCGTCGCGCCCGCATCCGCTGCGGCGCGTGCCCCGGCGGCGCGGTCGCGGGCCACCCAGACATCGGCAAAGGCCGCCAGCAAGAGCGGCTCGTCCCCGCAGTCCGAGGCGGTGTGGCGGTTGGGATCGACCTCTTCCGGGCCGGTGATGCTGCCGCCATAGCCCCGGCTGACCACATGGGGGCTATGGCCCATGGCGCGCAAAGTTTCGATCAGCCAGATCACCGTGGGCGTCTTGCCGGTGCCGCCCGCGTTCAGATTGCCGACGCAGATCACCGGCACGCCGACTGCTTCGGGCGTGCCCTTGGCGATACGTGACCGGGTCGCGGCGGCGTAGATCCAGCCGAGCGGCGCCAGAAGCGTGGCGCGCAGATCGAAGGCGCCCGGAGGCTCGTTCCAGAATTCAGGTGGCCGCATGGCGATCCTCCTGCGCATCCAGCAGATCCTGCACATGCTCGATCAGTTGATCCGTCATCTCTGCTCCTTCGGTCACCGCCTGCCAGCCCGCCAGGGCCATTTCCGCGGCCATGTCAGGGGCGGACAGATGCAGCACCATCTCGGCCAGTTCCTGCGTCGTATACACGCATTCGGCGGCGCCGACCTCGGCCAGCTGCGCGTAGATCGCCTGGTGGCGTACCGTGCCCGGCCCGTGCAGGATGGCCGATCCCAGTGCGGCGGCATCCAGCGGCGAATGCCCTTCGCGCCCGCGCAACAGGCTGCCACCCATCAGGCAGACCGGAGCCAGGCGATACCACAGGCCCAGATCCTCGCCATCGGTCAGCAGCACCTGGGTGAAATCATCCGTTTCCTCGCCCGTCTCCCAATCGGCAAATTGCAAGCCGCTGTCCCTGAGCGCGGTGCGGAACTGCCCCAGGGTGGCAGCCCCTTCGGGCGACAGCACCAGGATCAGCCGGTGCAACAGGCGCAGCGCGATACGATGGGCCTCCAGCACCATGGGCAGCTCGTCCGGGCGCACATGGGCGGCCAGCCAGACCGGGCGGCTGCCAAAGGCAGAGTGCAGGTCTTCCAGGTCGTCATCGTTGCAGCCCGGCGGCGTGGTGGAGATCCGCAGCCGTCCGGCCAGTTGCACCTTCTGCGACGGCAGCCCGGTGCGCAGCAGCTGAACGCGGACCGCAGGATCGGGGGTCAGGATTGCGGAAAAGCCCTCCAGCATGCGCTTGCGCTGATCGGGCAGCCAGCGGCTGGTGCGGCTGGGCAGCTCCTCTTCGGTGATGTCGACCAACAGGGCATCGATCTCTTGTTCCCGCATCCGTCGCAACAGGGTGCGGCGCAGCCTGCCGCCGGACCAGATGCAGAAATCCGGCTGCCAATGGTCGAGGAAGGCACGCACATCCGCTGTCTGGTCAATCGGCAGCAGCCCTGCCGCGATATCGCAGCCCTCGGTGTTGGGCGGGACGATCATATCGGCTTCCCAGGTGGCCAGGACCACCAGATCAGGGCGCGCCAGTTTCAACCGGGTGCCGAGATCGCAAAGCGCCAGATAGCGCTCTGGCGTGGTTGCATGGACCCACAGAAGCTCTCCATCCGGGCGGGACGGCTGGTCCGGGTGCGAGTGAGCATGCAAGGCCATCGGGTCAGGTCATCCATTCCATGTTTTGCGGACCACAGGTTTGCCGGATCAAAAGGGCGCCTCAGCTGTCGATGCCGGGGCCTTGTGGATCCAGGGCCGCGATCAGCTCTTTATGCAGCGCCGGAGGGCCGGCCACCACCCCGTCCAGTTGCGGCCGCGGGTTGTTGAAGCGCAGATCCTTGCCAAACCGGTCGCTGGTCTGCCCGCCCGCCTCGCGCAGGATCAGATCGCCCGCGGCGATGTCCCATTCCCAGCTGCGGCGCAGGGTCAGCATGGCGCCGGCGCGGCCATCGGCGACCTTGGCCATGCGATAGGCCAGCGAGGGGCGATAGCTGCGGCTGAACTCAGGGGGTTGGCGGTCCCGCCAGTGCTGTGCTGCCAGATTGGGGCGTGCGGTCAGCACATCGGCCTGGGCCAGATCGGTCAGCTCGGTGGCCCGGATCGCCTGCCCGTTCAGCGCGGCACCTTCGCCAAGGGCGGCCGTGTAGATCCGCTCGCGTTGGGGCAGGTAGATGACGGCGGCGGTCACCCGCCCGGCCTTGGCAATGGCCAGCGAATGCGCCCAGGTGCGGGATCCTTCGGCAAAGGCGCGGGTGCCGTCGATCGGGTCGATGATGAAGACACTCTCCCGCTGCAACCGGTCGGAATTGTCCTCGGTTTCCTCCGACAGCCAGCCATAATCGGGCCGCGCCGCTGGCAGCATCTCTTCCAGAAGGGCATTGACCGCAAGGTCCGCCTCGGTCACCGGACCCTGGCCGCCGGGCTTGTCCCAGCGCCGCGCGTCTGGCCCACTGTAGCGGCTGGCGATCTCTCCGGCGGCCTCGGCGGCGCGGATCAGCAGCTCCAGATCCGTCACCGCGTTCCGTTGCGCATCCTCAGTTGCCGGCAAGCGCCATCCCCTCGACCAGCAGCGATGGCACCACCCGCGACAGGTGGCTGCGGGCATCATTGGCGGGCTGGATCCGCAGCAGCATCTCAAGGAGGTTGCCCGCGATGGTGCATTCATTGACCGGATAGGCGATCTCGCCGTTTTCCACCCAGAAGCCCGAGGCGCCGCGCGAATAATCCCCGGTATTGGGGTTGATGGTCGATCCGATCAGCGAGGTCACCAACAGACCGGTGCCCATGCCAGCAATCAGATCTGCGCGGCTTTGCGCGCCCTGGCTGAGCGCGATGTTCCAGTTCGAAGGCGAAGGCACCGAACCGATGCCGCGCGCGGCATTTGCGGTGCTCTCCATGCCCAGCTTGCGGGCCGAGGCCAGATCCAGCGTCCAGCCGGTCAGCACGCCATCCTCGATGATGGCGCGGCGGCGGGTGGACAGACCTTCGCCATCAAAGGGGCGCGAGCCGGAAATGCGGGGGCGGTGCGGATCCTCGATCACCGACAGGTTGGCGGGCAGCACCTGTTGTCCCAGCGAATCCTTCAGCCAGGAGGAGCCGCGCGCAATCGCGGCGCCATTGGCCGCCGACAACAGGTGCCCGATCAGCGAAGAGGAGATCCGCTCGTCAAACAGCACCGGGTAGCTGCCGGTCTTGGGCTTGCGGGCGCCCAGCCGGGCCACGGCGCGCTCACCTGCGGTGCGGCCGATCTCCTCGGGGCTGCGCAGATCGCTTTGGTAGGTGCGGGAATCACCGTCGTAATCGCGCTCCATCCCGGTGCCGGTGCCCGCGATCCCGGTGCAGGAGGTCGAGCGCCCGGTGCGGGTATAACCCCCGGCAAACCCGGTGGATGTGGCCAGATAGACCGTATGACGCCCATAGCCGGCCGCAGCTGATTGCACCTGGGTGATCCCCTCGATCGCCTGGCAGGCGGCTTCGGCGGCCAGCGCGTCGTCCTGCAGGGCGGCGGGGGCGGGTTCATCCGCCGGGTCGACAAGATCCAGCGCCGCCAGATCCCAGGTCTGCGCCAGCTGATCCTTATCGGCGAGACCCGCATAGGGGTCCTCGGGCGCCTCGCGGGCCATGGCGACGGCGCGTTCGGCCATCGCCGCGATGGTTTCGGGGCGGCTGTCGGAAGAGGAGACCTGCGCCTGACGCTGCCCGATGAAGACCCGCAGGCCCAGATCCGTGCCTTCGGAGCGTTCCGCATGCTCCAGCTTGCCCTCGCGGACCTCAATGCTGAGCGAGGAGCCATCGGCGGCCATCGCATCGGCCGCATCGGCGCCTGCCTTGCGGGCGGCTTCGATCAGGGCATGGCAAAGGGTTTCGGGAGATTGGGTCATGCGCAAAGGGCCATCTTGTTTTTCTGGTTTGCCTTAGAGCTAGCCAGAGTGGTGCCCTGCCGCAAGGGCAGAGGATGAAATGAAGTGCCCTTGCGCATGGAAAAGGGACCGCGCGATGGCGGTCCCTTCAGACGATTTGCCCCAGAGAGGCGTTATTTCAGGCGCTGACCGTTGGCCAGGATCTTGCCGTCCTCGGTGATCTCGATCTTCGAGTTCAGCGTATCCTCGCCTTCGCCCGGAACCGCCAGCATGCCCATCATCATGCGCGCGCCCATGGCGTCCTCATCGCTCAACAGACCCATGCCGACCAGCTTGTCCACCAGGCTGTTGGCGCCGCTCAAGGAGAGGTTCGCCTCGCCAGACGGTGCGGGCAGGCCGTCAAAGCTGGCCAGGTCTTCGTTGTTGAAGGTGAAGTCGCCGGTCCCGGTCAGCTTCGCCCCTGCGGCCGAAACCAGGAGTTCGTTGATGGAGACAGCGTTCAATTCACCCGGTGCGATATCGCCGTCCTCGACTTTTTCCATCGCCTCGGGGTCGAAGATGTCAAACAGCACCTTGCCCTTGCCGGTGAGGCTCAGCACCACGCTTGCAGGATCATGCGGCAGGGCGCCGGAGGGATCGATCATGCCCCAGAGCATCTCTGGCACTGCAAAGTCGCGCAGGGCGACGCCAAGGGCGAAATCCTGTTCCGCTTCGGATTTGGCCACCGGGATGGTGATGTTGAAACCCGCCTCGGCCATGCTCAGCGCCAGCGGGAAGGGGATCTCCGAACCCGCCACGTTGAAGGCCATGTCCTTGTGCGTGATGCCGTAGGACAGTTTGCTGGCATCCATCGTGACATCGAACGCGCCACCGCCAGAGGTGCTGTCAAAGGCGAAACTGTCGCGCCCGTCCTTGAAGGAAATGGCGGAGTTGCCGCTGGTGTAGGAAAAGTCCGCAACGGCGCTGAAGCCGGCGGCCAGAAGTGCCGAGAAATCGCCGGAGGTGCCCAGGTCGGAGGGCAGGGTGCTGACGCTATGCGTGGTGATCTGCTGCATGGCACCGGCGGCAGAGAGGTGATCCTCGCTGCCCGGATCCTTGAAGCCCAGGTCGTAGCTCAGCGCCGAAGCGGTCCAGCTTTGATCATAGGTGCGGTTGCCTGCCAGGGACATGGTGGTCTTGGTCACCACGTCGGACAGGGTTGCGGTCAGCCGGATCGCATCCTGCGGGATGTCCTCTCCGGTGGCTTCCAGCTTGTCCAACGTCATGGTCATCTGGCTGGTGGCATAATCGTAGGCCATGTTGCTCGGATCGCCCGATACCATAATCGGGCTGCCGTCATGGGTGAAGAGAAGGCCGACCGTGACCTTGTCGTTCCCCTCGCTGGCGAGGACGGTCATCGGGAAGTCCTTCGGCAGCAGGATGCTGACGGTGCCGTCGTCGTTCTCGGTGAATGTGATCTCATCCGTGGTAATCGCGGCGGTGACGTCGTCTTCGTCGGGAATCGGAACGATCATGGAGAGGTCGGAAACCGTCAGCGTATTGCCAGACTGGTTCTCGGTGGCGGTCATCTCGTAGCCGACGCCGGACATGTAGGATTTCCAGTCGGTCCAGACATCCTGGGCGCTGAGATCGGCCAGCGCACCTTGGGCGGAGGCAATCAGAACAATAGCGGTGCAGCAACTGCGTGAAAGAAAAACGGACATGGGTGAAACCTTTCATAGCCAGCAATCCGGTCCATCGTCCGCTGGCCTGCCTGCGGCGTCAAGGGGCCTGGGGCTGGACCGTTCCCCCTAGGCGGTTTACCACGTAGGCATCACAGGAGCGCGACAGGACTGCGCGCGGCAGGCATTGGAGAGATAGGGCATGGATATGCAGGGCAAGACAGTCGTCATCACCGGGGCGAGCCGGGGGATCGGCGCCGATGCAGCACGGGTATTTGCGGCGGCGGGGGCAAATGTTGCCCTATTGGCGCGCAGTGCGGCAGCACTGCAGGATCTGGTGGCGGAGATCGGCGACAAGGCGCTGGCATGTGCCTGCGATGTGGCGGATGCAGAGGCTGTCTCAGCTGCCCTGAAAAAGGCGCATGACCACTTTGGCGGCCTTGATGTGCTGATCAACAATGCAGGTGTGATCGAACCGATCGCGCGCCTGGAAGACGTGGATCCAGCGGCCTGGGGCAAGCTGATCGACATCAATATCAAGGGCGTGTTCTATGGTATCCGCGCGGCCTTGCCGATCATGAAATCGGCGGGCGGTGGCACCATCATCACGGTGAGCTCGGGTGCCGCGCATAATCCGCTGGAGGCCTGGAGCGCCTATTGCACCTCGAAGGCGGGCGCCGCGATGCTGACCCGTGCCCTGCACCTGGAGGAAGGCGGCAATGGCATCCGCGCCATGGGGCTGTCGCCGGGCACCGTTGCCACCCAGATGCAGCGCGAGATCAAGGCAAGCGGCATCAACCCGGTGAGCGAATTGAACTGGGAAGATCACATTCCCGCCGAATGGCCGGCCCGCACCCTCCTGTGGATGTGTGGCAGCGATGCAGAGGAATTCCTGGGCCAGGAAATCGCCCTGCGCGACGAGGCGATCCGTCGCCGGGTCGGGCTGGTATGATCGATCTTGAGATCACCGACGAGGACCTGTGGGTGGTGACGATCAACCGCCCGGACAAGGCCAATTCCCTGACCGGTGAGATGCTGACCGAGCTGGCCGAGATTGCCGAACGCGCGAGCGAGGCTCGTGGGTTCATCCTGACCGGCACCGGCAAGGTCTTCAGCGCCGGGGCTGACCTGGAAGAGGCGCGGGCCGGTCTGGCGACCTCCCCCCTGTGGGAACGTCTTTCGGGAGCCATCGCGGCGCTGCCCTGCCTCAAGATCGCGGCGCTAAACGGCACGCTGGCAGGCGGCGCCAACGGGATGGTGCTGGCCTGTGACATCCGTCTTGCGGTGCCGGGGGCGAAGTTCTTTTACCCGGTGATGAAGCTTGGCTACCTGCCGCAGCCCTCGGACCCGGCGCGGATGGTGGCGTTGATCGGCCCGGCCCGCACCAAGATGATCCTGGCCGGTGGTCAGAAGATCGAGGCGGAGGAGGCCTGCGCCTGGGGGCTGGTGGACCGGATCGTGGATCCGGAGGCCTTGATGGGCCAGGCACGTGCGTTGCTGGGGGATGCATTGGCCGCCAAGCCCGATACCGCGCGAGGGATCCTGGAGATGTGTCGTTAAGAGGGAGGGGCGGCTCCCGCCCGTCCTTGGGGCATTGACATGCCCCGCGTCCCGTTGGGCGTAGCGTCGCGCTGACGCGCGGCGTTTTCTTTTTGCCGAGAGGCCCTCTGAGGGCAGGATCTGCCTCAGAAGGCCATATCGAGGGTATCGACTTTGTCATCGCGTCAAGGCGCTGCGCCCCTGCTGCGCAGGGTGGCCTGCGGCCAGCCTTGACCCGCTGTCAAAGCCGGAGCGTACGCCCTACCGATTGCGGCGCTTTCCGGGGACGCGGGAGGAAAACCCCGGCGGCCGTTTCCGGATCCAGGCGAGGAAGCGGGCAAGGCGGGGGTGACTGCGCAGCGCCTCGACGGTGGCATAGTCGCGGGCAAGTTCGGCCTCGGTCAGGGTGGCGTGGATCTCCCGGTGGCAGATATGGTGCAACAGGACGGTCGGCCCGCCCTTTCCGCCTTTGAGTTTCGGGATCAGGTGGTGCAGGCTTTGCGGGACCTCCGCCGGTATCGGGCGGTCGCACAGGGGGCAGATCGGGGGAGCGTCTGGCTCTGACATCCTGGCCTCTCGTCTTTGGCGTTCAGGTGCATTAGATGCAGCGGGATCAAGCGCGGACAAGGGGCGGAAAGCGGAGTTTCATGGCGGGGAAACCGGAACATTGGGATGCTGTGGTGATCGGCGCCGGGCCTGCGGGCTTGATGGCGGCCGAGGAACTGGCGCAGGCTGGGTACGCCGTGCTGGTGGCCGAAGGCAAACCTTCGGTGGCGCGCAAGTTGCTGATGGCGGGAAAATCCGGCCTGAACCTGACCAAGGACGAACCTTTCGAGGCTTTGATCGAACACTATGGCGCCGCGCGGGCCTGGCTGGGGCCAATGGTGCGGGCCTTTGATGCGGCGGCCGTTCAGGCTTGGGCGCGCGGGCTGGGGCGCGACTTGTTCACCGGCTCCACGGGGCGGGTGTTTCCAAAGGAGATGAAGGCCTCGCCGCTGTTGCGGGCCTGGTTGGAGCGGCTCGAGGGGCTGGGTGTCGAGCGGCGCACGCGCTGGCGCTGGACCGGCTGGCAGGGCGAGGGTCTGGCCTTTGACACGGCCGAGGGGCCGGTGGCGGTCAGTGCCAAGGTGACGGTTCTGGCGCTGGGCGGTGCGAGTTGGGCGCGGCTGGGTTCGGACGGGGCCTGGGCCCCCTTGCTGGCGGAGCGGGGCGTGCAACTGGAGGCCTTCAAACCGGCCAATGCCGGGCTGGTGGTGGCGTGGTCGGATCACATGAAAACGCATTTCGGTGCACCCCTGAAGGGTATTGCGTTGCGGGCCGGGGCGTTGTCGTCACGCGGGGAGGCGGTGATTTCCGAGCGCGGGTTGGAGGGCGGTGGGATCTATGCGGTCTGCGCGGCGGTGCGGGAGGGCGCTGATCTGACGCTGGACCTGATGCCCGATCTGACAGTGGATGAGGTTTCCCGTCGGCTGCAGCGTCCGCGCGGCAAGGCGAGCCTGTCGAACCATCTGCGCAAGGTGTTGAAACTGCAGCCCGTTCAGATCGCTCTCATGCAGGAATTTGCCCGCCCCCTGCCGCAGGATCCGCAAGCCCTGGCGGCGCTGATCAAAGCCCTGCCCGTGCGCCACCAGGGGCTGCGGCCAATGGATGAGGCGATTTCGACAGCCGGGGGCGTCTGCCAGGAGGCGCTGGATGAGGCGCTGATGCTGAAGGCGATCCCCGGCACGTTCTGCGCCGGGGAGATGCTGGATTGGGAGGCGCCCACCGGGGGCTACCTGCTGACCGCCTGCCTAGCCACCGGGCGTTGGGCCGGGCGGGGCGCGGTCGATTACTTGGCCCGTTGAATACTTGGCCCGTTGATTATTTGGCCAGTGCTGCCGTGCGCTGAAAGGCGTCGCGGCTGCGCACCAGTTTCGAGTAGTCCAAGAGGGCGCGGCTTTCGATCGGGAACTTGGCGCCAAAAGCCCAGTTCAGGCAGTGCACACAGAGGATATCGACGATGGTGAAATCATCTCCCATCAGGTAGGGGCCGGTCAGGCGCTTCTCCAGCCGGGCGATGTTGCGCTCGAACTCCCAGCGCAGGCTGTCCTTTACTGCGGGCACGCGCTGTTCTTCCGGCAGGGCAAAGCTGTGGCGGGCGGCGGTCCACAGAACCGCGTCGATCTCGTCCAGGATCTGATGCATCACGGCGTCCTGCTTGGCCCGCGCCAGCGTACCGGCCGGGGCGGTGAGCGCACCGTGCTTGTCCGCCAGATAGGTGATGATGGCGCTGGAATCGGTGATCACCTCGCCATCCTCGACCAGGGCCGGGACCTTGCCCGAGGGGTTCACGGCAAGGATGTCCGGGCTGTGCGGCGCGGCGGTGTTCAGCTCGTAAGGCTGGCCCAGCTCCTCGAGCGTCCAGATCACGCGGAAGGCGCGGGTCATCGGTTTGCCGATCACGGTGTACATGTGTCTCTCTCCCTAATGTGTTGGCCGCATCAGATGCGCGCGGATGTCGTGGCGTCAAGGCAGAAGCGGCGGAACGTTGCGACCTAGCGCGCCCGTCCCAGCATGGCGAGCCGGATGAGCGCCCGTTCCATCAGCGCCAGCGCAGGTGCCGTCTGCCCGGCAGAGCGCAGCTGCAGGTCGGTGTCGGTCAGGATTGTGAGCGCGGTCTGCAGTTTCGCCGCCCCCCAGGCTTGCGCCTGCCGCAGCACCCTGTCGCGGCGTTTTCCATATAGCGGCGGGCGCATCCGGCCGATGCCCTGCGCCGGGCCACCCGGATCGGCGGCCACGGTGTAAAGCGTGCGGAAATGGCGCGTCGCCCCGATGCACAGCGTCACCGCATTGGTGCCCTGCGCCTGAAGGCGGCGCAACAGCGGACCGATCTCGGCGCTGCGCCCCTCGGCCACCACGTTCAACACATCATCAAGCGCGGCCTCGGTGGATTGCGGGGCAACCGCCTCGATATCCTCAAGGCTGAGGGGGCTGGTGTCTTCGTATTTGTAGAGCGCGAGTTTCTCGATCATGCGGGAGAAATCGCCGGGGCCTATGTCATTGGCGATATCGGTCAGCGCCGACATGCTGTCGCCGGGGACATCGCGGATATCGGCATCGCGCAGGATTCGCTCGATCTCGGCCCGCGACGGCGGGTCGTCGTAGATGCCGGTGGCATAGGCGTTGCGGTGGCCTTCGAATCCCTTGCGCAGCTTGGATGTGGCCTTGAGCTGCCCGGCGGTGACCACGATTTGCGCATCGCCCGGCTGCCAGTCTTCCAAAGCGGCCAGAATCGCCGGTGCGGCCGCATCATTGGCGTCCTCGACAAAGACGGCGCGGGTGCCGGGAAAAAAGCCCACTGCCTTTACCGCGTCGAGCAGCTGCGCGGGATCCTTGCGCAGATCGGAGCCGGGCATGCGCGACAGGCGCATTTCCTCTTCGGCGCCGGGGCCAAGCAAGGCTGCCAGCATCTGTTGCCGTTTCAGCGCCACCCGCATGGCATCGGCACCATAGATCAGCAGGCCGGTCTTGTCCGGGTCGGGCCTGGCGAAATAGCCCTCTGCGTCGCGGGGGGAGAGTTTCATCCCTCGACCGTATCGGTGGAGGCCAGATCCGCAGTCGTCAACAGACGCGCGATGATCCGGTCGGCAAGGATCTGCATCAGGCGCTCGTGGGCGTCGCGTTCCCCGGCCAGGGTTTCTACGGTGGAACCGGTGGCGGAATAGCCGGTGAAGCCGTCCTCGCTGCCGCTGGCGACAATCGCGCCATCGGATTGCCGGGTCAGAACAAAGCCAGCCGTGCCGACGATGGAATAGCGTGTGGTGGCGTTATTGGCGGTGATCGCCTGGCCTTCGCTGCGGGTGCTGAGCGTCAGATCGAGCCGGTAGCCGCCGCCTATCGCAGCATTTTCACCGCGTCCCAGGCGCTCTTCGAGATTGCGCACCAGGTGATAGGCATCCACCTCGCTGTCGGCGCGAATCTCCTCGGGCGCCTGCACGATGACCTTGCCATGAAGGGCGGCGCCGGTGCCCCCCGGCGCATAGACCGGGGTGAAGCCGCAGGCCGACAGTCCAAGGACCACGGCCAGCGGTAAAAGCAGGATATGCCTCAGATCAGGCAACGACATTGACGATACGGCCCGGCACCACGATCACCTTCTTCGGAGCGGCGCCATCCAGCGCCTTTTGCACAGCTTCGTGCGCCAGCGCGATTTTTTCAACCTCCGCCTTGTCCAGATCCTTGGCGACGGTGATTTCGCCGCGGCGCTTGCCGTTGATCTGGATCGGCAGGGTCACGCTGTCCTCGACCAGCATCGATTCGTCCGCCACGGGCCAGGAGGCGGTGGCCACCAGACCTTCGCCGCCCTGTGCCTCCCAGACGGCTTCGGCCAGGTGCGGGGTCATCGGCGACATCAGCTGTGCCAGGGTGCGGATCGCCTGTTTCTGGGCGGCGGCACCTGCCTTGGATTTCGCCAGCGTGTTGGTAAAGGCGTAAAGCTTGGCGATGGCTGCGTTGAAGCCGAAGGATTCGACGCCCAGCGTCACGTCGCGGATGCATTTATGCATCTCGCGCAGCAGATCCTCGTCATCCGCGCCTGTTTCGCTTGCGTCCATTTCCGCGATCTTCACCGAGAGGTTCCAGACCCGGTTGAGGTGCTTATAGGCGGCCTCGGCCCCGGCGGCGGTCCATTCCACGTCACGCTCGGGCGGGCTGTCGGACAGCACGAACCAGCGCGCGGTATCGGCCCCGAAGGCGGAGATGATGCTGAGCGGGTCGACCACGTTGTTCTTGGATTTCGACATCTTGGCAGAGGGAATCACCTCTACCTCGGCGCCGGTCTCCTTGAGGACCGCCTTGTCGCCCTGCAGCTCTACCTCTTCGGGGTAGTGATAGACCGGGCGGCCATTGTCGCCCTTGGTCTGGTAGATCGCGTGGGTCACCATGCCTTGGGTGAAGAGCGCATCGAAGGGTTCTTTTGCGGATTCGGGCAGGTGGCCGCAGATGTGCATCGCGCGGGCGAAAAAGCGCGAATACAAGAGGTGCAGAATCGCATGCTCGATACCGCCGATATACTGGTCCACGTTCATCCAGTATTCGGCCTCTTCCATCACCGTGGGGGTTTCGGCGCGGGGTGCTGTGAAGCGGGCGAAATACCAGGACGAATCGACGAAAGTATCCATCGTGTCGGTTTCGCGCTGGGCAGGCTTGCCACAGTTCGGGCAGGCGCAATCGCGCCATGTGGGGTGGCGGTCCAGCGGGTTGCCGGGCTTGTCGAAGGTCACATCATCCGGCAGGCGGACGGGCAGGTTTTCCTTCTTCTCGGGCACCACACCGCAGGCATCGCAATGCACCACCGGAATCGGGCAGCCCCAGTAGCGTTGGCGGCTGAGGCCCCAGTCGCGCAGGCGGAACTTGGTGACGCCCTGGCCCCAGCCCTCAGATTCGGCCTTGTCGATGGTTGTGTTGATCGCCTCTTCGCCGGTGGCCACGTCCAGACCTGCGAAATGGTTGATCCATTTCACCTTTTCACTCTTCGGCGGCACGAAGGCCTCGTTCTCGACCGATTTCGGATCGTCCAGGGCGACAAAGGTATCTGTCACCGGCAGATCGTATTTGCGGCAGAAATCGAGGTCGCGCTGGTCATGCGCCGGGCAGGCAAAGATCGCGCCGGTGCCGTAGTCCATCAGGATGAAGTTGGCGATCCAGACCGGCAGCTCCCAGTCGGGGTTCAGCGGGTGTTTCACACGGATGCCGGTGTCGCGGCCCAGTTTCGGCGCGGTCTCGATCGCCTCGGCGGTGGTGCCGCCCTTGCGGCATTCGGCGAGGAACTCGGCCATCTCGGGGCTGTCGGCTTCCAGCTGCTTTGCAATCGGGTGATCCGGCGAGATGCCCACGAAGGAGGCGCCCATCAGCGTGTCGGGGCGGGTGGTGTAGACCTCGATCGCCGCGCCGCCATCGGTGCGCTCAAACGAGAATTGCAGGCCGCGCGATTTGCCGATCCAGTTTTCCTGCATCAGACGTACCTTGGCGGGCCAGTTCTCCAATCCGTCCAGCGCCTCCAAGAGTTCCTCGGAGTAGTCGGAGATCTTGAAGAACCACTGGGTCAGCTCGCGCCGCTCCACCAGCGCGCCGGAACGCCAGCCGCGCCCGTTTTCGACCTGCTCGTTGGCCAGGACGGTCATGTCGACCGGATCCCAGTTGACCACGGCGTTCTTGCGGTAGACGAGACCTTTTTCAAGGAAATCAAGGAACAGGGACTGCTGCTGGCCGTAGTATTCGGGGTCGCAGGTGGCGAATTCGCGGGACCAGTCGATCGACAGGCCCAGGGGCTTCATCTGGCCGCGCATGTCGGCGATGTTGTTATAGGTCCAGTCCTTGGGGTGGCCGCCGATGGCCATGGCGGCGTTTTCCGCGGGCATCCCGAAAGCATCCCACCCCATCGGGTGCAGCACGTTGTGGCCGGTGGAAATCTTGTAGCGCGCCACCACGTCGCCCATGGTGTAGTTGCGCACATGCCCCATGTGGATGCGTCCCGACGGGTAGGGGAACATCTCCAGCACATAGTACTTCGGCTTGTCAGCCGTCCGTTTGGCCTGGAAGATCCCGGCCTTGTCCCAGGCCTCCTGCCATTTTGCTTCGATCTCGGAGGCAGAGTAACGCGACATGGATGCGGTCCTTTGAGAGTGAAAACGCCGGGCGATGGGGCCCGGCGCTGGTGATACTGATGTTTGATGCGGCTTTCCAGAGGGGAGCGGCGTTAGAACTTCTTATCCGCAATGCGCAGCTGACGCGCGCGGGACAGAATCGCATCCTCCACCGCGCGGGTGGTAGAGGCGCTGACCGGGCCGCCCTTGGAGTGGAGCGAGACATTGAGGGAGCGCGCATCCAGTGCCGGATCCTTGATATGCACCGTGGCGCGATAGGCGCGCCCGCCGCCCGGAGGCGTGCCATATCCGGTGACGATCACGCCGGTGAAGGGATCGACGCTTTGGACCGGCAGGAAGCTCAGCACATCCATGCTGGCGTTCCACAGGTAGCGGTTCACCTGCACCTTTTGATCCGGTTTGCCGCCGAACACATCCCAGATCGAGGATTTGTCGCTGGCAGCGGCATCGACATCATTGTTGAATTCAGACGGCGCAGTGGTATTCACCGGGCGGTTCTTGCCGCGCCCGCCACAGGCCGCAACGCTCAGGCATAGTGCACCGATCAGGGTTACCTTGAAGATGTTCTGCAGTTTCATAGCCGCTCCCTGAGCCTTTGACTTGGGGAAGTCCTATCCCAAGGGCGGCAAGCGGGGCAAGGGCTTTGGCTATCGTTGTGGGTGGCGACGAATCGTCGGGAGCGCTCTGCCCGCCGCATTCCATTCCAAAGAGCACATGTTGGGCACCGCCGCCTGTATCGCGCTCTCTTTTGCCCGGCATGACAGCGATTGAGCTGTGTCCTTTATGGCCGGTGTAATAAGGGGCTTTGGTAAGGATGGTAAACAGAACTGTGGCAAAGCTGCACCATCGTGGGGGGCAATGATCTGAGGGCCGGGAGCGCCTCTTGCCAAACCGGGGGGGAAAAAGCGAAACCCCTTGTCATACCCACGCCGGATTCCCCGGTTTGGGCATGTGAATTGAAAACCGAGGGAAAAACTATGAAAAAGGTTCTCTTCGCAACCACCGCGCTGATCGCAACCGCGGGTATGGCTGCAGCAGACGTCCGTATGTCCGGTTACGGCCGCTTTGGTCTGGACTACAACTCCGCAAACGAGCGCGTTGCTGGCGTTTCCAAAACCAACATCACCAGCCGTCTGCGTCTGCAGTTCGACATGTCGACCGAAACCGACTCCGGTGTTGGCTTCAACGCTCGCTACCGCGCACAGGCCGAAAGCCGTGACGGCGTTGCAGGCACCGGCGCATTCAACGGCGCTCGTTTTGGTGTGACCTACAACGGCATCGCCGTGAACGTTGGCAACATCATCGGTGCTGTTGAAAACGCAAAAGGCCTGTACACCACCGGTACCCGTTCCGCTGGCACCGGCATCGACGGCATGGGCTTCCACTCCCTGGTCATCAAGTCCCGCACCGGCACCGCATTCAACTGGGATGCGTACTCCTCCGCTGGCGTTGGCGTGAACGGCATCGAAGTCATGTACTCCGCTGGCGGCTTCACCGGTCACCTGTCCTACTCGCAGCGTAACGGCGGCGCGGTTCTGGGTTCCGCTGGCGGTGAAGACCGCACCGGCGCGATGGTCACCTACTCCTTCGGCGACTACTATGTCACCGCAGCGATGCAGTCCTCCTCCGTTGCAGCCAACGACATCACCTTTGCTGCTATCGGCGGTGACTTCGGTGCCTTCGGTGCGAAACTGGCCTACGGTTCCACCGACGCAGCTGACTCGATGACTCTGGAAGGCAACATGGATATCGGCGCAGCGTCGAACATCCTGGTCTGGGTCAACTCCACCGAAGTTTCCGGTGTTGTGACCGCGGCTGACACTGCTGATGGCACCTCCTTCGGCATCAACTACCAGTACGACCTGGGTGGCGGCGCCACCATCGTTGCCGGTTACGTTGACGAAGCCGACGACGACAACCAGTTCCAGGCTGGTGTGTACTTCAGCTTCTAAGCTGAACCACGCTTAGCGTGAAATTGGGGGCGGGCCTGCTTGCAGGCTCGCCCTTTTCTTTTGCCCTTAACATTTCGGCGCAAACAGTGTTTCTCTGCGGCCAGATCGCATACCGTTTCACGTCACTCGGAGGCCGCCCATGTCCCTGGAAGAGATCAAGACCCGTATCACAAAGGCGGAGCAGGCCGCAGGCCGCGCGCCGGGATCGGTGCAGCTGATCGCCGTCTCCAAGGTGCAGCCCAACGAACGGGTCGAGGCGGTGCTGGAACAGGGGCATCGCTGTTTCGGTGAAAACCGCGTGCAGGAGGCCGCAGGCAAGTGGCCCGATTTCGCCAGCCGATTCGACGGGATCGATCTGCATCTGATCGGCCCCTTGCAGACCAACAAGGCCCGGCAGGCGATGGAGTTGTTTGACAGCATCCACTCGGTTGATCGTCCCAAGCTGGCAAGCACCCTTGCGCGGTTGGCGCAGGAGATTGGTCACTGCCCGGATCTGTTCATCCAGGTCAACACCGGCGAGGAAGAGCAGAAGGCGGGCGTACTTCCGGCCGATGCCGATGCCTTCATCGTGGAGTGTCGCGGGCTGGATTTGCCCATCAAGGGGTTGATGTGCATTCCCCCGGTGGACGAGGAACCGGCGCTGCATTTCGCGCTTCTGGCCAAGATCGCCGCGCGCAACGGGCTGGACGGGCTGTCGATGGGGATGAGCAGCGATTTCGAGACGGCCATCGCCCTGGGTGCCACCCATGTGCGGGTCGGTTCGGCCATCTTCGGTGAACGGGGCTACGCCTGATTTTTCTACCCGGGGTCTGAAACTCTGCTAGGCTCCTTGCCATTGAAGGGTGAGGAGATTGAAATGAAAGCAGTAGTGTTGGCCGCTTTGATCGCGGTCTGCGGCTCGGTCGCCAGCGCCGGAGATTTTTCCGTCAGTTTTTCATCCTGGGGGAAGATTCCCCTGTGCACCACCGGCAATCCCAACAAGGTCGGCAATCCCGAGTTCAAACTGAAGAACCTGCCGGCGGGGACCACCACGGTGCAGTTCCGCCTCACGGATCTGGATGTACCGGGATATAACCACGGCGGCAGCAAGCGTCTGAAGATAACCGCGGATGGGCGGGTTCCGGCCGGGACCTTTACCTACAAAAGCCCCTGCCCGCCGGGCGGCAGCCACACCTATGAATGGACCGCAACCGCGCGCAACGGCGGCAAGGTTCTGGCCCAGGCCAAGGCACGACGCCGGTACCCCGAGTGACGATTATCCCGAGTGACGATCAGGTCGCGAAGGGTTCGATAATCACCCGGCTGCCCAAGGAGATGCGGCCCGCGATCCACTGCAGGTCGCCGCGACTGAAGGCCAGACAGCCTTCGGTTGGATATCCGGGTCGGCGCCATTGGTGGATGAAAATCGCCGATCCGCGCCCCTTGACCGCATTGGGCCAGTTCCAATCGGTGATCAGCACCAGATCATACAAGGGATCGGTCCGGCGCAGGCGCTCGTGGCTAAACCGGTGGGGTGCGCGGACCATCCCGTTGTAGTCTGGGTCCATGATGTCGTCCGACCACAGATCGCCGGGGCCGATCGGCACCGCCCAATCTGTCGGCCGTGCAAGCCTGTCGGGGCGATAGAGCATCCCGACGATGTGATGGATGCCTGTGGGGGTTGCGCCATCGCCTTCGCGTTTGTGCGGCGTGAGCCCGCCCTTGCCGATGGTACAGGGCAGCCTGCGGCCCATGAAGCGCACGCCGCTAGGTGTCAGTACCAGATCGGCGGGCGAGGCTGCGCGGCGGATCACAGCATATGCCCCGATTTGGCGGCCTTGGTGGCAAGGTAGGCACGGTTATGGGCGTTTTCCCCTACCTTCAGCGGCACCCGTTCGGCGACGGTGATTCCGGTCTTTTCCATCATCGCGATCTTGCCGGGATTGTTGGTCATCAGGCGTACCGCACCGAATCCCATCTCCTTGAGGATGGCGGCACCCAGCCGGAAATCGCGCTCGTCATCCTCGAACCCCAGCCGATGGTTGGCTTCCACCGTGTCGAACCCCTGATCCTGCAGGCTGTAGGCGCGCATCTTGTTGGCCAGACCGATGCCGCGCCCCTCCTGGTTGAGGTACAATAGCACGCCCGCGCCCTCTGCGCCCATCTGCGCCAGTGCTCCACGCAATTGCGGGCCGCAATCGCATTTCAGCGAGCCCAGCACATCGCCGGTGAAACAGGCCGAATGCAACCGCGCCAGCACCGGCTTGCTGCGGTCCGGGCGGCCGATCTCGACGGCATAGTGTTCCTCGCCGCCGTCCTCGGGGCGGAAGATGTGAAGACGGCCTGCCTCGGCGGCATCCATCGGCAGGCGGGCGGCGGCCACCGGGTGCAGCGGAGAGCTTTGGCTCAAGAGCGGTTCGGCAGCGGTTTGCGAAATCCGGGTCAGCCCGTGTTCGGCGGCAAAGCGGTCGGCCTGATCAATGGGCACCAGCAGTGCCGCGGGCAGAAGTCGCGCCGATTTGACCAGCGCAATCGCCAGCCGGTGCAGATCGGCAGGCCCGGCGCGCAGGCTGGCAAGCGGGCCCTTCATCGGGGTCTTCAGGTCATCCGCGGGATCGGCCAGGGCCTGGATCCAGTCCAGCGTGGCATTGTCTGGCACCTCGATCCGGGCCAGATCCCCGTCATAGGCGCGCGCCTTCAGGGTTTCAGCGCGCCGGGCCGTCAGCGCCAGAGACACAGGCCCAAGGGCGCGCAGGTCTGCCAGCCGGTCGGCCGACAGGCTTTCTACCGCCATCGCCAGCGCCGCCGTGCCGCCGCCCTTCAGCACCACGGGCAGCCCCATGCGCAGATCGACCCGCGCGCGGGCCAAGAGTTCAAGTGTGGTGGGCAGCAGGCTCATGCGACCATCCAGGCGTTCGTGACATTATAACGGTCCTTTCCTAGGCCCAAATGCAACGGAAGTGAAACAATTCCTGTATCCGGGACACGAGGGCGTGAAACTTCTGAAGCATATCTTGTGGTTGTGCGATGGTGACCGCATCTGTTTGCCAACGCAAAGGAGGACAGTGCCGTGGCGCAATTGAAAAAGATACTGCTGGTAGACGACGACGATGATCTGCGCGAGGCGCTGAGCGAGCAGCTGATCATGACCGAGGACTTTGACGTCTTCGAGGCAGAGAACGGCCAGGCCGCGATGGAGCGCGCCAAGGAGGCCTTGTACGATCTGGTGATCCTGGATGTGGGCCTGCCCGACACCGACGGGCGCGAGCTGTGCCGCCTGATGCGCAAGCAGGGCGTCAAGGCGCCGATCCTGATGCTGACCGGCCATGACAGCGATGCCGACACCATCCTCGGCCTTGATGCGGGTGCCAATGACTATGTGACCAAGCCCTTCAAGTTCCCGGTCCTGCTGGCCCGCATCCGCGCCCAGCTGCGCACCCATGAACAGTCCGAAGACGCGGTGTTCGGCCTTGGCCCCTATACGTTCAAGCCGGCGATGAAGCTCCTGGAGACCGAGGACAACCGCAAGATCCGCCTGACCGAGAAGGAAACCAATATCCTGAAGTATCTCTATCGCTCCAACGACAGCGTCGTTGCCCGCGATGTGCTGCTGCACGAGGTCTGGGGGTACAACGCCGGCGTCACCACCCATACGCTGGAAACCCATATCTACCGCCTGCGCCAGAAGATCGAACCCGATCCCTCGAACGCGCGGATTCTGGTGACGGAATCCGGTGGCTACCGCCTGGCGACCTGACCTTTGAGGGGGACACCCTGACGCAGGGGAAGCGCATTGACGCAGATCAAAGTGAGATCTAACAGTCACCTTTACCTTTTATGAGGTATCGACCCTATCCCGCGCATATCCGGGTCACGATATGCACCTCCCTGTTGGACTGGACCGGGCCTGTGTGCCCGGTCTTTTTTTGTCCAGACGTCAGGGCGTTTGGGTCAGTTGAACGCGGAAGTTTTCCGCTCTGGCGTTGATCGATTCCTTCCAGATATCGGCTTTGATCGTCAGGGACAGGTCCGCAATATCGGGATACTCCTGGGTCCAGGCCGAGGATTTCCCATCATTGAGCAGGGTCAGGGTCCGCGGCTTTCCCTCACTGTATTGATTGGTCTTGGTCAGAAGGGCCGTGTAATGCGGTTGGGCCCCATCCCAGTAGACCAGGTTGCCGATGACCAGATAGGCCTCCAGTTCGGTGTCGCCATCCCAAAGCTGATAGATCACCGCGCCAAAGCTGCCATCCAGCCCTTTTGACTCCATGCCCCAGACACGCCCATGGTTCGGCTGCAAACCGTCTGTCGGCTCCATGAAGTTGCCCTGCCAGCGATAATTCCCGACGTGGTAGAGCGTGTATTTGGTTTCGTTCATCAACTCGATCACCACCGCGGTGGAGGGCTCCTGGAAACCTTTCCAGACCAGCTTGCCCAGGGCGGCCATCTGATCCAGGGCCTGGTTGATGTCGCCACTCAGTTCGATTTGCCAATTCGATTCTTTCGACATGGGTGCTCCTTGCAATTTATTGGATTTTGAAAAACTAAAACACACCAATAAGGATATTGCGGTGGCGTGGCCGGGGGTCAACAGATGGCTTTCGGTCTGCCGGACTTCTCGCCGGGCCGGGGCTGTGTTACCGAGGGCAAATCCTAGCCTTCGGAGACTGCGCATGCCCTTCACCCTTTGCACCTGGAACATCAACTCCGTCCGCCTGCGCGAGCCGATCGTGCTCAAGCTGCTGCAGGAAGAGGCGCCGGATGTGCTGTGCCTGCAGGAGTGCAAAAGCCCGGTGGAGAAGATCCCGATGGAAGGCTTTGCCGCGCTTGGTTACACCCACATGGTGGCGCGGGGGCAGAAGGGCTATAACGGCGTCGCCATCCTGTCGCGCCTGCCCATCACCGAGGTCGGCAGCGAGGATTTTGCCGATCTTGGCCATGCCCGCCATATTGCCGGGCAGCTGGAGAATGGCGTCACCATCCACAATTTCTATGTGCCTGCGGGCGGCGATAAGCCCGACCGCGAGATCAACGAGAAGTTCGGCCAGAAGCTCGACTACCTCACCGGTATGCGGGACTGGTTCCATGGCGACAAGCCGCAGAAATCGATCCTGGTGGGCGACCTCAACATCGCCCCGCGCGAGGATGATGTCTGGGATCACAAGAAGCTTCTGAAGATCGTCAGCCACACGCCGGTCGAGGTGGAGCATCTGGCGGAAACCCAGGACGCGGGCGGCTGGGTCGATATCACCCGACAGGACATCCCGGATGGGCGGCTTTACAGCTGGTGGTCCTATCGGGCGAAGGACTGGGATGCGGCGGACAAGGGGCGGCGGCTCGATCATATCTGGGCCACCGGCGATATCTCGAACGCCGGTCATTCCAGCCGGGTGCTGCGCGATGCCCGCGGCTGGGACAAACCCAGCGACCATGCGCCGGTCTTTGCCACCTTCGATCTCTAGCACCTGGCGGCAGGGCGGGGGGCTCCGGCCTGTTCTGGAGCAATCACAGATTGCCCCGCCACAGTTGGGCCGGGCGCCGTGCTGGCGCACGGCGGGGCTCTGTTGGCTTCTGTCATGGATAGACGCGCAACCGTAGTGCGCTTGCGCGCTGCGCGGTCCAAGGCCGCATAAAGGCGCCCGGTCAGGGCGCCTACGGGCGCGGGAGTGTCCCGCTCGCCGGTCTTGAGCGGGACGGTCTGAGAACTCCTCTCTTGGTTTCTGGACCGCAGCGATCCATATAGGGGGCAAGTTCCAAACGGAGAACAAGAGCATGATGGATATTCTCGGTGGTGGCGGCGCAGCGGCGCCCGCGGGTGACCTGATCAAGGACGTGACAGAAGCGACCTTTATGCAGGATGTGGTCGAAGCCTCGATGCAGGCGCCGGTGATCGTCGATTTCTGGGCACCCTGGTGCGGCCCCTGCAAGACGCTCGGCCCGGCGCTGGAGGCGGCGGTGACGCGCGCGAAAGGTGCTGTCACAATGGCCAAGATCGATGTGGATCAGAACCAGCGCCTGGCGCAGGCACTGGCACAGCAGGGCCTGCCGCTGCAGTCGATCCCCACGGTTGTGGCCTTTGTGCAGGGTCGCCCGATCGACATGTTCCAGGGTGCGCTGCCGCCCAGCGAGATCGACGCCTTCCTGAAAAAGGTGATCGAGGCTGCAGGCGGTGAAGCCGATGGCGGTCTGGGCGCTGCCCTTGAGGCCGCCGAAGAGATGCTGGCCGAAGGCGCCGTGGCCGATGCGGCGCAGACCTTTGCCGCCGTCCTGGGCGAGGATGACAAGAACGCCGCCGCCTATGGCGGACTTGCGCGGGCGCATATTGCTCTGGAAGATCTGGATCAGGCCGAGGCCATCCTGAACGGCGCCCCGGCCGAGATTTCCGCAGCCCCGGAGATCGAAGCGGCCCGCGCCCAGATCGAACTGGCGCGCCAGGCGCAAAGCGCGGGTCCGGTGGCCGAATTGCGCGCCAAGGTCGAGGTGGATCCCGCCGATCACGCGGCCCGGTTCGACCTGGCCCAGGCGCTGCATGCGGCGGGCGATGCCGAGGGTGCCGTGGCCGAGCTCTTGGACCTGTTCCGCCGGGATCGCGACTGGAACGATGGCGCGGCCAAGACGCAGCTCTTCACAATTTTTGATGCGCTGCAGCCCAACGATCCGGTGGTGCTGAACGGACGGCGGAAATTGAGCTCGATGATATTTGCCTGACGCGGCTGACGCGCTAGACTTCTTATCATGTTCAACTCTGCAGACCTGCCGGATGTACTGCCTGTCTTTCCCTTGCCCGGGGCGCTGCTGCTGCCCCGGTCGAAACTGCCGCTGCATATCTTCGAGCCGCGCTACCTGCAGATGCTGGAAGACACGCTGAAAACCCCGGCACGCCTGATCGGCATGGTACAGCCCTGTCCGGCCCGGGATGGCGGCGCCGAGGGTCTGCACAGCATCGGCTGCGCTGGTCGGATCACGCAATTCTCGGAAACCGAGGATGGCCGATACCTGATCACCCTGTCCGGCGTGTCGCGCTATCGGATCAGCGAGGAATGCACGGGCTTTACCCCCTATCGCAAATGCCGGGTGGACTGGTCCGGCTTTGATGCGGACCTGGGCCGGGCCGAACCGGATTCCGGTCTGGAACGCGCGGCACTGCTGGAGCTGTTGTCGCGTTACTTTGCCGCCCGCAACCTGTCGACGGATTGGGACGCGCTGCAAGGGGCTGATGACGAGCTGTTGATCAACTCCCTGTCGATGTTGCTGGACTTTGAGCCCGAGGATAAACAGGCCTTGCTTGAGGCTCCCTGTCTTGCCACAAGGCGGGAAACCCTAGTCACCCTGATCGAATTCGCTTTGCGAAGCGGTTCACACGAGGATCCCCTGCAATGAGCGACGCGCAGACCACCCCGCCCGCCTTTGACCGCCGCATGCTGGAGGCGCTGGTCTGTCCGGTCACCCATGCGGTGCTGGAATATGACGCCGAGGCGCAGGAGCTGATCTCCAAACCCGCCAACCTGGCCTTCCCGATCCGGGGTGGCATCCCGGTGATGCTGGTGGACGAGGCCCGCCCGCTGGAGTGAGCAGCGCCCGCAAAGGGGGGCGGCACTTCGTCACTTTCGCCAGACTGAGAACGCAGGCGCTCCCGCGTCGGGCCTGTCCGTTGGCTGCACCAAAGCACAAGGCGCGGACTTGGGCCCGGCGCCGCGCTGGCGCGCGGCGCGGTTGCGCCCTGATCAGGGGGAGTGGCTCAGATGGGCTTGCCCTGCAACAGGCGTGGTAGATCGCCGGTCAGACCCGCCGCCTCGCGCATGAAACCACGGCGCAGGCCGGGCAGGGCGCCTGCCAACCCCATGCCGATGTCGCGGCCGAGCCGCAAAAGCGGGTTGTCGTTGGAAAAGAGCTTGTTGAACACATCGGTGGCCAGGGCCAGCGTCGCGGTGTCGAAACGGCGCCACTGCTGATATCGCTCCAGTACCAGCGACGATCCGATATCCTCGCCCCGCCGTGTGGCCTCGGTCAGCACCTCGGCCAATGCCCCCACATCGCGCAGGCCCGCGTTCAGGCCTTGCCCCGCGATCGGGTGCATCCCGTGGGCGGCGTCGCCGATCAACGCCAGGCGGTCCGCGATGAAGCTGTTGGCGACGGTGAGGTTCAGCGGGTAGGTGAAGCGTTTTCCGGCCAGCGAGATCTCGCCCAGGAAATCCCCGAAGCGGGGTTTAAGTGCTGCGATATAACCGGCGTCATCCAGCGCCTGGATGGCTGCGGCAGTCTCGGTCTTCTCGCTCCAGACGATGGAGGAGCGGTTGCCGGGCAGGGGCAGGATGGCCAGCGGCCCGGCGGGCATGAAGAACTGATGGGCGATGCCGCCATGGGGTTTTTCATGATCAATGGCGCAGACCAGCGCGGTCTGGCCGTAGTCCCAGCCGCTGCGCTTGATCCCGGCGCGCAGGGCGGTGCCGCTTTTGCGACCGTCCGATCCGACCAGCAGCCTGCCACGCAGCTCGGCCCCGTCATCGAGGGTCACGGTAACGCCGGTCTGATCGGGGGCCTGGGCCACAACACGCCGACCGTTCACCATTGTGATCAGCGGCTCATCTTTCATGGCAGCCAGGAAGGCGCGGCGCAGGAAGCGGTCCTCGACCATATAGCCCATGGGGCCTTCTTCGATCTCGGTGTGATCAAAATGGATGAAAAACGGTGCAGGCCCGTCACCGGCGTGCCCGTCCGAGGCCTTGATCTCCAGCATCGGCTGCGCCTGGTCCGCCACGTGTTGCCAGACGCCGATCCGGTCCAGCAGGCGCTTGGAGGCCAGCGCAAGCGCATAGCCGCGCCCGTCGAACCCGTCGTCCTGCAGGGCCAGTTCGGGGAGGGCGTCGATCACGGTCACGCTGTGGCCGGTCTGGGCCAGCGCAAGGGCAAGGGCCGGGCCATTCAGCCCGCCGCCAACGATCAGGATATCGGAGCTGTTCTTCATGGGGTGCAATATGCGCCTTGCGCGGGGATTGTCCAACCGATTGTCCATTCGGGCGCCTCAACATCCTGCGTGGGATTGCCGCGCCGTGCCGCTGCCGCTACCGTCGCGTCAAACGGATCAGGGGAGATCAACGGGATGCATGAATGGCTGAAGATGACGGCGGCGGAATTGGGGCGCGGAATCGAGGCCGGGGAGATCGATCCGATCGACCTGACCGGCTGTTATCTGGATGCCATCGATGCCCACCCGCTGCGCGACAGGATCTACACGCAAGTCACCCATGAGCGCGCCCTGGCCGAGGCCGAGGCGGCGTCGCAGCGGGCCAAGCTGGGTCTGCGGCGCTCTGCCCTGGACGGGGTGCCGATCAGCTGGAAGGACCTGTTTGACAGTGCCGGAACCCAGACCGAGGCTGGGTCGGACCTGTTGAAGGGCCGGGTGCCAGAGCACGATGCGCGGGTTCTGGCAAATGCCACATCGATGGGGACAGTGTGCCTTGGCAAGACCCATATGAGCGAGCTGGCCTTTTCCGGTCTGGGCCTGAACCCGGTGAAGGCAACGCCTCCTTGTGTGAATGACGAGGATGCGGCGCCGGGCGGGTCCTCTTCCGGGGCGGCGGCCTCGGTGGCCTATGGGCTGGCGGCCTGCGGGATCGGATCTGATACCGGTGGATCGGTGCGGATCCCCTCGGCCTGGAACAACCTGGTGGGGCTGAAGACCACCTCGGGGCGGATCAGCCTGGAAGGCGTCGTGCCGCTGTGCCTCAAGTTCGATACGGTCGGACCGCTTGCGCGTTCGGTCGAGGATGCCGGGCTGATGCTGGGTCTCATGGAGGGCACATCGGGGCCGGACCTGCGCAACCCGCCGTCGCTGAAGGGCTGCCGCTTTGCCGATCTGCGCAGCATTGCCTGGGACGATCTGGAGCCCGAGGTTGCTGCCGCCCATGTGGAAACCCTGGGCAGGCTGAAGGCCGCAGGCGCCGAGATTGTGCCGCTGGAGGTGCCGCAGCTGGAAGAGGCGATGGGCCTCAGCGCGATCCTTTTCACGACCGAGGCCTATGGGTTGTGGAAGGATGTGATCGAGGCCAGTCCCGATGTGATGTTTGCCGAGATCCTGGAACGCTTCCGGTCGGGCGCACAGCATAGCGGGGCTGATTACGTGGCAGCCTGGGCCAAGCTGGAGCAGTGCCGGATGGCCTGGGATCAGGCGGTTTCGGGCTTTGACGGGGTGCTGACGCCGACCTGCCCGATCCTGCCGCCCAATATGGAACGGCTGCACAGCGATCATGACTACTACGTCAAGGCCAACCTTCTGACCCTGCGCAACACCCGTATCGGCAACCTGATGGGGCTTTGCGCGCTGAGCCTGCCGACCGGCAAAGCCAGCTGCGGCTTGCAGATCCTTGGTCACCCCGATTGCGAAGAGGCGCTGTTGCGGATCGGGGCCAGTGTCGAGCTGGCCCTCTCCTGATGGCCGCAGGGCAGCGCCTGGGGCGTTGTCCTGAAAGCCACAACTTGACCGCGCGGCGTCCATGCGACTGGACGGATGGGGCCGCGCTCTGTACCTTATCTGCAAACGGGGCGCCAATGATCCCGAACCTGAGGCATAAGCGATGAACTTCCCTGAGCGGTTTTCGAACCTGCCAGCCTATGCGTTTCCGCGTTTGCGGGCGCTTTTGGACCACCACGCCCCGGGCGGGGATGTGGTGCATATGACCATTGGGGAGCCGAAACACGCCTTTCCGGCCTGGGTCACGGATGTGATCGCGGAGAATGCCGCCGGGTTCAACAGCTACCCGCCCAACGACGGTTCCGACGATCTGCGACAGGCCATGTGCGACTGGATCGCCCGCCGCTATGGCGTGACGATGGAGCCGGACCGCAACGTCATGGCGCTGAACGGCACCCGTGAGGGGCTGTACAATGCGGCGATGGCGCTTTGCCCCGAGACCAAGAATGGCCAGCGGCCCGTGGTGCTGATCCCGAACCCGTTCTACCAGGTCTATATGGTGGCGGCGATCTCGGTCGGGGCCGAGCCGGTCTTTGTGCCCGCGACCTCTGCGACCGGCCATCTGCCCGATTACGCCAGCCTGCCTGAGGAGGTGCTGAACCGCACCGCCGTGGCCTATATCTGCTCGCCCGCGAACCCGCAGGGGGCCGTTGCCAGCCGCGACTATTGGGCCGATCTGATCCGGCTGGCCGAAAAGTATGATTTCCGCATCTTTGCCGATGAATGCTATTCCGAGATCTACCGCGATAGCGCGCCCGTTGGCGCATTGACCGTCGCGCAGGAGCTGGGCGCCGATCCCGAGCGGGTGGTGTTGTTCAACTCGCTGTCGAAACGTTCGAACCTGCCTGGCCTGCGCGCCGGGCTGATCGCGGGTGGACCTGAAAGCATCACGCGTATCAAGCAGTTGCGCGCCTACACCGGTGCCCCGATGCCCGGACCTCTGCAGGCAGCGGCGGCGCGGGTCTGGGCCGATGAGGCGCATGTGGAGGAAAACCGCGCACTGTATCAGGAAAAGTACCGCATCGCGGATGAGGTCCTGGGCGGCCTCAACGGCTATATGGCGCCCGAGGCCGGGTTCTTCCTGTGGCTGCCGGTCGAGGACGGCGAGGCCGCGGCGCTGAAGCTGTGGACCGAGACGGGCGTGCGGGTTCTGCCCGGTGCCTATCTGGCGCAGGGCGAGGCGGCAGAAAATCCGGGCGCAGGATACATCCGGGTGGCGCTGGTCGCCCCGGCTGACACCACACGGGCGGCGCTGACCACTCTGCGCGACTGCCTGTACTGAAACGACTGCGGCTCGCCCCCGGCAGCGGGGCGGGTGGCCAAGATCAAGAGAGCAAAGCAGGTACAGACCTGGCGGGACAGCCGGGCGGACTGCGACAACTGGAACTGAGGTAGGCATGGCATTTCAAACTCGTAGCCGCGATCCCTTGCTGGACAGCACGATGCAGGCAGCCATTGAAAAGCGTGGCAAGGAACTGATCGGCATCGTTCTTTTGGGGCTGGGCCTGATGGCCGCGGCGATGATCGGCTCCTACACGCCCGACGATCCGAACTGGATGGTCTCTACTGATGCGCCGGTGCAGAACTGGCTGGGGCGCATGGGCGCCTCGATTGCGGCGCCTTTGTTCATGGTGGTTGGCTGGGGCGGTGTCGCCCTGGCGATGACGCTCTTGGTCTGGGGCGGGCGCTTCCTGCTGCACCTTGGCTCCGATCAGGCGATCGGACGCCTGGTCTTTGCCCCGGTCCTGATCGCGGTGGCCTCGGTCTATGCGGCCACGCTGGTGCCGGGTGCGGAATGGCTGGCGACCCATAGTTTCGGCCTGGGCGGTCTGTTTGGTGACACGGTGATGGGGGCGCTGCTGACGCTGGCGCCGATCAGCTCGCATTTCGCGGTGAAGCTGATGTCGCTTCTGATGGCGCTGGGCATGGTTGTCCTGGGTATCTTCGTCTGCGGGTTTTCCCGGGGAGAATTGCTGCGGGCAGGCCGGTTCCTGCTGCTGGGCGTGGTGATGATCTATGGCGCAGTGGCCAGCCTTTTAGGCCGCGGCGCATCGGGCAGCCTGCAGGCCGCGATGTCCTATCGCGAGAAACGTGCCGCCCGCGCTGAAGAGGCCGCGGTCGCCCGCGACGATGCCCGCGCTGCCATGGCCGAGGCCCAGGCAGAGCCGCAGATGTTCGAGACCTACCCCGAAGAGCCTGCCGTTGCTCCGGTGCCGGAAAAGACCGGCCTGCTGGCGCGCATGCCGGGGTTGATCCGCCGCGCCGATCCCGAATTGGCGAATGCCCCGATGCCGCAGCCGGAACTGGTGGAGCAGGAGCCGCCTGAATTTGACGAGGATCTGCCGGGCGATGACCGCATTTCCCAGAAGATTGCCAATGCCATCCGGGTGCGCCGGGCTGCCGGACAGGTGACCGAACCCGATCCGAACCTGCCTCTGACCAAGGGGCGCGGCCGTCGTCCGGAACCGCTTGTGTTCAATGCCGACCCGGCGCCGCAGGCGGGACTGCCGCCGGAACCGCCCTTGACGGCGGCTCAGGCTCCGTCCGCTCCGCAAGAGGTCAAGCCCGAAGCCGATTACCCCGAGGTCGTCGCCGAAGCGCCTGCATCGCTGCCGCCCGCACCCGTCGTGGCACGTACGGCAGAGCCCGCCGCAGAGGCGATCAGCATTCCGGTGGCCGAACCGCGCAAGGTGGTGGTGGAACAGCCCCAGCGGCGCGCGCCGGAGCCCTCGACCCGCGCCAAGGAAGAGGCGCAGCCCCGTCTTGCGCTGGAGGACACCGACAGCGATGCCTTTGAACTGCCGCCGCTGTCGCTCCTGTCCAACCCCTCGACAGTCGAACGCCATCACCTGAGCGACGAAGCGCTGGAAGAAAACGCGCGGATGCTGGAATCGGTGCTGGATGACTATGGCGTCAAGGGCGAGATCGTTTCGGTCCGCCCCGGCCCGGTCGTCACCATGTATGAACTGGAGCCCGCGCCGGGTCTGAAGGCGAGCCGGGTGATCGGTCTGGCGGATGATATCGCCCGCTCCATGTCGGCCCTGTCGGCGCGGGTGTCCACCGTGCCGGGGCGCTCGGTGATCGGTATTGAACTTCCGAATGACAAGCGCGAGATGGTCAGCTTCCGCGAGATCCTGTCGAGCCGCGATTATGGCGACGGCACGCAGAACCTGCCGCTGGCGCTGGGCAAGGACATCGGCGGGGACGCGGTCGTGGCCGATTTGTCGAAGATGCCGCACCTCTTGATCGCGGGCACCACCGGGTCGGGCAAGTCGGTTGCAATCAACACCATGATCCTGTCGCTGCTCTACAAGCTCAGCCCGGATGAATGCCGCCTGATCATGATCGACCCCAAGATGCTGGAGCTCTCCGTCTATGACGGCATTCCGCATCTGCTGTCTCCCGTTGTCACCGACCCCAAGAAGGCGGTTGTCGCCCTGAAATGGGTGGTGGGCGAGATGGAGGACCGCTATCGCAAAATGTCCAAGATGGGCGTGCGCAATATCGCGGGCTACAATGGCCGCGTGAAAGAGGCGCTCTCGAGGGGCGAGCTGTTCTCCCGCACGGTGCAGACCGGCTTTGACGATGACACCGGTGAGCCGGTGTTCGAGACCGAAGAATTCGCGCCCGAGGCGCTGCCCTATATCGTCGTCATCGTGGACGAGATGGCCGACCTGATGATGGTCGCGGGCAAGGAGATCGAGGCCTGCATCCAGCGCCTGGCGCAGATGGCGCGGGCAAGCGGCATTCACCTGATCATGGCGACCCAGCGGCCCTCGGTCGATGTGATCACCGGTACCATCAAGGCGAACTTCCCCACCCGGATTTCCTTCCAGGTGACCGGCAAGATCGACAGCCGCACCATCCTCGGCGAAATGGGTGCCGAGCAGCTTTTGGGCATGGGCGACATGCTCTATATGGCCGGCGGCGCCAAGATCACTCGCTGCCACGGGCCCTTTGTGTCGGATGAAGAGGTCGAGGAGGTCGTCACGCACCTCAAGCAATTCGGCCCGCCCGCCTATGTGGGCACGGTGCTGGATGGTCCGGATGACGAAAAGGCCGATGATATCGACGCGGTTCTGGGTCTGTCGACCGGCGGCAACACCACCGGTGAGGATGCGCTGTATGATTCCGCGGTGCAGATCGTGATCAAGGATCGCAAGTGTTCGACCTCATACATCCAGCGCAAGCTGGCGATCGGCTACAACAAGGCCGCCCGCCTGGTGGAGCAGATGGAGGAAGAGGGGCTTGTCTCTCCGGCTAACCACGTAGGCAAACGCGAAATCCTGGTGCCCGAGCAATAATTGGCGGAACCGCGCGCAGGGCTGCCCGTTTCGCGGGCGGCCTCTTCCCTTTGCCATTGCAGGGCTTATCTAGGGCACATGAAACAGATCCTACTTGCCATCGCGCTTGTCACCCTGGCTCCGGCGTCCTGGGCGGCAGAGAAGCTGAGCCTTGATCAGCTCTCGGCCTATCTCAACGGGCTGACCACCGCCGAGGCGACGTTCACCCAGATCAATGACGATGGCAGCCTGTCTACGGGCAAGCTCTATATCCATCGCCCGGGCAGGATGCGGTTTGAATATGACGGGGACAATGGCGCAACCGTGGTGGCCGGAGCGGGATCCGTGGTGATCCATGATCCAAAGTCGAACCAGCCGCCCGAGACCTATCCGCTGAAACGCACGCCGCTGTCGATCATTCTTGCCAAACAGGTGGATCTGGCGCGGGCAGGCATGGTTGTGGGGCATCAGTTCGATGGCACCTCCACCATCCTGCAGGCACAGGATCCGGAGAACCCGGAATATGGCGGGTTGGAGTTGATGTTCACCGGCGATCCGGTGGAGCTGCGCAAATGGGTGGTGCATGACAGTGCCGGGGGACGCACGACGGTGATCCTGGGCGCGCTTGAGACGGGCGGCAAGCTGTCCGCCTTCCTGTTCAACACCGGCCCCGGAAGCAATTCACGCTAGCTGACCGAATGGCGCGAGGGGCTGCAGCTAGACCTCCCGCCCCCGCAGGTGCCCGGGCTGCGCCCGGCCGCCTTTGTGCGGCGTTGGGCCAGGCGCCACGCCAAAGGCGTGGCGCGGTCGGTTCCGGTCAGTTGTGGTTTTGATCCTTTGCCTGGGAAAGCTGCAGCACCGCCCGATGGGCGGTGCCGGGCCCAACGAGCGAGGGTCCTTCGCAGAAGGTCCCGAGATCGGCGGGAGCGCCCGCTTAGCGGAACTTGCGGCAGGTGGCGAGCTGTGCCTGATACATCATCGAGCGGGCCTCGACCTTGTCGGCAACGCGGATCAGCCAGGATTTCCTGCGATAGGTGCCGCGGGCATAGCCACTGTGGCCTTCGTGATAGGCAAGGTACTGGTTGCGTGCGTCATAGAGCGGAATACCGTTCTTTTCGCGGGTGCGGTTCATGTACCAGCCCATGAAATCGGCGGCATCCCGGATCCGGTCCCGCTTGGCGCGGCGCCTGCCGGTGTCGCGGCGGTAATCGTCCCAGGTGCCATCCAGGGCCTGGCTGTAGCCGTAGGCGCTGGACTGGCGCCCCATTGGGATCACTCCCAGAAGGTACTTGTGCGGCGTGCGCGCATCGCCGTCAAACCGGCTTTCGTGGTAGATTGTGGCCATCTGCACATGCACGGGCACGCCCCAGCGGCGCTCGGTCGCGCGGAAGGCTTTCAGGTACTCGGGCCGCTGCTTGATAATGCTGCAGGCGTTATCAAGATTACGCGGCGGGGACTTGTGCCCACCTCCACAGGAGGCAACCGCCAACAGGAGGATCAGGGCGAGGACGATTCTGCTCATTGCCTCTGCCTTATGTTTTTCAGGCAGTTTAGCGAATTCACCCTGTCGAGGAAATCACATTTCCAGAAGCAGGGACAGAAGCAGAGGCAGAGCTGCAACGGACATCAGGGTGGAGACCACGACCATGCCAGCCACAGCCTGGGCATCGGCTTCGAATTTTTCCGCCAAAAGATAGGAGGTGACGGCCACCGGTGTTGCCAGTTGCAGCACCAGGACGCCAAAGGCGGTATAATCAAGGCCAAAGGCCAGCCCCAACCCCCAGCCGATGGCAGCGCTGAGCGTGACCTTGATCAGCGACAGCACCACGGCAAGGCCGGTTTTTCCCGGTGTCAGTCGGGCAACGGCAACGCCAAGCGTAATCAGCATCAGCGGAATGGCCATCTGCCCGATCAGGTCCAGCGCATTCGTCAGGAACCGGGGGGTCTGCCAGCCCTGCCACAGGAAGAGCGCACCCAGCAGCGTGGCCCAGACCATGGGTTCGCGCAGCGCCTTGCTGCCGCCGCCTTCTCCGGCGACCAGATAGATCCCGAAGGTGAAGGACAGCACGGCCGAGACCGCCAGCATCGCCACCGCATAGCCAAGGCCCGCCTCACCAAAGGCAAAGAGCGACAGGGGAATGCCGAGGTTGCCGGTATTGCCAAAGATGAAGGGGGCAAGGTAGCTGCGCCGTTGCAGCCGCATCACGCGTACAAGCGCCGCACCGGCCAGGGCCAAGAGAGCATGCCCGGCAAGCGCCGCCAGCACGAACCAGCCGATGGCACCCTTGTCCAGCTCTGTTTTCATCAGGGCGGTGAAGATCAGGCAGGGCACGGCCAGGGTCATCGCCAGCCGGGTCACGAATTGAATGCGATACTCGAAGCCAAGGCGCACCCAGGCAAAACCGACTCCCGCCAATAGGAAGACCGGTGCCACGATCTCAAGCACTGTCACAGCAAGGTTCACAGTCTGTTTCCCCGAAAATTTGCCTCAAGCGTTGGACATCCGCCGCCCATACGCGTTAGTAACAAACGACGGGGGCAGCAAGACCATGTTGAGAACGCGTGCAAAATATAACCTGGGCCAGGTCGTCCGCCACCGGAAGCACCCGTTTCGCGGTGTGGTCTTTGACGTGGATCCCACCTTTGCCAATACCGAGGAATGGTATGAAGCCATTCCCGAGGGCAGCCGACCGGTGAAGGACCAGCCGTTCTATCACCTTCTGGCGGAAAACGAGCAGAGCTACTACGTGGCCTATGTGTCGGAGCAGAACCTGGTTGCCGATTACTCGGGCGAGCCGGTCAGCCATCCCGATGTGCCGGAGATGTTCGGCCAGTTCGACGGCGCCACCTATTCCCTGCAGTACCAGCTGAACTGATCGCCCGGCAGTTTTGGGGCTTGTGACCCGTAGCGGCGGGCTCCCGCGCCTGCGGGTAGACCGGCTGTGCCGGTCCCCCTGGCAGCCTTGGGCATGGCGCCGCACCTGACGGCGCGGCGCGGTTGCGTGATACCGATAGGACCCGTCGATCAGTACCCCAGGGCACAGCCGTCCTTGCGGGGATCGCTGGCGCCTTCCAGAAGATCGCCGTCGTGAATGCGGATGGCCTGCGATCCGCCGATGGCGGTGTCCGGGATCTCGACCTTGTGGCCCATGTCCGAAAGCGTCTGGCGTACGGCGTCCGAATAGCCGCGTTCGACCTTCATCACCCCGGCATCCGAGAAGCTGCGCGGCGCATCCATGGCGGCCTGCGGATCAAGGCCGAAATCGGTGATATTGGAGACAAAACGCGCATGGCCATTGGGCTGATAGGCGCCGCCCATGACGCCAAACGGCATGATCACGCGGCCGTTCTGGCGCAGCATGCCCGGAATGATCGTATGCATCGGGCGCTTGCCGCCGCCAAGTTCGTTGGCGTGACCTTCCTCCAGGGTGAAGCCCGCACCGCGGTTCTGCAGCAGGAGACCGAATTTCTCTGACGCGATCCCAGACCCGAAGCCATGGAAGATCGAGTAAATCAGCGAGACCGCCATCCGGTCCTTGTCGACCACGGTGATATAGATCGTATCCTTGTGCACCGCCTCGCTGAGCGGGCCCGGGGCGGCCATGGCACGCTTGGGGTCGATCAGCGCGGCCAGTTTGGCGGCGGTTTCCGGTGCCAGCATGTGATCGAGGCGGCTGGTGTGATCGGGGTCGGCAATGAAGCGGTTGCGGGCGTCATAGGCCAACTTGGCCGCCTCGGCCTCGATATGGGCGCGTTCAGCACCGAAGGGATCCATGCCGGCAATGTCGAAATGCTTGAGGATGTTCAGCATCAGGATCGCGGTCGCGCCCTGGCCGTTGGGCGGATGTTCCACCAGATCGATGCCCTTGTAATCACCTGCAACCGGGGTCGTGGCCATGCAGGCGGTGGCGGCGAAATCCTCGGCCGTGTGGACGCCGCCACGGGCATTGAGGGCTGCAACCATGTCTTCGGCCACTTCGCCGGTGTAGAAGGCATCGCGCCCGTCCTTGGCGATGCGGCGCAGGACTTCGGCCTGACCGGGGGCGCGGAAGATCTGCCCGACCGATGGCGCCTTGCCACCAAACAGGAAGCTGTCGCGCGCGCTCCCCTGCAGGGTGCCTGCGTCATTGGCCCAGTCAAAGGCCACGCGCGGGGCCACCGGAACGCCGGTCTCGGCATAGTGGATCGCGGGCGCCAGAAGCGCATCAAGGCCCAGTTTGCCTTCGGTTTCCGAGAGGTGGCAAAAGGCGTCGATGGCGCCGGGCACGGTCACCGCATGAGGGCTGCGCAGGGGAATGGTGTCCAGACCCTGGCTGCGCAGTGCCGCGGCATCGGCGGCGGCAGGCGCGCGGCCAGAACCGTTGAGCGCGTGGATCTCATCGCTGCCGGGGCGGGTATAGAGAACAAAGCAGTCGCCGCCGATGCCGGTCATCTGCGGTTCGCAAATCCCCAGCAGAACGGCACCGGCGATGGCTGCATCCATGGCATTGCCGCCGCGTTTCAGGATGTCGATGGCAGCGCCTGCGGCCAATGGGTGCGATGTGGCGCAGATCCCGTTCTGTGCAAAGACGGCTGATCGCCCCGGTTGTTGAAAGTCGCGCATGGGCCTCTCCCTGTTCGTTTCGGGCGCAGGGTAGTGCCTATTGATCCGAAGGCAACGCGAAAGACGGGGTCGGGCCAGTATCGAGGAGGGAAGGGTCGCAAGCGACGGCAGCTGTCGTGCCAAGGGAATACCCGGCGCCAAGACTTCGGTGGGGGCAGTGAAACATGGCGCCGGGCAAAGCTACAACCAGCTCATGTTAAGAGAAAAGCATATCAATTGGGCGGTCTTAGGCCGGTTTTGTGGCGGCTTTTGGGCGGTATGGATTGGCTCAGGACCTGTGCCTCCTAGGCCCGTGTCACCTGTATTTCGAAACACAGGGACAGCTGGTTGTTCCCGGCGTTGCGCTCATATTGAATATCGCTGGTAAGTTCCCGGATGAGGAACCAGCCAAATCCGCCCTCTGGAAGCTGGTCCAGTGGTACGTCGATGTTTGCAGGTTTGCCTTCGGGCAGCTGGCCTTCGGGAAAGGGATCGCCGGCGTCGCTGATATCGATCCAAAGTCGCTGCGGGTCAAGCGAACAGCGGATCCGCACATCGCCGGGTGTCTTGCCGGCATAGGCGTGTTCCACGACGTTGTTTACGGCTTCCGCCAGCGCGATTTGGACTTCGTCGACCCGAAGTTTCGGAATGCCCATTTCGCGTAGCCGTTTCACAACCTCTGTGATGCCCGAACGAGCATCCAGTTCAGTGGCCGTGAACGAGCAGGCAAAAGTTTCAGCCATTAGCATCTCGCTTCGCGCGGGGGGTCACGTGTTCGATCACGTCCCGACTTGGGTTTCTGAGATCGCTTCGGTCAGCGAACTGTAGAGGTTGAAAATCGTATCCATGCGCGTCAGCCGGAATACTTTTTCCACCATGGGGGTCGGGCCTGCCAGATCCAGTTGGCGCCCTTGGCCCAGTTGCTTCATGGCGGCAACAATCGCGCCAAGGCCGCTGGAGTCGATGAATTGGACTTCGGATAGGTCAAGGATCACGCGATCCGGTCCGCTTTCGGTGGCGGAGCGCATGTCCTCTTTGAATCGAATCGCCATAGCTGCGTCGATGCGCTCGGCATTGACTGTCACGATCTGGGCGCCGTCCGTTACAGTACTGGATAGGCTCATAGTCATTCCCCGGGGATCAATCTGTACTTCACAAGAACTCTAGACCTCAAACCTTAGCATTCTGTATGGATTATTTCGACGATTGGAGGAAAATTTCATGAAACAAGTTGTCATTGCTGGTGCAGCCCGGACCCCGATGGGTGGTTTCCAGGGTGTCTTTGATGGCGTCAGCGCCGCCGAACTGGGCGGAGCGGCGATCAAGGCGGCACTGGCCGGTGCCGGCGCCGAGACGGTGGACGAGGTTCTGATGGGCTGCGTTCTGCCTGCAGGCCAGGGCCAGGCACCTGCGCGCCAGGCCGGATTCGCAGGCGGATTGGGCGAAGAGGTGCCCGCCACCACGCTCAACAAGATGTGCGGATCGGGCATGAAGGCGGCGATGATCGCCTATGATCAGATCGCGCTCGGCCATGCCGACACGATGATCGCGGGCGGTATGGAGAGCATGACCAATGCGCCCTATCTGCTGCCCAAGATGCGCAATGGCGCGCGGATCGGTCACGGCCAGGTCATCGACCACATGTTCCTCGACGGGTTGGAAGACGCCTATGACAAGGGCCGCCTGATGGGCACCTTTGCCGAAGATTGCGCCGAGAAATTCCAGTTCACCCGTGAAGCGCAGGATCAATATGCGCTGGCCTCTCTGTCGAACGCGCTGGACGCGGAACGCAGCGGCGCCTTCGAGGGTGAGATCACCCCGGTCATCCTGCACACCCGCAGCGGCGAGCGAATCATCACCACCGACGAGCAGCCCCAGTCGGCCCGTCCTGAGAAGATCCCGAACCTGAAGCCTGCCTTCCGCAAGGATGGCACGGTGACGGCGGCCAATGCTTCGTCGATCTCCGATGGTGCGGCGGCACTGGTTCTGGCTTCGGAAGAGGCGGCCAAGGAAAAGGGACTGAACGTGCGGGCGCGCATCATGGGTCATGCCAGCCACGCCCAGGCGCCCGGCTGGTTCACCACCGCGCCGGTACCCGCAGCGCAAAACCTGCTGAAACGTCTTGGCTGGTCGGTTGATGATGTCGATCTGTGGGAAGTGAACGAGGCCTTTGCCGTGGTGCCCATGGCCTTCATGCATGAAATGGGCATTTCCCGCGACAAGATGAACGTCAACGGCGGCGCCTGTGCCCTGGGCCATCCCATCGGAGCATCCGGTGCGCGGATCATGGTGACGCTGCTGAATGCGCTGGAGAAACGCGGCCTGAAACGCGGTGTTGCGGCCATCTGCATCGGCGGCGGTGAAGGCACGGCGATTGCCATCGAGCGTGTCTGATCGCGCCTGATCGCGTCTGATTTCTATCAAAGGGCAGGGGCATTTCCCTGCCCTTTGCTTTGCCGCCGTGCCAGATGACTTGCGCGGCGGCTGTCTCCTCCGCAGAGTGATCCTGCCTGTGCCGACTGTATCATGGCGAAGGGCAGGTGATTTCAGCCGGGAGATTTCAATGAAGACTTTAAAACTGCTTTGGGCTTTGGTGCGGGTCCTTTTGCCCGAGCGCCTGGTGCGTGCGTCATATGGCGGGGCCTTGCCCGTGGTCGATGGCCGCCGCGCCGACCCCAAGGCGCAGGCGGTTGCGGATCTGGTGAGCCTGGTGCGCGATCCCGCAGCCCAGCCGACGGTAGAGGAAAGCCGGGTGCAACTTGCTGGATTTGTTGAAAAGTTCGATGCGCCCTGCACGGCTCCGGTAGAACGGCGCGATATCACCCTGCCGGGTGCTGACGGGGTGCGGCCCGCGCGCCAGTATATTCCCGAAGCGATCGATCAAAGCCGACCGATGCCCTGCCTGATGTATCTGCACGGCGGCGGCTGGATCCAGGGCAGCATCGACACCCATGATGCGCTGTGCGCCAAGCTGGCGGCGCGCGCCGGGGTCTGCGTTGTGGCCTTCAGCTATCGCCTTGCGCCGGAAGCTCCCTTCCCGGCGGCGACGCAGGATGTGATGGCAGGCTACCGGGCGCTGCTGGATCATGCCGAGGATCTGAGGATCGATCCGGCCAGACTGGCGGTGGGCGGCGACAGTGCCGGTGCCAACCTGACCGCAAGCCTGCTGCACAGCCTGTCGCAAGGCGGGCTACCCCTGCCACAGGCGCAGCTCCTGATCTATCCGGCGGTGGATGCGCGGCTCACCTCGGCCTCGGTGCAGGCGCTGCATGATCATGCCCTGCTGTCGCGACCCCGGATGGAATGGTACATGGATCAATATGTGCCAGAGGGCCAGGACCGGCTGGCGCCGGAGATCTCTCCCTTGATGTCGCCCTGCCTTGCCGGACAGCCGCAGGCCTTTGTGCTGGTGGCGGGGCATGATCCCCTGTGGGACGATGGCCTGTCCTATGCGGCGGCGCTGGAACAGGCGGGTGTTCCCGTCACCGTCTCGCGCTATCCGGGCCAGATCCACGGCTTCCTGAACCTGACCAAGGTAGTCCCGCAAGGCGATATGGCCATTGCGGAGGCGGCGCAGTGGCTGGCCTTTGCGCTCCACACCGATGCGTGAGGAGATCTTGCGTCCAAGTGCCTGTCGCGGGATAGAGCATCCTGAGAACCGAAAACGCGGGAGCCTGACAGGATGAGCCTCGATTACACCACTTTGGCCAAGACCATCGCCGCCCTGACCGAGGGCGAGACGGATGAGGTTGCCCTGATGGCCACCGTTGCCTGCGAAGTGCATCACAGTGACGCGCGGTTCGACTGGACCGGGTTTTATCGCGTGGTGGCGCCCGAGCTGCTGAAGATCGGCCCCTATCAGGGCGGCCATGGCTGCCTGCAGATCCCGTTTTCGCGCGGGGTCTGTGGTGCGGCAGCCCGCACGGGTGAGACCCAGCTGGTGCCGGATGTGGAGGATTTTCCCGGCCATATCGCCTGCGCCTCTTCCACCCGGTCGGAGCTGGTGCTGCCGGTCTGGAACGCGGCGGGGGATCTGATCGGCGTCTTCGACATCGACAGCGATCAGCCCGATGCCTTTACCCAGGAAGATGCGGATCAGCTGACTGCGATCCTGAAACAGGTCTTTGCGTACTAGGTGGAGATTTCTTCGCCTTCGTGAAAAAACACTTTGAAATTTCACCGACTCGGGTCATCGTGAAAAAGCGCTGCATTTTTTCACGAGCCGGAGCCGCCCCTTGTCCGATCTGTCGCCCTCCTCTGCCAGCCTTGGCGCCGATATCCGCGCCCTGCGCAAGGCGCGCGGGCTGACCCTGACGGAAATCGCGGAGCGGTTGGAGCGTTCCGTCGGCTGGCTCAGCCAGGTGGAGCGGGACCTGTCGGAGCCCTCGATCTCGGACCTGCGCCAGATCGCCCAGTGCCTGGGCGTGCCGATGTCGATGCTGTTTGCCCATTCCCATGTGCCTGCGCAGGAACAGGGCTATGTGGTGCGCGCCGGTGCCCGCCGCCCGATGGGCTCGGGCGAGGAAGGGTTGATCGAAGAGCTGCTCTCACCCGATCTGACCGATGATTTCGAGATGGTGCATTCGACCTTTGCGCCGCGCTCGCGCATGCAGACCCCGGCGGACCGTCCCACCCAGGAGGTGGGCTACATGATTTCGGGCAAGCTGGACCTGGTGATCGGCGGGCGCGCCTACACCGTCGGCCCCGGCGACAGTTTCCGCATCCGCCATGAACCCTATCAATGGGCCAACCCCTATGACGTGCCCGCCGTGGCCGTCTGGGTCATCGCCCCGCCGGTCTACTGAGGGGGACGCGTCATGAGTTTCGAAGCCTGGAGTGTCTTTGCCCTGTTCTGGGTGGTCTTTGTCACCACGCCTGGTCCCAATGCGGTGAACTGCATCTCCAACGGCATGACGCTGGGCCTGCCCAAGGCGATGCTGGGGGTGCTGGCGATCCTGACGCAGGCCAGCGCCTTTCTGGTGCTGTCGGCGCTGGGGGTGACGGCGCTGATCGCGGCCTCGCCGACCGGGTTCCTTGTGGCCAAGGTGATCGGCGCGGGGTTCCTGATTTTCCTCGGCATTCGCGGCTGGATCAATGCAACCCGCCCCACGCCCGCGGTCGAACGTCCCGCGCGCCATGTCTATCTGCACGCACTGGCGGTCGCCACGATCAACCCCAAAAGCGTCGCCGGATACCTTGCCGCCTTTTCACAGTTCGTGCAGCCCGGCGTGCCGATCTGGGAGCAGATGTCGGTGATCATGCCGACCGCGCTGGTGCTGACGACGCTCAGCTACACGGGCTTTACGCTCTTGGGGGTTCTGATGGGCAAGGCGGCGCTCAAAGCCGTTTTCAATGTCTGGATCCGCCGGGTGCTGGCCCTGTGCTTCATCACCTACGGCATCCTGCTGGGGGCCAGCAGCACACCAAGCGTGGAGACTGTCCGATGATCAAGGGATCCTGCCTGTGCGGCGATATCCGTTTCGAAACCGCTGCGGCCCCAAAAGGCGCCTCCATGTGCCACTGCGGCCAATGCCGCAAGCAATCGGGCGGTATCTGGGCCTCGGCCTATGTGCCGGAGGCGGAGCTTGCAATCACCGGATCCGTCAGTTGGTTTCAGGCCTCCCCGGATGCCAAACGCGGCTTCTGCGCCCGCTGCGGCTCCTTCCTGTTCTGGAAGGCCTATGACGAAGACACCATCAGCTTTGCCCTTGGCGCGGTCGAAGACCCCACCGGGCTGAAGATCGAAAAGCACATCTTTACCGGCAGCAAGGGCGACTATTACGAGATCGCCGACGGGCTGCCTCAGCGCGACTAGAAATCCGATGCGCGCGGTGTTCCCCTCATATGAACCAGTCGTCCAGCACGGTCTGAGCCGGGCTGTCCTGATAGACCTCATTGAGACCACGCCCACCGTTCACCAGATCCTCTCCGGTGCCGCCGACAAGACTGTCCCGCCCGCGCCCGCCGTGGATCACATCTCTGCCCGCGCCTCCAATGATGATGTCATTGCCGCCGCCGCCGTAGATGGTGTCGTTTCCGCCACCGGCAAAGATGATGTCGTCGCCGGCAGAGCCATAGATCACATCATCCCCGCGCCCGCCGAAGATAATGTCATCACCGCCGCGCCCGCGCAGGATATCGGCGTGGCCAAGCCCGATCAAAACGTCATCGGTGATGTCGCCGCGCAACCGGTCCGCACCGGCGGTTCCAATGCGCTCGGGTGTCAGGGCCGCATCGTAACCTGGGTCTCGCGCGATGAAGACCTCGGCCCCGATGCGGTCCAACCGCGACAGCAGCCGTCCGATATTGTCGATCCAGCCGGCGGTTTCGATTGCGATCAGATCGGTTTGATCCTCCTGAAACGCTTGACCGGCAACGCTCGCTCCGGGACCGGTCCCATTGAACCAGTCGCGCGCGGTGCGCCAAAATCCGAAGTCGGATTCGGTGACGTTCTCGATCACAAGACCATCCACCAGCGCCCGGTAGCGGTTGATCAGATCGTAATCGATTGCAGAGGTCTCATCCTCTGGACGGGCAAAGATATAGTCGCTGATGATGAAAGGCCCGCCATTCACCACCAGGGTCAGCGCTTCGGCGTCGATGCCATGATCGCGCTCAAGAACCTCGGCCAGATCGACGAGCAGCTGCATCATGTCCCTGGCGGCTTCCCATTGGGCATAGCTGCCGTCCGATTGATCCGCCGCTTGGTAGTATTGCGCGACATCGTCCAGGAACAGGCCGCCAAATCCGGCCTCGACGATATCGGCGGCATAGGGCGCCAGCACAGCCGCAAGCCAGTCCGGATCGCTGTAGTCAACGATGCGGCCAAAGTTCGCAGCCGTTCCATGGGCATTTTGAAGCCAATCCGGAACATCGGCATTCGGGTTGATCGTCCCCATGTCCGGGTTGTCCGCAGGTCCGCCAACAGTCCAGTCCGCCTGCCAGTAGTCCCGATTGTGATCGGTGACAGCCATATTGAGATATCCGATCGCCGTGGTGTTTTCGCGGTGCAACGCGGCCAGATCGGCAGAGGTGAAATGCGGGCTCACCGCTGTCGAGCGCAGCCCGGTTTCCACGATCAGAAGATCATGCCCCAAACCGCTGAGCCGGGCGGGTTCGACCCCGGACAGCTGAAACAGCACGCTGGAAAAGCGAGTCATGGTGCCTCCCCCGATCCTTTGCTCCTGGGATGTGATGCAAAGTCTAGCGCCAGACACCCTTTACACAAACCCTTCTTCCCGCCCGCCGTCCCGCAGCGCATGGGAAACCGGCACGTCACGTGCCGTCTCGACACATACACATTGAAAGAGGCTGAACATGACTGATTTTCCATCAAAGGCCCGCGTGGTCATCATTGGCGGCGGTGTTGTCGGCTGTTCGTCCCTGTATCATCTGGCCAAGAAGGGCTGGAGCGATTGCGTGCTCCTGGAAAAGAACGAGCTGACGGCGGGGTCCACCTGGCATGCGGCGGGCAATGTGCCGACCTTCTCGACCTCCTGGTCGATCATGAACATGCAGCGCTACTCGACCGAGCTGTACGCACGACTTGGGGACGAGGTCGACTACCCGATGAACTACCACCAGACCGGATCGATCCGGCTGGCGCACACGAAGGAGCGCATGCAGGAGTTCGAGCGCGCCGCCGCCATGGGCCGCTATCAGGGGATGGGGATGGAGATCCTGACCCCCGAGGAAACCAAGGCGCGCTATCCCTTCTTGGAAACCCACGATCTGGCGGGCGCTCTGTATGATCCCAATGATGGCGACATCGACCCGGCACAGGTGACGCAGGCGCTGGCCAAGGGCGCGCGGGACATGGGCGCGAAGATCCTGCGCTTCTGTCCGGCAACCGGGGTGACCCAGAACGACGATGGCACTTGGATCGTGCATACGGATAAGGGTGACATCGCCTGCGACTATGTGGTCAACGCTGCGGGGTATTACGCGCAGCGGGTGGGGGAATGGTTCAAACCCTATGGCGGGCGCACGGTGCCGATGATGGTGATGAGCCACCAGTACCTGTTGTCCGAGGAAATCCCCGAGATCGAAGCCCACAGCAAGGCGACCGGGAAGAAGCTGCCGCTTCTGCGGGATGTGGATGTCTCCTACTACCTGCGGCAGGAAAAGCACGGCTTCAACCTTGGCCCCTATGAACCCAATTGCCGCGCCCATTGGGATACCGACGCCGATCCCATGCCCGAGGATTTCTCCTTCCAACTGTGGAACGATGATCTGGACCGGATCGAGGATATCGTCTCGGACGCGATGGAGCGGGTGCCCGCGCTGGCCACTGCGGGGGTTTCGCGGGTTATCAACGGGCCGATCCCCTATGCCCCGGACGGTTTGCCCCTGATCGGCCCCATGCCAGGGGTGAAAAACGCCTTCGAGGCTTGCGTCTTTACCTTTGGCATTGCCCAGGGCGGCGGTGCGGGCAAGGTGCTGGCGGAATGGATCGTCGATGGGCAGACGGAATGGGACATGTGGTCCTGCGATCCGCGCCGCTACACCGATTACACCGATCACGACTACTGCGTTGCCAAGGGGATGGAGGTCTACGGCCACGAATATGCCATGCACTTCCCGCGCCACGAATGGCCTGCCGGGCGGGATCGCAAGCTCTCCCCGGTGCATGAGCGGGTCACCGGCTTGGGCGGCCAGATGGGCGCCTATAACGGCTGGGAGCGCGCCAATTGGTTTGCAAAACCAGGTGATGACACCTCCGAGGAAGCAACACAGACCTGGGGCCGTGCCGGACCCTGGGAGGCGCGCATCCGCGAGGAATGCGAGGCGGTGCGCGATCACTGCGGCGTTCTGGACCTGCCCGGATTTTCCCGCTTCGAGGTCAAGGGACCCGGCGCGCGCGACTGGCTCTTGGGCAAGATCACCGGCGGCCTTCCGGGCGAGGGGCGCATGGGGCTGGCCTATTTCACCGATCCCCGTGGCCGCATCCTGACCGAGATGAGCGTGATGTGGCACGGGGAGGATCACTACATGCTGATCACCGCCGCCACGGCGCAATGGCATGATTACGACGTGCTGGCCCATGACCTGCCCGAGGGGATCACGCTCAACGACCGCACGCGGGACTTCTCGACCCTGATCGTCACCGGCCCCGCCGCGCGCGACATCTTCACCGCCATCGGAACCGAGGCCGACCTGTCGTTGCCCTGGCTGTCTGTGCAGACCGCGCGCATTGCCGGGCGCGACTGTGGCTTGGCGCGGGTGTCCTTTGCCGGGGAGCTGGGCTGGGAGATCCACGCCGCCCCCGCTGACATCCCGGCGCTTTACGAGGCGGTGCTGGGGGCGGGTGCCAAACCCTTTGGCATGTATGCGCTGAACGCCCTGCGGATCGAGAAGGGATACCGCGCCTGGAAAGGGGACCTTTCCACCGATTACTCGGCCATCGAAGGCGGTCTTGATCGCTTCATCCGGCTTGCCAAGCCGCAGGATTTCCCCGGCAAGGCGATCCTCGCGGCAGAGGCCGAAAACGGCCCGGCAAAACGCTTTGTGACCCTGGTGGTCGAGGCGGCAGAGGCGGATGCCCCTTACATGTCCTGCATCTGGAAGGATGGGGAGATCGTCGGAGAGACCACCTCGGGCGACTGGGGCTACCGTGTGGGCGCCTCCATCGCGCTGGGCATGGTGCGCAGCGATCTGGCTGTGCCGGGCACCGAAGTGGCGGTGGAAATCTACGGGCAGATGTGCCCGGCCGTGGTGCAGAAGGACGAACCGCTCTGGGATCCTCAAAATGCCCGCTTGCGCGCCTGAGTATCTGTAGTTAGCGCGCAATCAGAAGAGTTTGGAGGGTGCAGATGTCCGATATCACATTGCTTGACGGTTCCATCGGTCAGGAGCTGGTGAAACGCGCCAAGGGGCGGCCGACGCCCATGTGGTCCACCTCGGTGATGCTGGAACAGCCAGAAGCCGTGGAGGCCGTGCATAAGGCCTATTTCGACGCGGGTGCCACGATTGCCACGGCAAATACCTATGCTGTGCACCGGGACCGCTTGCCCATGGGCGGGCTCGAGGATCGCTTTGAAGAGCTGATCGACATGGCATTGCGGGGCGCTTGTGCGGCCCGCGATGCCAACGGCGGGGGAAGGGTGGCCGGGGCGATGGGGCCGCTTGGCGCCACCTATCGCACCGACAAGACGCCCCCCGCTGCCGAGGCAGCGCCGCTGTTTGCGGAGCTGGTCGAGCTGATGCGCGATCGGGTGGATCTCTTCATCCTGGAAACCGTGGCCTCGGTGGATCAGGCGCGCGGCGGGCTGATGGGGTGCCGGAATGCCCGGCGTCCTGTCTGGTTGTCGGTGACGGTGGATGACGAGGATGGAACCCACCTGCGTTCCGGTGAGCCGGTTGCCGATCTGGCGCCGGTGGTGGCGGAGTTCGCGCCCGATGCGGTGCTGATCAACTGTTCCCGTCCCGAGGCGATCCCGGCGGGCTTGGAGATCCTGAAAACCTTTGGCCGCCCCTTCGGCGCCTATGCCAACGGCTTTACCAGGATCTCCGAAGGGTTTCTGAAGGATGCCCCCACGGTGGACGCCTTGCAGGAACGCAAGGACCTGGGGCCGGAGGCCTACGCCGATTTCGTGATGGGGTGGATCGACCAAGGGGCCACGATCGTCGGCGGCTGCTGTGAGGTTGGCCCCGATCACATCGCCGCACTGGCCCGCCGTCTGGTCGGCGCCGGTCACCGGATCGTCTGACAGGTCGGGGCGGCGATGGGACAGGGGCGTGGTGTTCAATCCGGCGGGTGGCAGTTTGACATCCTGGTCTGCGAAGGGTTTGTGCTGACCGAAATGGCCGCCGTCACGGATACGCTGCGCATTGCCAACCGGGTGCTGGCCCGCCCCCTGTTCGATTGGACCGTGCGGTCGGCCTCTGGCGGCCGGATTGGTTGCCGCTCGGGGCTCAGCGTCGAAACCGAGCGGTTTGCCGCAAGGCCCGATGCGGATTTTGCATTCGTGCTGGGCAACACGGATCCCGGTCATCCCGGCCTGTCGCTGGGCCGGGTGATCCAGAGCTATACCAGCCGCGGCACCCAGGTCTATCTGCTGGCCGAGGCCGCCGCCCGTCATATCCGCAGCCAGAGCGGCACCAGCGGCCCCCATACCACCCATTGGGAGAACTCGGACTTGCTCCGCGAACAGCTGGGGATGGAGCCGGGCAGCCAGGCCCTGGCGCATGAGGACGGGCTGGTGGTGACCTGTGCCGGCATGGGCGCCACCACCGATATCGTTCTGGCACTGGTCGGGCGGCTCACCTCGGCGGCGGCGCAGGTGACGGTGGCGAATATCCTGCTGCATGATCACATCCGCGATTTTTCCTCGCTGCAGCCCTTTGCGGGCCATGGCCCGACCACCTCGGGGGATCGCGATCTGGATCACTGCATTCGCCTGATGCAGGCCCATATCGAGGATCCCTTGCCGATCGGGGTCATCGTGGCGGAACTGGGCCTGTCCAATCGCTCCCTTGAGCGCAAGTTCAAGACCTTCTTTGGCACCACACCAAACGGATTTTACCGGGAAATGCGGCTGAGCAAGGCCAACAACCTGCTATTGAACACCACGCTCAGCGTGCGCGAGATCGGCATGGCTTGCGGTTTTCCCAACGGGTTTTCCTCGCTCTACAAATCCGTCTTCGGGATCACGCCCTTTGCCCTGCGCAAACAGCGGCGCATGCATCCTTCGGCCGGGTAGCGTTTCACGGCAGGCGGGGCAAAGACAGGGCTTTCGCTGACGTTTTTGATGCATTTTCTGCCGCCTATCCGTGCCATCATGGCCTGGAAACAGTGCCTTCGGAGTGCAGGACATGAGCGATCTTCCCAAATCGGCCCGCGTGGTCATCATCGGCGGCGGCGTGGTGGGCTGCTCGGTGGCCTATCACCTGACGAAACTCGGCTGGAAAGATGTGGTGCTGTTGGAGCGCAAGCAGCTGACCTCGGGCACCACATGGCATGCCGCGGGGTTGATCGGGCAGCTGCGCGCCTCCTCCAACATGACCAAGCTCGCGCGCTATTCCGCGGATCTGTACCTGGGGCTGGAAGAAGAAACCGGCGTTGCCACCGGCATGCGGCAGGTGGGCTCGGTCTCGGTCGCGCTGACGGATGAACGGCTTGAGGAGCTATACCGCAATGCCGCTATGGCGCGCGCCTTTGGCGTGCCGGTCGAGGAGCTGTCGCCAACCGAGGTGAAGGAGCGCTACGGCCATATCAATCTTGACGGCCTCACCGGCGGCGTCTGGTTGCCGACCGACGGTCAGGCGGACCCGGCCAATATCGCGCTGGCCCTTGCCAAGGGGGCGCGACAGCGGGGCGCCCTGGTGAAGGAACGGATCAAGGTCACCGGCATTTCGCGAGAAGGTCGCAGGGTGACCGGGGTCGATTGGGTCTCTGATTCAGGCTCTGATAAAGGGCATATCGCCTGTGACATGGTGGTGAACTGCGCCGGCATGTGGGGGCATGAGGTGGGCCGGATGGCGGGCATCAACGTGCCGCTTCACGCCTGCGAGCATTTCTACATCGTCTCCGAGCCGATCCAGGGGCTCAGCCAGATGCCGGTTCTTCGGGTGCCGGACGAATGCGCCTACTACAAGGAGGACGCGGGCAAGATCATGCTGGGCGCCTTTGAGCCAAATGCCAAGCCCTGGGGCATGACCGGCATTCCCGACAGTTTCGAATTCGACCAGCTGCCCGAGGATTTCGACCATTTCGAACCCATCCTGGAAGCCGCCTGCAACCGCATGCCGATGCTGGCGGATGCCGGGATCCATACGTTCTTCAACGGCCCCGAAAGCTTCACGCCCGACGACGCCTATCACCTGGGTCTGGCGCCCGAGATGGACAATGTCTGGGTCGCGGCGGGGTTCAATTCGATCGGGATCCAGTCGGCGGGCGGCGCGGGCATGGCGCTGGCGCAATGGATGCAGGACGGGGAAAAGCCCTTTGACCTGGGGGATGTTGATATTACCCGCATGCAGCCGTTCCAGGGCAACAAGCACTACCTGTTCGAACGCTCCAAGGAGACGCTGGGCCTGCTCTATGCCGATCACTTCCCCTACCGGCAAAAGGCCACGGCGCGCGGGGTGCGGCGGTCTCCATTCCATTACCAGCTACAGGAAAAGGGCGCGGTCTTTGGCGAACTGGCGGGCTGGGAGCGCGCCAACTGGTTCGCGGAGGAGGGCCAGTTGCGTGACTATCGCTACAGCTGGAAGCGGCAGAACTGGTTCCAGAACGCCGCTGCCGAGCACCGTGCGGTGCGGGAAAACGTCGGCATCTACGATATGTCCTCCTTCGGGAAGATCCGCGTCGAAGGGCCGGATGCCGAAAGCTTCCTCAACCACATCTGCGGCGCGAACATGTCGGTGCCTGTGGGTAAGATCGTCTATACGCAGTTCCTGAACGCCCGCGGCGGGATCGAGGCGGATGTGACCGTCACCCGCCTGTCAGAGACTGTATACTTGGTCGTGACGCCCGCGATCACCCGGCTGGCGGATGAGACCCGCATGCGGCGGCTGGTCGGGGATCGCCGGGTCACCATCACCGATGTGACGGCGGGCGAAGGGGTGCTGGCGGTGATGGGGCCGCGTTCGCGCGAGTTGCTGCAGAAGGTCTCCCCAAGTGATTTCAGCAATGCGGTGAATCCCTTTGGCACCGCGCAGGAGATCGAGATCGGCATGGGGTTGGCGCGTGCGCATCGGGTCTCTTACGTCGGTGAACTCGGCTGGGAAATCTATGTGTCCACAGATATGGCCGGCCATGTCTTCGAGGTGCTGCAGGAGGCCGGTCAGGAGATGGATCTGAAGCTGTGCGGCATGCATATGATGGACAGCTGCCGGATCGAGAAGGGGTTCCGTCACTTCGGCCATGACATCACCTGCGAGGATCACGTGATCGATGCGGGGCTTGGCTTTGCCGTGGACATGAAAAAGGATGATTTCATCGGCAAGGCGGCCGTTGCGGCGCGCAAGGAGACTGGTCCCAAGGCACGGATGCTGCAATTCCGCCTGATGGATCCTGAACCGCTCTTGTATCACAACGAACCCCTGCTGCGGGATGGGAAGATCGTCGGCTATATCTCTTCGGGGGCCTATGGGCACACCCTGGGGGGTGCCATTGGCATGGGCTACGTGCCTTGCGAAGGTCAAAGCGCGGCAGAGGTTCTGGCCTCCACTTACGAGATCGATGTGATGGGCACCCGGGTGCGGGCAGAGGCGTCGCTGAAGCCGATGTATGACCCGAAATCGGAGCGTGTGAAGGCCTGATGTGGCTCTAACATGGTAGAAACCCTGTGTTGTTGAAGGGTGGTGCGCAATGCGACCGACCTTCAAATATTTGGCCATTCCCTTCACCTGCAAAGCTGCCATAAAGGCTGCGAAGGAGTGCCGCCATGACCACCCAAAAGCCCGAGAATACCGATACCCCGCAGGGGCTGGCCTTTGCTATCACGGCCTATCTCCTGTGGGGGTTTCTGCCGCTCTACATGAAGGCGGTGTCGCATATTCCCGCGGCCGAGGTGGTCGCCCATCGTGTCATCTGGTCGGTGCCCTTGGCGGGGGCGCTATTGATCGTGCTGCGCCGAACCAAGGATCTGCGCGCGGCGCTCAGCAGCCCGCGCACCTTGGTGATGGCCTGCCTGACGGCGGCGCTGATCTCGGTCAACTGGGGGATCTACGTCTGGTCTATCGCCACCGACCACGCGCTGGATGCCGCGCTTGGATATTACATAAACCCCTTGTTTAGTGTCGCATTGGGTGCCGTTCTGCTGGGGGAGCGGCTGAGCCGCACTCAGCTTGTGGCCATCGCTTTGGCTGCCGCCGCTGTGGTGGTGCTGACCATTGAAACCGGCAGCCTGCCCTGGGCTGCGGTGGGCTTGACCTTCAGCTGGGGCTTTTATGCCTTCTTCAAGAAGTGGCTGCCGATTGGCCCCAATCAGGGCTTCCTGTTGGAGGTGCTGATCCTGTCGGTGCCCGCCCTTGGCTATGTCGCCTACCTCAGCGCGATGGGCGAAGGGCATTTTACGGTCAGCTGGGAGCAAAGCCTGCTTCTGATGGGCTGCGGCGTGGTGACGGCGGTGCCTCTGATCATCTATGCCAACGGGGCCAAGTTGCTGCGGCTTTCGACCATCGGCATCCTGCAATATATCGCGCCGACGCTGATTTTCCTGGTGGCGGTTTTTGTCTTTGGCGAGGAATTCGGTCATGCCCGTATGATCGCCTTCCCGATGATCTGGGCCGCGCTGGTGATCTATTCCATCCCCCTGATCCGCCAGATGCGGCGCAAGCCCGGAGCGGTGAAATCGGGCTGATTAGGCTCTAAACAGGCGGTGTTGTAATTTCCTGGGCCAACCGTTCAGCCCAAAGCGCATAGGCTTTCGGGTTCGGGTGATAACCATCTTCCGCCGCCAATTCCGGATCGCTGGGCAGATCAAACGGTAGGTGGTGAAACCCGTGGATCTGCCTGGAAAGATCCGCAAGCCTGCGATCCAGTCGTCGCGCCTGCCGTCCCAGTGTCCAGGCTAGTGGCTGAGGCAGGGCGGGGAAATGCTCCACCTGAGGAACGCCGCAAGCAAGGATCTGCCGCACGCCAAAACGATTGGTAAGAAGCTGAGCCAAGTCTTGCTGCTGCCGGGCAAACCGTCCCTGCGAAACGGCCCCGGTCACGTCATTCACGCCAAGCGCCAGAATGGCGATATCAAAAGACTGCGCGGGCAGCTCAGACAGGCGGCGCAGCGTGTCGGCGGTGGCATGGCCGGTGGTGGCCTCCAGCCGCCAATGCACCTGCCAGCGGGATGCAAGGCGCGAGACCAGCTGCCCGGCCAGCGCCTGCTCCTGATGCGCCGCGCCGACGCCCGCGGCGGAACTGTCCCCGGCGATCAGCAGGCGCACTGGCGGGCCCGATCCCGCGCACCCCTGTCGCGGTCCTGCCGGTTCCGGCAGCCGCAGGGCCTTGCGCCGCACCATCACCCCCTGTGCAATCAACAGAGGCAACAGCGGCAGGCGCAAGATCTGGTCGGCTGCAATCATCGGAGTTTAGAAAACAGGCTCTAACAAGGCCAAATTAGCTGAGCGCCTCGCGGAATTTCAGAAAGCGCGCATCGGTCTGAACCCGCGCATTCATCGCATCGCGCAGGGCACCTACGGATTTATAGGGGCGCATCACGACCTCGAAGGTCTCGATCAGCCCATCGTCGCCCAAGGTGATCAGGTCCACGCCGACGGCGTCGAACTCACCGATCTTGCACTGGAACTCCAGCGCCCAGTCGTTGCCTTCTCCCATGATGCGGCGATAGCGAAAGTCAGAGAAGACCTGCCCCACGTGTCCTAGCACGGCGGCGACGGGTGCGCGGCCCGTCCAGGTCTTCCAATAGGTGGGCGGCAGGAATTTCACGTCTTCGGCCAGAAGCTCGGCGATCAGGTGTTCCTCGCCCTTGGCGACGACCTCCTGCATGCGGGTGATGGTTGGGTGCATGGTCTCTCTCCCTCTTTGCGGCTGATCCTGCCCCTGGTGCAGGCACGGGGGCAAGAAGGACGTCGCGGGAACTTGCCGCAGACAGGGGGAGGCGCTAGGCAGGCGGCCATGACCCTATCAAGCGATTACAACCCGCCGCAGGATCCCTTGGAGATCCTCCATCACGATGCACAGATCCTTGCGGTGAACAAACCCGCGGGCCTGTTGAGTGTGCCGGGGCGGGGGGAACATCTGTCCGATTGCCTGTTGAGCCGGGTGCAAGCGGCATTTCCCGAAGCGCTGCTCGTGCACCGGCTGGACCGGGATACCTCGGGGGTGATGGTCTTTGCGCTGACGCCCCATGCGCAGCGGCACCTGTCGATGCAGTTTGAAAAGCGCACCACGCGCAAGGCCTATGTCGCGCGCGTCACGGGGCGGCTGGAGCCGCGCTCGGGCACGGTGGACCTGCCGTTGATCGTCGATTGGCCGAACCGTCCGCGCCAGATGGTCTGTCACGAGACGGGCAAGCCGGCGATCACGGATTGGCGGGTGATCCGTTATGGCGCGGATGAAACCCGCGTGCGCCTGACGCCCAAGACCGGCCGCTCGCACCAGTTGCGGGTGCATATGCTGTCGCTTGGCCATCCAATCCTGGGCGATCCGCTATATGCGGAAGGGGCTGCACGAGACTTCCCGCGCATGATGCTGCATTCCGAAGAGCTGCGGATCAAACACCCCGACAGTGAACAGTCGATGAAGTTCAGGGCCAAGGCGCCGTTCTGATCAGGCCTCTATCCGCTGCCAGCTGTCCGGCAGGATGTCGGGGTTGGAGAGTTTGGGATTCCCGAACCACTGCGCCGGGCCGGTCACGATTTTCTTCGGGTTGCGGTTGAGCCAGGCCGCCCACCAGGAGAAGGAGCTGTTGGCGATGATATTGTGCTGGCACAGGGTCATCAGCCGCATGTCCTCATAATCCGCGTCCGGTCCATTGAAATCCACCACGATCTTCTCGCAGGGCAGCGGCAGGTTGTCCTTGGCCCAGCCGGGATCGTCGGAGAAGACAAAGACCGTTGGCGTGCCAGAGAGGCCGGTCAGGATATGCGCAAGGGCGGCCTCATAGTAGGCTTGGTCGCACAGGCTATGGGCGGCAAGCGCCATATAGTCGCCCCGCCGGACGTGCAGGGAGATCGCATTGCTGGCTTGGATGCGGTCGGCCATCTCGGCATTTTGGCTGTCGGAAAATGCGGGGAAGGCGAAATCCGCGCGGATGCGCTCGGCAATGGGCGCAAAGTACCGTTCACTCTGCCAGTAGCCGTGCAGGTAGCTGTCCTCGCCCCAGGTTGTGAAATCCAGATTGTAGCCCAGACCGTGTTCGCGCCGAAACATGGGTAAGCGGCCAAAGGCGCGCCACAGCGCATAGCGCAGCGGAGCGGCGGATTTGAGCGGCGGCAGTGTGACGGGTTCGGTCAGATCCAGATCAAAGACCCGCGTCAGGATGCCTTCGCCGCGCTGGACCGCTTCGCGCGTATCAAGGGCAACCGAGGTGCCCAGCCGGTCGGCCAGCGCGCGGGCGGCCGCGTATTGAAACATCTGATTGCCAAGGCGGCCATGCAGGCGGGCGGTGATCATCGCGGGGGTCGGTCCATGAAGGGCTGTGTTTGCCTTGCATATCGTTGTGACAGCCTCATGGAAAGCAGGATGCTGCTGTGGTGGCGTGGGATGAAAACCTGGCGTGGCGCTCCCGCCCGTCACCGCCCCTCCGGATGGAGGGTCGCCTCCCGTTGGGCCCGGCGCCGCGCTATGCGCGGCGCCGGGCCCAAGGCCGCCAAGGGAGTCGTGGCATGGCCACGGCATCCTGCGGGCGCGGGAGCGCTACGCTTTGGGTCTGCGGAGAGGTCAGAGGAAACTGCGAATGGTCTTCAGTGCGCCATCCAGCGCCTCGCCCTTCTCGTCCTGCAGGGCCGCTTCGCGCAGGCGAGCGACCCATTCCGGGCCATCTTCGCGGGCCTCGACCAGTCTGGCACCCTCTAGGACCCGGTCGAATTTCGTGAGGCCGCGCGCATGGGTATCGGAATAGCCCTTGATCAGGCGGCGACAGCGCAGGATCTCCACCGCCATGTCATAGCGATCCGGCAGGTAGCCATGGGAGCGGGCCATCCAATCCTCCAGATGGGCCTGCTCCAATGCGTGGCGGTGGGTCTTGCGGCGCCAGCCACGCAGGCCGCCGATCAGGTAAAGCATGAGGAATCCGCGCAGGCTGTCGGTGCGGATGCGGCGACCCTTGTTGAACAGCCGGTCCAGCCGCTGCATCCAGGCGGGGCTGGCCTCGACTCGCGCACCAAGGCGTGCGGGAAACAGGCCTGCGATTTCCTCGGCGCGGGGGTGCAGGTAGTCGGTGAGGGTGAGCGCCTTGCCTGCGCTGCCCATCTCATCCTCGATACGGTCGAACCGGCTGGCGCGGGTCTTGAGGTCGGCCACCCGGATCACATCGTCATAGCTCATGGCATTGGCGATGTATTTCGCCGCCTCGCGAGACATCAAGTGGCCCTTGCCCGCGTGGTCCTTCGCGACAAAGCTGTCGAGCCGATCCAGATATTCCGCGCCATAGGCGACGTCCTGGAACTCCACCACCTTGCGCAGGCCTGCCTCTGCCATCTCGGTCACTTCGGCTGGCAAGGCGTTGATGCGGGCCATCAGCCCCTCGAAGGCGCGTATCTGCCGGGACGAACCTGATGGGGCCAGTGCCGGTAGTGCTTTGGGCTGTTCCGTTGGCTGGTCTTCACCCTTCTGCGCCAGGTCATACCCGGCTGCAAAGGCGCGCAGGCTGGCTTCCACCCCCTTGCCACCCGCCCGGATCGCCTCTTCAAAGGCGGCGCGGTCAAACGGCAGGGCGCCGGATCCGGCCAGGGCGCCGAACAGCGAGGCCGAGATCACCGAGCCCGCGCCCACGGCGGCGCGCTCCATATCGGCCATGATCAGCTTTTCAGCGGCCATTTCTGCGGCGGCGCGCACCTCTTCGGCATTGGCCATGCCGTCACCGGGCACCATCTTCTCCGACACCGCCAGCGCCCGGTGGGTCGAGGCGATCAGCGTGGTACGATCCGGCGTCACAAAGCCACGCAGGATGGCGCGCCCGGCCTCCATCATCTCGGCGGCGATCATCACGTCCACATCGCCCTGCGCAGGCGCCAGGGAGAACACCGGGTTCGGGACCGAGGCCGGGGCCATCTCGATATAGTAGATCGTGGCGCCAGTGCGCTGGGCGACGCCTGCAACGCTGGTGGCCTGGGCGTTGTAGCCCTGCGCGCGGGCCAGGGATTCGATCCAGTTGGTCAGCACCCCGCCGCCCTGGCCGCCTACGGCAAGGATGGCCAGCTTGATCACCCCATCAAGGCCTGCGTCGCGCTGGCCCGTTCCGATTGGCAGTTCGATGGACATCAGGCGGCTCCCTGGCTGAGGTTGCTGGAAAACTGCAGTCGCCGCGCCGCGCGCCGCGCTTGCAGCCAAGAGATCACCTTTGTGCGCAGACCCGATTTCCAAGCCTCAAAGCCGGTCGGGTTATGCACCACGCGCGCCTCGTAGAAGGAGGGGCAGAGGATCGCGGCATCGGCCACCTCGCCGCAATTGCCACAGCCGACGCAGGTCTGGTCGATATGGGCGACGGGATCGTCGCGCAGGGGATCGTCCAGTTTCTTCAGGGACAGCGAGGGGCAGCCCGATAGGCGGATACAGGCGTGATCCCCGGTGCAGATGTCCTGATCGACGCCGAAGCGGGGCACCTCGACGCGAGTGCCGTCCTTGATGGCGGCATTGCGCAGGGGTTTCTCGCGCCGCTGCCGGTTCAGCATGCATTCCGAGGAGGCGACGATGACCTTTGGCCCGTCATACTCGGTGGTCAGTGCCTCGCGGATGGTGGCGCGCATCTGTGTGACGTCATAGGTGCGGTCGATCTGCCGGATCCATTTGACGCCTGCCCCCTCCAGCGCCTTGGTGATCGGATTGTTGGTCGCCTTGCTGGCATTCTTGGCGCGGCTTGAGGGGATATCCTGCCCGCCGGTTGCAGCGGAATAGTAGTTGTCGACGATGATCGCCACGCTGTCGGATTTGTTGAACACCATGTTCCCGATCGAGGAACTGAGCCCGTTGTGCCAGAAGCCTCCGTCACCCAGGATCGAGATCGCGCGTTTCTCGCCGCCGCCGTCAAAGGCCGCGTTGGAGGCCGGGCCAAGCCCGTAACCCATGGTCTGCCCGCCGATCTCGAACGGGGGCAGGGCGGCGAACAGGTGACAGCCGATATCGGCCGAGATCTGGTGCTTGCCGAGCTCCTGCTCCACCAGCTTCATCGAGGCAAAGATGGGCCGCTCAGGGCAGCCGGTGCAAAACCCCGGCGGGCGGATCGGCACGGTCTGGCTGAGGTCGGGGATCTCGGGCGCGGGTTCGTTGGGGGCCAGGATCTGTCCGGGCAAAAGGCTTGCGGCATAGGTGCGCAGGAAATCCTCGATCCCGTCCTTCATCACCTGGCCGGTGTATTCGCCCGCCTTGGGGAAGGTGCCCTTGCCTTCGAGTTTCGTGCTGCTGCCCGCCTTGTAGAGCATGGCGCCAAGCTGCTGTTCGATGAACTCGGGCTGGCCTTCCTCGATCATCAGCACCGCGTCCTTGTCCGCGCAGAAATCCAGAAGGTCGCTTTGCACCAGCGGGTAGGTCACGTTCATCACGTAGAGCGGCACATCGGTATTGCCCGACAGATCCGCCAGGCCAAGGCGTTGCAGCGCGCGGATCACGCTGTTGTACATACCGCCAAGGCAGATCAACCCGACCTTGCCCGCCTTGGGGCCGAAGCGTTCATTGAGACCATTGTCGACGATGTATTTCTCGGCTGCGGGCCAGCGGTTTTCGATCTTGTCGTGTTCGTGCTGGTAGGACATCGGCGGCAGCACCACGCGGGAGAAATCGCGCTGCGGGTTGGCCAGCGCATCGCGCACGGTCAGATCGGGCCGCTGGTTGTCGCGGCACTCAAACGTGCCGGTGACATGGCAGGACCGGATCCGCACCATCAGCATCACCGGCGTGTTCGACGCTTCCGACAGGCCAAAGCCATCGCCCACGGATTTCACGATCGAAGGCAGGTTGGGGCGCGGATCCAAGAGCCAGAATTGCGACTTCATCGCAAAGGCATAGGAGCGTTCCTGCATGATCGAGGAACCTTCGCCGTAGTCTTCGCCCACGACCACCAGCGCACCGCCGGTGACGCCCGAGGAGGCGAGGTTCGCCAGCGCGTCCGAAGCGACATTGACTCCGACCGAGCCCTTGAAGGTGACAGCGCCGCGGATGGGGTAATGCACCGAGGCCGCCAGCATGGCGGCAGCGGCGGCTTCCGAGGCGTTCGCCTCGTAGCGCACGCCGAGTTCGCCCAAGAGATCTTCGGCATCGGCCAGAACATCCATCAGGTGCGAGATCGGCGCACCCTGGTAGCCGCCCACATAGCCGACACCGTTTTCCAAAAGAGCCTTGGTGATGGCGAGAATGCCCTCTCCGGTAAAGTTGTGCCCGGCGCCTTTGCGCAGGTGCTCGACTTCTGCCTTGAACGACCTTTCGGCCATGGGCGCCTCCTTGGCTCTTCTTTTTGGATCAGATCTGGTGCACGCGCACGTTGCGCAGGATGGTTTGCAGGGTGGTCACGAACTGGCGCTGCTCTTCTTCGCTGATGCCCTTGAACATCTGCCCGTAGGCTTCGGCGATATGCGGCCAGAGCTTATCCTGTGTCTCGCGCCCCTTGGGGGTCATGTAGATGCGGGTGGCACGGCTGTCGTCGGGATCGGGGCGGCGGGCAATCAGCCCTTCCTTCTCCATCTTGTCCAGCGACCGGCTGAGCGTCGATTGCTCCACCACCGCATAGACGGCAAGTTCCCGGATCAACAGACCATCCAGCACCGACAGAACCGCGAGGGTTCGCATCTTGGGCGTGGTCAGGCCGAGGGCTGCCATTTCATCGCGTAGGGAGGCGTTGTAGCGGCCCATTATGCGGTTCATCAGGTAGGGCGGGAAATTCTCCAGCCCGATCTCTCCCAGCCGCGGGGTGTCCGCCACCTGCGGTTCCCGCGTCACAACATCATCCTCGTTCATGCACCCATCCTTTTTGCAAGGTTGTAGCCGGACCCGCCGCCCAGGCCAGGTCCGGGGTGGGTCGCGGCTCCAATCATATGCAGATCCTTCACTGCGGTGGCGTTATTGACCGATTGCGGGAAGGGGCGCCAGACAAAGAACTGGTCCAGGGTGCAGGAGCCGCCATAGGGATCGCCGCCCACCAGGTTCATGTTCAGATCCTGCAGATCAGCAGGGGAATAGGCGCGGCGGGCGAGCTTGATCTTGTCGAAATCCTTGATGTGGCGCGCCAGGATCGCCTCGATCCGGTCGGCAAAGGCTTCGCGGGTGGTGTCATCCCACTCCGGCCTGGTTTCGATCTGGCCTGCGGCATCGCCCTTGATCACACGGGGGGCGTCAGGGATTTGTAGCCAGAGGATCGCCTTGCCTGCGGGGCAGCGGGAAGGATCCATGCGGTGCGGTTGGCCAACGCAGATGGTCGGGGTTTCGGGCAGCATGCCGCGCTCCGCCTCGTTGGCGGACTTCGACACGCTGTCCACGCCGTCGGCCAGGTGGATCAGGGCGACATCCTCCAGCCCCTCGCTCAGCCATTCGGGGGTGGCGTCCAGCGCATAGTGCAGCTGGAAATTGCCGCGTCCATGGCGGTAGCTCTTGATGGCTTCGGGGGCATCTTCCTGTGGCAACAGACGACCATAAAGCTGCGAGGGCGTGACGGATGCAATTACCGAGGCGCCATGGATCACCTCGCCATCGCTGGTTTCCACGCCCACGGCGCGGCCGTTCTGGGTCATGATCCGGGCCACATCCGTGCTGGTGCGGATCGCTCCACCATTGGCGGTGATCAGCCGTTCAAAGGCTACGGCTGCCGCACCGGCGCCGCCCTTGACCACCGGTGCTCCGGCGGCCTCCAGCGCGAAGGCAATGACACGGCCCATCTGCCCGGAATAGGTGCTTTCCGGTGTCAGCCCGCAGTGCAGCACCCAGGGCGCCCAAAGCGCCTGCATGTCTTCGGAGCCGTAAGAGGATTCCAGCCAGCCGCGCGCCGGTTGCAGCGCCGCGCCGACCCAGGATTTCAGACCGTTGAGGCCGCGCTTCCAGGCCTGTTTCGCCAGCAGTTTCGCGGTGCCAAGCGACCACAGAGAGCCGCCAAGCAGCGCAAAGAGGAACTCCGCATCCGCTGCGATCCCACCCACATCACGGCCATGCTGCGCTCCGTCACCGGGGTTGAGCGCATCAAAGGCCGCGATATTGGCGGTGCGGTCCATGGTCAGTACCGTGGCGCGGCCATTGGGGCGCAGCACCGCCGTGGGATGGGCCGTGTGGCAGAACTCCAGCCCGTGCCTGCCCAGATCCTCGGCCAGTTCTGCATAGGCGGGGGAGGTCAGGAACAGAACGAAGGTCGCCGCCATCACATCATGGGCATAGCCCGGCAGCGTGATCTCATCGGTGCGCATGCAGCCGCCGATCCGATCAGAGCGTTCGAGCATCAGCACCGGCTGCCCCTTGCGGGACAGAAGCGCTGCGGCGACCAGGGAATTGATCCCGGTGCCGATGATGATGTGGGGGGCGGCGGCCATCTGGTCTTATCCCTTCGGGACCAGCGCCAGGGCGCGGATCGGGCTGCCGGTGCCGCGCTGGATCTTCAGCGGCGCGGCGATCAGGATGGCGCCCTTGGCGGGCAGCTTGTCCAGATTGGCAAGCGAGGCGAGGCCAAAGCGGTTGTTGGCATGCAGCAGGTTATGCGCCGGAAATGGCGGGGTCATGCCGCCGGCCATGCCCGCATCGGTGCCGATGCACTGGCTGCCCCAGCCGACAATGCCCTTGTCGACCAGATACTGGATCACCTCGGCGGTCGGTCCGGGAGTGTGCGGGCCGGTTTCATCGGCGTTGAGGAACTTGGCCTCGTCGTCGGCGTATTGGTCCCAGTCGCTGCGCAGGACGACCCATTCCCCGGCGTTGATCTCGCCATGCTCGGCCTCCCAGGCCTTGACGTGGTCGATGGTCAGCAGGAAATCGGCATCCGCGCCGCACTCCTTGGAGAAGTCGAGCACATTGACCGGCGCGACCAGGCGCTGCACGTCCAGCGTATCGGTATAGCCCTCTTCGAAATCCTTGCCGGTGATCCAGTGGTGCGGCGCGTCGAAATGCGTGCCGGTGTGTTCGCCCAGCTTCATCCAGTTCCAGGCAAAGAAGGGGCCGTCCTCGTCGTATTCGCTGATCTTGTGGATCTCGACCTTGGGGGTGTTCTTCGCGAAATCCTCGGGCAGTTGCAGGATCGGAGTGTTGGGGCCCAGCACCCCGCTGCAGTCCACGACTTCGATCTCTCCGGTCAAAAGCTTGGCGCCAAGCCCGTCCAATGCGGTTGTTGCGGTCATTATCGCCTCCCGTGTTGTGCGCGGTCTATTGGTGCCGCTTTCGTGCGATGACAAATCCATGCTAGACAGATTTAAATGCATTTGCAAATATCAATATGTGAAGAATAAGGGATTCCACCCATGTCCGTGACGCCGGATGCAGTCATTATCGGAAGCGGCCACAACTCTCTGGCCTGCGCTGCACATCTTGCGGCAAAGGGTTGGCGGGTTGCCGTCTATGAGCGTGCCGAGGTGCCGGGCGGGGCCGTAAAGACCGGAGAATACACGCTTCCTGGCTTCCGCCATGACTGGGCGGCGATGAACTTGTCGCTCTTCGCAGGGTCTGCATTCCATCAAAAATACGCAGATGAACTGGCCGGGCATGGGCTTGGATTCGCCCCGGCTGCAGAGTGTTTTGCCTCGGTTTTTCCGGATCAAACCTGGCTGGGGGTCGGTACCGATTCGGCTGCGAATGCGGCGCGGATTGCGGCTGAAAACGCGGCCGACGGAGACACCTGGGAGACCCTTGGCGCAGAATTTCCTGCCCGTGCCGAGATTTTATTCGCGCTGCTCGGGAGTTCGATTAATAAACGTGCATTTGCATCTTTGGGCTGGAAGTCCTGGCGCAAGATGGGATCTGCGGGCCTGATGGATCTGGGGCGATTCCTGGCCTCCTCGCCGCGCAGCTGGCTGGAAGAGACCTTCCAGTCGCCCAAGGTGCAGGCACTTCTGGCGGCCTGGGGCATGCACCTGGATTTTGCCCCGGATGTGGCGGGCGGTGCGCTGTTTCCCTACCTTGAAGGCCAGGTCAATCAGGCCTTTGGCATGGTGCTGGGGCAGGGCGGCGCCGACGGCATGATCAAGGCCATGGTGGCCATGATCGAGGCGCGCGGCGGATCTGTGATTTGCGGGGCCGAAGTCTCGCGCATCCTGCATGCGGGCGGACGCGCCACGGGTATCGAGCTGGCAGATGGAACGCGGGTAGAGGCGAAGCGGGCGGTGATCGCCAATGTCGCCCCTGCGGCGATGCTGCGCCTGACCGGGGGCACGCCAGACAAACGCTATGACCGGGGCATGGAGAACTTCGCCCATGCGCCGGGGACCATGATGATCCACCTCGCGATGGAGGGTCTGCCGGATTGGGCGGCAGGCGACGATCTGAAACGCTTTGCCTATGTGCATATGGCGCCGAGCCTGGATCAGATGGCGCGCACCTATGCGCAGGCGAAGGCGGGGCTGTTGCCGGATGAACCTGTGATCGTCTGCGGTCAGCCCACCGCCGTGGACCCGAGCCGAGCGCCCGAGGGCAAGCATGTCCTGTGGCTGCAGGTGCGCATGGCGCCGGGGCAGATCCAGGGCGATGCTGCCGGGCAGATCACCGCAACCGACTGGGCTGACGCGGCGCAGCCGATGGCTGATCGCGCGCTCGATATTCTTGAAACCTATGCACCCGGCACAGGGGCAAAGATCCTTGGCCAGCATATCGTGACTCCCGCCATGCTGGAGGCCGACAACCCGAACCTTGTGGGCGGGGATCAGGTCTGCGGCAGTCACCATCTGAACCAGCATTTCATGTTCCGGCCCCTGCGCGGGTTCGCTGACGGCTCTACCCCCATTCGTGATCTCTATCACACCGGGGCGGCGGTCTGGCCAGGCGCGGGAACCGGAGCCGGGGCGGGATATCTGCTCGGGCAAAAACTGGCCGGTGCCTAACAAAAACAACAGGCCGGTCGTCCAACCAACAGGGAAAAGCACAATGAAACTGACAAGACGCACGTTATTACAAAGTACCGCCGCCAGCGTGGCCCTTGCGGGGGCCAGCCTGCCCAGCTTTGCCGCCGGGATCGAGGAGCTGGTGATCGCCTATAACGTCAACCTGCCAAGCTGGGATCCGACCGTGGGCCCTTCGGCGGTGAACCCGACCATCCAGGGCATCTACCAGTCGGTGTTTGACCTGTTCATCCCGCAGAACCCGGATCTGTCCTTCGGCTCCGGCATCCTGACCGGCTATGGCTGGAACGAGGACAAGACCAAGATCTGGATGGATGTGCGCGAAGGGGTGACCTGGCACAATGGCGATCCCCTGACGCCCGAGGACGTGGCCTGGTCGCTGGAGCGCGCGGGCAACCCCGAGACCGGCAACCCGATCCAGTTCATCTGGGGCAAGATCGGCAATTACGCGATCGAGGGCAACCGGGTGACGGCGGATGTGCTGGCCTATGAGCCGACGATCTTCAAATGGATGAGCTTCCTCACCGGCTATATCCTGCCCAAGACATACTATGAATCCGTCGGCGCCGACGGGTTCGAAGCCGCGCCTGTGGGCACCGGCCCCTATATGGTCGAGAAGTTCGAGCGCAACGCCTTCGTGCGTCTCAAGGCGAATGAAAACTACTGGGGCGGCGCGCCCGAGTTCAAATCCGTCACCATCAAGTTCGTGACCGATGCCGCCAGCCGTGTGGCCGAGGTGGAATCGGGCAACGCTCATGTGACGCTGGAAATGCCCTATGAGGAGTTCGACCGCCTGAAGGAGAAATCCGGCATCATGGGCACCGCCGCGCCGGTGTCGGATATCGGCATGATCTTCATCAATGATGTGGAGGTGATGAAGGACGCCAATGTGCGTATGGCCATGGCCCACGCCATCGACAAGCAGCTGATCATCGACCGGTTGCTGTCGGGTTATGGCGTTGCCATCGACACGCTGCAGACGCCGGATTACTCGGCCTATGATGCCTCGATCAAGGTCGCCTATGACCCGGAAAAGGCAAAGGAGTTGCTGGCTGCCTCAGGCTATGGGCCGGACAATCCGGTGAAATTCACCATCCAGACCACCCGCGGCTTCAAGCCCAAGGACTATGAGATCATCCAGGCCATCGTCGGCCTGTGGCGCCGGGTCGGCATCGAGGCCGAGATCGAAGTCTACGAGATCGCCAAGCATTACGAGCTGCGCGCGGCGGATACGCTGGCACCTGCGGCCTTCTACAACTGGGGCAACTCGATCGGCGATCCCACCACCTCGACCGGCTTTGCCATGTTCGGCCCCTCGCCGCATTCGGTCTGGGACGGCGAAGACCTGATGCAGAAGATCCTGCCCTTGTGGGGTGAGGCCGATGAGGCCAAGCGGATCGATGGCTGGAAAGAGGTGGACCGCTTCATCGCCGCCAATGCGCTGGTCATTCCGCTGCTGCAATATGTGCAGCCGATCCTGCACAGCGACCAGATCAAGGTGGTTCCCCATGCCTCCGGGGCGCTTCTGCCCCACCTGATGACGCGGGCCTGACACCACGTCTTCCTTGGCGGCGGGGGCGGATTGATTGCGCCGACCCCCGCTGCCCTTTTTCACGACCTGACAGAACGAAGGTAGAGAATGCAGATCCTGCGCAGAATGATCGCGCGGCTGGCGGCCACGGCTGTGACGCTGGTCGGGGTAGCGGTCATCGTCTTTGTGGTCATCCGCGTGGTGCCGGGCAACCCGATTGCCATGATGCTGCCGCCGGGGGCCACCGATGCGGATATCCAGCGGCTTCAAGAACTTTACGGCCTTGATAAATCCATCCCCGAACAGTTTCTGATCTGGGCAGGAGGCGTGCTTCAGGGGGATTTCGGCACCTCGATTTCGCTGCGCCAGCCGGTGTCGGAGCTGGTTCTGGGCCGCCTGCCCGCCACGCTGGAACTATCAGTGATGGCACTGGTCATCGCTGTGGCGCTGGGCGGCGCCATGGCACTGACCGCGACGCTTTACCGGGGGACACGCGTTGAGGGCGCCATTGACGTCACTGGCGGCATGGCGCTGTCGGTGCCGGATTTCCTCTGGGGGCTGGTGCTGATCCTGCTGTTCGGCGTTCTCTGGCCGCTGTTCCATATCTCGGGGCGCATCTCGCCCTCGCTGGGCTTCGAGTTCCAGTCGAATTTCTACCTTTGGGAAAGCTTCATTCGCCTGCGGTTCGATGTCTGGGCCGATATCGTTGCCCACATGTTCATGCCTGCGCTGGCGCTGGCGATCCCCTTGGCGGCGATCATTTCGCAGCTCCTTAAACAGTCACTGAAAGAAACCATGCATCTGGACTAGTGACGCTAGCGCGCACCAAGGGGTATTCGGAGACCAGCATCATCACCCGCGAGGCGCTGCCCAATGCGATCCTGCCGACGCTGACCCTGGTGGGCGTGCAGTTCACCTTCCTGATTGGCGGCACGGTGATCGTGGAGCGGCTGTTCTCTTACGAAGGCCTTGGCAACATGGCGATCGATGCGGTCATCAACCGCGATCTGCCGCTGATCCAGGGGATCGTGATCCTGTTCGCCCTGATTTTCACCGTGGTCAACCTGGTCGTCGACATGACCTATGCCGCCCTGAACCCGAGGCTGCGCCATGCGTGATATCCGAGCACACTCTCGCAAACCCGGCCTGCGCCTGTGGCTGTCAGGCGGTTGGATCACCATTCTGGTGTTGGCCGCGCTGTTGGCACCCTGGATCAGCCCGCATGACCCCTTGGCGCAGGATCTGTTCGCCGGGCGCATGCCGCCCTTCTGGCAGGCGGGCGCTGATCCCAATTACTGGTTGGGTACCGATTCCCTGGGCCGCGATGTCCTGAGCCGTATTCTGCATGGTGCGCGGCTTGCCCTGACGGTGGCGCTGATCGCAGGCGTTCTGACCTGCCTCATCGGGGCCACGCTGGGGCTGATCGCGGGCTATTACGGTGGTTGGGCCGATCTGGTGATCTCGCGCCTTGTGGACATCTGGATGGCCTTTCCACCGGTGCTATTCGCGATCCTGCTGATCGCCGTCCTTGGCACCGGCATGACCTCGATCATCATCGCCATCGTGGTGATCGACTGGACGCGGTTCGCCCGCGTGATCCGGGCCGAGGCGATGAGCCAGTCCAAGATGGATTACGTCGCCTCGGCGCAAGTGGTGGGGCGCAGCCGGTTTGGCACCGCCCTGACCGAGATCCTGCCCAATGTGCTGCCCACCATCGTCGCCCTTCTGACGCTGGAAATGGGCATCGCAGTCATCGTCGAGGCGATCCTCAGCTTTGTGAACCTCTCGATCTCCACCGATGCGCCCACCTGGGGCGGCATGATCGCCGAAGGGCGCACCTCCGTCCATCAGGCCTGGTGGGTGCTGGTCTTCCCGTTGGTGGCGCTGTTCTTCACCGTCCTCAGTTTCTCGCAATTGGGTGAGGGGCTGAAGGACCATTTCGACCCGGTGCTGCGATGAGCTTTCTGTCTATTCAAGACCTGACCGTCCGGCTGCGGGGGCAGACGCCGATCCTGCGCCGTGTCTCCATCGATGTGGCCGCGGGCGAGGTCCGTGCCCTGGTCGGCGAAAGCGGTGCCGGCAAATCCATGATCGGCAAATCGGTGCTGGGCACCCTGCCGCAGGCGCTGTCTGTCACCGGTGGGCGGATTATCCTTGATGGCGAGGATCTGGAGCAGCTCTCCCCTCGGGCGCGCCGCCAAAGGATCGGGGCCAAGGTTGCGCTGATCCCGCAGGACCCGCTGACCGCGCTCAACCCCTCGCGCCGGGTGGGGCCGCAGATCACCAATCGGCTGGTGGATATCCTTGGCTGGTCGCGCAAGGCGGCCGAGGCCCGCGCGCTGGAACTGCTCAATGAGGTCCATATCCCCGATCCCGCCCGCGTCATGCGCGCCTATCCGCACGAGCTGTCGGGCGGGATGCGCCAGCGGATTCTCATCGCCTCGGCCTTTGCGGCAGAGCCGAAGCTGATCATCGCGGATGAGCCGACAACCGCGCTGGATGTGACCGTGCAGAAACAGATCCTGCGGCTGATCGCCGAGATGCAGCAGCGCCATGGCACCGCGCTGTTGTTCGTGACCCATGATCTGGGCGTGGTCTCCAAGGTCTGCCAGACCATGAGCGTGCTCTACTCCGGCATGGTGGTCGAGGACACGCAGGTGCGCGATTTCTTCGCCAGCCCTGGTCACCCTTATTCCGCGGCCCTGTTGGCGGCGACGCCGAAATACACCGACCCGGACGGCAGCCTGACCCCGGTCCCCGATGCGGTGATCCGCGCGGTGGAGGAAGAAGTTGCGGCCTTTGACCGACAAATGGAGGGCGCGGCATGAGCGATGTGATCTATGACGTGAAGGATCTGCGGCTCAGCTTTCCTGATATGTCGCGCAAGCCGTTGTTGGGCCCCGCCCCCCGTATCGAGATCCTGAAAGGTCTGAGTTTCCAGATCCCGAAAGGAGAGGTGCTGGGCATCGTCGGCGGCTCTGGCTCGGGCAAGTCCACCCTAGGGCGCGCCCTGATCCGGCTGATCGAACCGGACAGCGGCCAGATCGATTTCGAGGGGACAGACATCACCCATATGGGCGAGGAGGATCTGCGCCCCCTGCGACGGCGGTTCCAGATGATCTTTCAGGATCCCCTGTCCTCGCTCAACCCACGCCGCCGGGTGGGCGGGATCATTGCAGGGCCGTTGCGCCTGCAGGGGCTGGAGGGGATCGATGCCCGCGTGAAGGAGGCTTTGGATATGGTCGGCCTGCCCCGCGCCTTTGCCAGCCGTTATCCGCATGAGCTGTCGGGCGGGCAGCGTCAGCGCGTCGGCATCGCCCGCGCCATCGCCCTGCGCCCCGATTTCATCCTCGCGGATGAGATCGTCTCGGGGTTGGATGTCTCCAGTCAGGCGCAGGTGCTGAACCTGCTCGAAGACTTGGTGCGTGAACTTGGGCTGACGCTGGCCTTCATCAGCCACGACCTGTCGGTGATCCGCCGCCTGTGCAGCCGCATTCTGGTGCTCTACCAGGGCGAAATCGTCGAGAATGCCGCGACGGCAGACCTGTTCGCCGCCCCCACAGCGCCCTACACGCAGGAGCTGCTGTCAGCCATCCCGCTGCCGGATCCGGATCAGGTTTGGGTGTGAGGGGGAGGCGGTGTCTGTAAGGCGTGTTCGTCCGGTTTGCGGACTTTTCTGCCGTTCCTACAACGCCCCCGATTGTCAGCTATTGCCGTTTTCAGTGTCTTTTGCAGTCCACGTTTCGCGGGTGAGACAGTAGCATTGCCACAGCTGTGGTCCGCCGCCCAAGTCCATTTTGTCCTCATGGGTAAACACCGCTCCCAGCTTTTTGGTGGCTGCCTGCGATCGAAAATTCTCCGGTGCGATATGAAACCATGCTTCCGACGCACCTCTATAAATGTGATCGAGCATCAGACGCTTCATTGCGCGGTTTGTTGATCCCCCCCAGTGATCACAGGTCAGAAACGTGAAGCCAATAGAAAGCCGGGACGGTGCATTATCGTCTGTGTAAAACGCGGAACAGCCGATCACTTCCTGATTGTCTTGGTCCAGGACCAGAAGGCACCCGCCGATATCACGAAGCGCGTCGAAATAGTTGGAAAAGACGCTTGCTTGATATCTGTTTCGTGCTGGATGCCCAGCCCATATAGCCGGATCGCTGGCAGCTATTGTCAGCGCGGTACGATCTTCTTCGGCCAGTGGTCGCAACAAAAGTGCGTCACTCTTTAGTGTGGGCTGGGGATTGAACCATTCCGGATATTTGAAGCTCATGCGTATCTCACAACTCTCTTGCTTGGTTTACTGGTGCATGGCGCACAACCATTCATAATAGGCTTTAGTGCTGGAGCCGACATTGATGTCTCGTGCAGCATTGGTCAACTTTGGGCTCAAAGCAGACCAACGCGATTTGCATATCTCACTACAAAAAAGCCGCCCCGGATGAGGGCGGCTTTTGCGATTTCAAAGGGTGCGAAAATCAGTCGGTGGACCAGCCGCCGACGGCTTTCACTTCCAGGAAGTCTTCGATCCCGAAGATGCCGCCTTCGCGACCGTTGCCGGACTGTTTCATGCCGCCAAAGGGCGCGCCGGGGGAGCGGGACTTGCCGTTCATCTCGACCATGCCCGAGCGCAGCACGCGGGCCATGCGGTTGGCTCGGGCACCGTCCTGGGTCTGCACGTAGTTGGTCAGACCATAGGGGGTGTCATTGGCGATCGCGACGGCTTCTTCCTCGGTCTCGAACGGGATGATCGACAGGACCGGGCCAAAGATCTCTTCGCGGGCGATGGTCATCTGGTTGTTCACATCGGCAAAGACGGTCGGCTTGACGTAAAACCCCTTGTTCAGGCCATCCGGGCGGCCGGTGCCACCGGCGACAAGGCGGGCGCCTTCGTCGATGCCCTTCTGGATCAGGTCCTGGATCTTGTTCCATTGGGTCTCGTTCACCACGGGGCCGATGTGGCGGCCTTCCTGCGAGGCGGGGCCGACGGTGACCTTGGCGGCAACCTCGGCGGCGGTGGCGACGGCCTGATCGTAGATGCCCTTCTGCACCAGCATCCGCGACGGCGCGTTACAGCTTTGGCCGGTGTTGTTCATCATGTGCAGCACGCCGCGCTTCACCGCCTTTTCGTCGGCGTCTTCAAAGATCACATTGGCGCCCTTGCCACCCAGCTCGAGGTGGACCTTTTTCAGGGTGTCGGCTGCGGATTTGGAGATCGCGGTGCCCGCGCGGGTCGAGCCGGTGAAGGAGACCATGTCCACGTCCGGGTGCGACGACAGCTGTGAGCCGACGCCGACGCCATCGCCATTCACGAGGTTGAAGACACCGGCGGGGAAGCCTGCCTCGTCCATCATCTCGGCAAAGATCATCGCATCAAGCGGGCTTTCCTCCGACGGCTTCAGGACCATGGTGCAGCCCGCGATGGCGGCAGCACCCACCTTGAGGGTGATCTGGTTCATCGGCCAGTTCCAGGGCGTGATCAGGGCGGCAACGCCCACGGCCTCGTAAATGATCCGGTCGTTCTGGAAGCGGTCGCTCAGCGGGCGTTCGAAGTCGAACGCCTTGGCCGCGCGCACGAAGTTCTTCAGGTGGTAGATGCCTGCGCCAACCTGCTCGCTGCGGGACATGTCGATCGGGGCGCCCATCTCGGTAGACATGGCCTGGGCCAGGTCTTCGCTGCGGGCCTGGTAGATCTCGATCAGCTTTTCCACCAGCGCGATCCGGTCTTCCACCGGGGTGGCCATCCAGCCGGGCAGGGCGGCCTTGGCGGCGGCCACGGCGGCATTGGTGTCCGCCTCGCTGCCGAGGGAAATCACCGCGCAGGGCTCTTCTGTGGAGGGATCGATGACCTGGTGGTCCTTCGCGGCCGCCGGAGCAACCCATTGGCCGTTGATGTAAAAGTCGCGTTTCTCGATCATGTCCGGATCTCCCAAAATCAGACGCATTGCGGGGTCATGCCGACCCTTTCGCGCGCCACTGTGTCATTGCATTGACCCATGGGCAAGGCCGCATGAAAAAATTTGATCAAATTACCTCTCGTGCAAACCTGTCTGGTGAATGCAGATTTTCCGTTTTGTCGCAGGGAATTGGCGCTTTTGTGCTGGTCTTGTCACATCAGGGGTTTAACCTGCGCCGGGATTGATTACCTTGCGTAGCAAGATACGTATCAAAAACTGAATATGAATGCGAAGAGGAGACCTCCATGGGTTTGCGCATCAACGATGTGGTTCCGAATTTCACCGCCGAGACCGATCAGGGCACCGTCACCTTCCATGACTGGATCGGTGACAGCTGGGCGATCCTGTTTTCCCACCCCAAGGACTTCACCCCGGTCTGCACCACCGAGTTCGGCGCCGTGGCGCAGCTGGCCGACGAGTGGGCCAAGCGCAACACCAAGGTGATCGGTGTTTCCGTCGATGGTGTCGAGGACCACAAGAAGTGGAAGGGCGATATCGAGAGCTACGCCAAGGCCTCTGCCGGGTTCCCGATCATCGCGGACGAAGGTCTTGCGGTGTCCAAGGCCTTTGACATGCTGCCCGCCGAAGCCTACCTGCCCGATGGTCGCACCCCGGCCGACAGCGCCACCGTGCGTTCGGTCTTCATCATCGGCCCCGACAAGCAGCTGAAACTGTCGATGACCTACCCGATGTCGGTGGGCCGCAACTTTGCCGAGATCCTGCGCGCGCTGGACGGTCTGCAGATGGCGACCGGCAATGGCGTAGCCACCCCCGCGAACTGGGTGCCGGGCGAAGACGTGATCATCCCGCCGAGCGTGTCGAACGAAGACGCCAAGGCGAAATTCGGCGCGTTCGAAACCATCTTCCCCTACCTGCGCAAGACCAAGGCGCCGGAATAAGCCGGAAGACCATTTTGAAGTTTGCAAGGGGGCCGCACGGCCCCTTTGTCATTTCGGGGATTCCTCGTCGGCGGCGGTGTGAAACACGATATTGAACCCCTCTTGCGGCCTGGGCAGGGCAAAGTGTTTCGAGAAGTGGTGAAACTGTTCTTCGCTGGCGGCAAACGGGTGATCGCCTTGCGCGTTTCGCGTCCTTAGGCGGGCCAGGCAGACCTCATCCGGAACATCGAGCACATGCAATTGATGGGCCGCGTCGGTGTGGTCCAGAAGGCTGCGCATCCATTCGCGTTGCTGCACCGTGTTGGCTGCGAAATCCAAGACCACAGAGACGCGCGCGTTCAACAGGTCAACGATATGGGGCGCGATGGCCGCGCGCAGCCTGGCGGTGCAGCGCAGGTAATCCGCGCCAGAGCTGATCTCGCCGGGAAAGAGCGTGCTGAGCCAATCGTCCTCGGCGATCAGAACCGCACTGTCCTGGCGTTTCAGGCGATGGGCCAGGGTGGACTTGCCGGATGCGATCTTGCCGCACAGGATGTGCAGCACGGGATGTATCTGGGACATTTTGAAAACCTTGAGAGGCGCACGGAATGCAATAGAAGGTGCGCATTGAATGTTCAGAGTTTGACCACCCGGCCCGACGATCAGGCCGGGACGCTAATTCGCGCAAAGCGCAGTGGGGTGGTATTCTGAACAGGGGCTTTCATGTCATGCTGACTTGCACAGCCTTGCGACGAAGTCCAGCGATCACGCCTTTTGTGGGCGGGCCGCGACCTGGGCGCGGTAGAGTGCGCGTTTGAATTCGCGAGCCAGCTTGTTGCCGCCTTTCTTGCTCTGGATGGTGGAGCCGCCCAACGCCTCGGTCAGCTCTGATACGCCATTGGGCAGGATGGTCTGGATCCGCTGGCCGTGCACCCAGTGCATCTGCAGGAACGTATCCACGGGCCGGTCGATGGTGGTGCTGGCGGCCAGAAGGTTTGCCGCCGCATTGCGCCCCACCACCTGTGCCACCGTCTGCAGGCCGATCACGCGGGGCAGGAACAGCTTGGCCGCGCCGTTCTGATCGATGCTTGCGACCGGGGTTTCGCGCCGCTTGGCGGGCAGGCGGATGAAACTGTCGGCATCGGCATGGGTTTCCACCAGCGATAGCGCTGTTTGCCAAAGTTCCGGCTCCACCGACAGGTCATCCTCGACGATCAGCGCATGGTCCCAGCCCTCATCGACGATCCGCTGCCAGCACGTCCGGTGCGACAGGAAGCAGCCGACCTCGCCCGGTGACAGGGGAAAGGGATAGCGTGGCGTATAGAAATCCCCTTTGCGTAGCGGATGCAGCCTGTGGGCTACGGCGTCGCGGCCGTTCACGGCCTCTGCCACTTCGGCATGCGGCAAAGTGTAGAGCAGATGTTCGACATTTGCGGCGCGTTTGGCATTGCCGGACATGTGGATGATCAAGGAGTGCATGAGCAAAAGCCTTAAACCGCTTTGGTCAGCGAAGGAAGCGCGCCGTTTCCGCGATGTTGGATTGACTTGCCGGGTGTCGGGCGTAGGGTCGCCCTATGCGTGTTCAGGCTGTTCTTTTTTCCATTTCAATTGCGGCGACCCTGGTGGCGATCATGGTGCCCGGCCTGCAGGATCTCCTGTTGCTGAGCCTGCCATCGGTGCTGGCCAGTCTGATCCTTCTGATCCGTGCCATTGCTGCCAGGGAGAAGGCGGCAGACACTCGACAGCCCGTCGTGCTGGATGGATCAAACGTCATGCATTGGCGTGATGGCGTGCCGCAGCTGGAGACCGTTCGCGAGGTCGTGTCCTGCTTGACAGCAGAAGGCTACGCTCCTGGTGTGATTTTCGACGCCAATGCAGGCTACCTGTTGTCCGGCAGCTACATGCACGATGGCAGCCTTGCCAAGGCGCTGGGCCTGCCGCGTGACCGGGTCATGGTTGTACCAAAGGGCACGCCCGCCGATCCGGCAATCCTGATGGCGGCCCGGGATCTTGGCGCGCGGATTGTGACCAACGACCGTTACCGCGACTGGAGCGAGGATCATCCAGAAATCGGCACCCCCGGTCATTTGATCAGAGGGTCTTTCCGGGGCGGTCGGCTTTCGCTGGATCTGTGAGGATGCCCGACGGCAAAGAAAAGGCCCCGCCGTTGCCAGCGGGGCCTTTCGATGTCTAGACGAGGCTGCGGATCAGTCCGCGGCTTCCTCTTTCTTTTCAGGCGCGGCGGGTTCGCCGGTTTCCTGATCGACGACTTTCATCGACAGGCGTACCTTGCCACGATCATCAAAGCCCAGCAGCTTGACCCAGACCTCCTGGCCTTCCTTCAGAACGTCCGACGGATGGTTCAGGCGGCGGTTCTCGATCTGGCTGACGTGCACCAGGCCGTCGCGCTTGCCGAAGAAGTTCACGAAGGCGCCGAAGTCGACGATCTTGACGACCTTGCCCTTGTAGATGGCGCCCTCTTCCGGCTCAGCCACGATCGCGTGGATCATGTCATAGGCCTTCTGGATGGCTTCTCCGTTGGAGGAGGCGATCTTGATCACGCCATCGTCGTTGATGTCGACCTTGGCGCCGGAGACTTCGACGATCTCGCGGATGACCTTGCCGCCCGAACCGATCACTTCACGGATCTTGTCGGTCGGGATGTTCATGGTCTCGATGCGCGGAGCATGGACGGAGAAGGCGTTGGTTTCCGACAGGGCCTTGGCCATTTCGCCGAGGATGTGCAGACGACCGGCCTTGGCTTGCTCCAGGGCTTTTTCCATGATCTCGGGCGTGATGCCTGCGACCTTGATGTCCATCTGCAGCGAGGTGATGCCGTTCTCGGTACCGGCCACCTTGAAGTCCATGTCGCCGAGGTGGTCTTCGTCACCCAGGATGTCGGACAGGATCGCGTAGGAACCGTCGTCTTCCAGGATCAGACCCATGGCAACACCGGCCACCGGTGCCTTCAGCGGAACGCCCGCGTCCATCATCGACAGGGAGCCACCGCAGACCGACGCCATCGAGGAGGAGCCGTTCGATTCGGTGATCTCGGAGACCACGCGGATGGTGTAGGGGAAGTCGGTTGCTGCGGGCAGAACCGCCTGCAGCGCGCGCCATGCCAGCTTGCCGTGGCCGATTTCTCGGCGACCGGGCGAACCCACGCGGCCAACTTCACCAACCGAGTAGGGCGGGAAGTTGTAGTGCAGCAGGAAGTTGGATTTGAAGTTGCCGTGCAGGGCGTCGATGAACTGCTCGTCATCGCCGGTGCCCAGCGTGGTCACCACCAGACCCTGGGTTTCACCGCGGGTGAACAGGGCAGAACCATGGGTGCGCGGCAGCAGGCCGGTTTCCGACACGATGTCGCGGATCTCGTCGGTCTTGCGGCCGTCGATACGCTTGCCGGTCTTGACCACGTCACCGCGCAGGATGCCTGCTTCCAGCTTCTTCAGTGCAGAACCGAGGTTCGCGTCTTCCAGCTGTTCTTCGCTCAAGCCTTCCTTGATGGCTTCGCGGGCGGCGGCAACAGCGGCGGTGCGCTCCTGCTTGTCGGTGATCGCGAAGGCGGCGCGCATCTGCTCTTCACCGGCGGCTTTGACCGCTTCATAGAGCTCGGAGTAGTCCGGCGCGGCAAAGTCGAAGGGCTCTTTCGCTGCTTCTTCGGCCAGCGAGATGATCAGGTCGATCACCGGCTGGATCTGCTCGTGGGCAAAGGTCACGGCGCCCAGCATCTCTGCTTCGGTCAGCTCGTAAGCTTCGGATTCCACCATCATCACGGCGTTCTTGGTGCCGGCCACAACCAGGTCGAGGCGCTGCTCGGGGTTGAGGCGCAGATCCTGCATGTCGTCGACGGTCGGGTTCAGAACGTATTCGCCATCCTCGAAACCGACGCGGGCACCGGCGATCGGACCCATGAAGGGCGCGCCGGAGATGGTCAGCGCGGCAGAGGCGGCGATCATCGCGACGATATCGGGGTCATTGACCAGATCGTGGCTCAGCACGGTGCACATCACCAGCACTTCGTTCTTGAAGCCGGGGACGAACAGCGGGCGGATCGGACGGTCGATCAGACGCGCGGTCAGGGTTTCCTTCTCGGTGGGGCGGGCCTCACGCTTGAAGAAGCCACCGGGGACCTTGCCCGCGGCGTAGTATTTTTCCTGGTAGTGGACGGTCAGGGGAAAGAAGTCCTGGCCGGGTTTTTGCTGGCGGGCAAAGGTGACGTTTGCCATCACCGAGGTTTCGCCGAGGGTGGCAATCACAGAGCCGTCTGCCTGGCGGGCAACCTTGCCGGTTTCCAGTGTGAGCGTTTCCTCGCCCCACTGCATCGATTTCTTCGTAACGTTGAACATATCAGCATCCTAAGTGGGAGCTCTCCCAGGCGTATCCCGGGTCTCCCGTTTGCGTGGCGGCCCCATTGCCGCCGGCCCCCTTGTATCTTTCTTTCGAGCGCCGGGGCCATGGCGCAACGTCTCAGATGCCCGGCCCTTACATCACTTTGCCTTGGATTGAAAGTAAAAGCGCCAGAAGCGCCTGATAGATTGACGATTTGTCGAGCGTTTAGCTTTGGCCGCGCAGGCCGCTTGCCTCCTGCTCCTGTGCCGCGCGTTTCAGCATGGCGGTTTCCACCTGTTGCAGCCGGGCCAGGGCCTGCGCATCCGAGCCGCCGCGCTGTTTCACCTTCATCCAGATGCTGCGGCAGGATTTCGGCGACCATGGCAGTGCCGCAGCCTGCATCCAGCTGCGCAATTGAGGCGGCAAACGGTCATAGGTTGCCATCGGATCGCCCGCCCGTTTGCGGATGGGCAGGCCGGTGGCACCAAGATTGCGACGAGAGGAACGGGGCATGGGCATACAGAGAGTCGTGAGAGTGTGTCACGTAATAACATAACTAGTACTACCTGCAAGAGGCTGGATCCTACCAGAGAACGAAGCTGCACCCGTGGGATAAGGTCAGAGCCTAGAGTTCAGCCGCAACCGCGCGGGCGATGATGCGTTCTTCATCGGTCGGGATGATCATCACGCGGGTCGATCCCGTGCCGATATCTTCCGCGTTTTGCCGGTTCAACTCCGGATCAATTCCAATGCCGAGGAAGCCCAACCCGTCGGCGATGCGCTGGCGGATGGGGCTGGCGTTTTCGCCGATGCCGCCACAGAACACCAGGCCATCCAGCCCGCCCAGAACCGCAGACAGAGCGCCGATCTCGCGGCGGGCGCGGAAGACGTAATAGTCGATGGCCTCTGCCGCCTCGACCCGGTCCGAGGCCAGCAGATCCCGCATGTCCGATGACAGGCCGGACAGGCCCAACAGCCCGCTTTCGCGATACAGCAGTTTGGTGATGTCCTGCGGAGACATGTCCCGCTGGTCGATCAGATGCAGCACAACGCCCGGATCGATCTGCCCGCAGCGGGTGCCCATGGGCAGGCCATCCAGGGCAGAGAACCCCATGGTCGAGCCGACACTGCGCCCCTGCCGGATCGCGCACATGGAGGCGCCATTGCCCAGGTGGGCCACGATGATGCGGCCCTGGTGCAGGTCGGGGAAGCGTTCCGCGATCACCCCGGTCACATAGTCATAGCTGAGCCCGTGAAATCCGTAGCGGCGAATGCCCTCGTCATAGTAGCTGCGCGGCAGGGCGAAAGTGTCATTCACCCAAGGGTGATCACGGTGAAAGGCCGTATCGAAACAGCCGACCTGCACGGCATCCGGGAAGGCTCCCTTGGCGGCGGCAACGCCAGCCAGGTTATGCGGCTGATGCAGCGGCGCCAGCGGCTCCAGCTTGGTGAGCGCCTGCAGAACCTCTGTGCTCAGCACCACTGGCTTGGCGAAATCCGGCCCGCCATGCACGATCCTGTGGCCGATCCCTGCGATCTCCTGCCCCTTCATATGCGGCGCCAGCGCCTGCATCACCGCCTCCAGGGCAGCGGCATGATCCGGGGAGGCCACCGGCTGGGCGGTCTTGCCGTCCTGCGTGTGCAAGACCAGCCGTGCCGCCTGACCGATGCCGTCCACCTGACCGTGCAGCAGTTGCACAGGTTCCGCCGCGCTGCGGTACAGCGCGAACTTCATCGAAGAAGAGCCGGCGTTGAGCGTCAGGATCGCGGTCATGGCCGTGTCGCCTGGTTGAAAAGGGCGGCAATCGCGGCCGAGGCCACGCGGGTGCGGCTGTCATCGGCCCGGCTGGTCAGCATGATGGGAACCTGCGCGCCCAGAACGATCCCCGCCGCCTCGGCACCTGCCAGATACATCAGCTGCTTGGCGATCATATTGCCCGCTTCCAGATCGGGGGCCACCAGGATATCGGCCTGGCCCGCCACCTCGGAGATGATCCCCTTGCTGGCCACGGCGCGCATCGAAATCGCATTGTCAAAGGCCAGCGGCCCATCCAGCAGACCGCCGGTGATCTGGCCGCGATCCGCCATCTTGCACAGGGCGCCGGCCTCGACCGTGGACTGCAGGCGCGGGGTGATGGTCTCCACCGCCGACAGGATCGCCACCTTCGGGGTCTCGATCCCGATGGCGCGGGCCAGATCGATGGCGTTTTGCACGATATCGGCCTTGGTTTGCAGATCCGGTGCGATATTGATCGCCGCATCGGTGATCAGCAGCGGCTTGGGATAGGTGGGCACGTCCATCACGTAGATATGGCTCATGCGGCGTTCGCTGCGCAGCCCCTTGGTCTTGGAGACCGCCGCCGACATGATTTCATCGGTATGCAACGCGCCCTTCATCAGCGCCCGCGCCCGGCCCTGGCGCACCAGTTCGACCGCGCGTTCGGCAGAGGCGTGGCTGTGCGGGGTGTCGATAATCTCGAACCCCGTCAGGTCAAAGCCCGCCTCCCTAGCGGTGGCTTCGATGCGTGCCCGCGGTCCGACCAGAATGGGCGCGACCAGGTCCAGATCGCGGGTCAAGATCGCGCCCTCAAGCGAGGTCTTGTCGCAGGGGTGAACGATGGCCGTGCTGAGCGGGGGTGCCTCTTGGGCAGCGGCCAGCAGCCGGTCGAAGGTGGCGCCCTTGCGGTGCATTACCAGATCGGGCATCGCCACCCGGGGGCGCCGGATCTTCTTGTCCGGCGCGATGACTTCGGCCTGACCGGTGATCACCGGCTCACCCTCACCGATGGAGCAGAGACAGTCCAGCGTCAGGCGCTTCTTTTCGACGTCCTTGCCAACCACGGTGACGCGCACGGTGACCGTATCGCCGACGCCGACCGGTTTCAGAAACTTCAGCGACTGGTTGAGGTAGATGGTTCCCGGCCCCGGCAGCCGGGTGCCGAGCACATTGGAAATCAACGCACCGCCCCACATGCCATGGGCGATCACCCGGTGAAAGATATCGCCCTGAGCAAACTCCTGATCCACATGGGACGGGTTCACATCGCCCGACACGACGGCAAAGGCATCGATGTCCTGTGCCGTCAGGGTGCGCACCAGCTCGGCGTGATCACCCACATCGATCTCGTCGAAGGGCCTGTTTTCGATATATTCCATGTTGGCATCATCGTCATACGACATGGTGTCCTCCGTCGATATAGGCCGTGTTGCCGCTGACCGAGCGGGCAAAATCCGACACCAGGCAGGCAGAGAGGGCGCCGACTTCCTCGATGGTGGTCAGCCGGTGCAGGGGCGCATGAGCCTTGGCGTCGTCGATCAGCGCGTCAAAATGATCGATACCCGAAGCGGCGCGGGTTTCAAGGGGACCCGGCGACATTGCGTTGACCCGGATGTTCTTGGGACCCAGTTCGACCGACAGATAGCGCACCGTGGATTCCAGCGCGGCCTTGACCGGTCCCATGATATTATAGTGGTCCACCACCTTTTCCGCCCCATGGTAGGACACGGTCAGGATGGTGCCGCCCGTCGCCATCAATGGCTCGGCCAGCCGGGCCAGGCGGATCAGCGAATGGACCGAGATATCCATCGCCGTGGCGAACCCCTCGCGCGAGCAATCGACCACCCGGCCGTGAAGATCTTCGCGCGGGCAATAGGCGATGGAGTGCAGCAGGAAATCCAGCCTGCCCCAGCGGTCCTCGATCTCGGTGAATACCGCCTCGGTCTGCGCACTGTCGGTCACATCCAGAGGCAGCAACAGATCGGCCTCCACGGCCTCGGCCACCGGCTGCACGAAACGCCGGGATTTCTCGGATTGATAGGTCAGCGCGATATCGGCACCCGCCGCGTGGCAGGCCTTGGCGCAGCCCGCCGCGATGGAGTGGTCATTTGCAACGCCGACAATCAGGCCCTTTTTGCCGCGCAGCAGATCAGCTGTTGGAAACATGGCTCAGTCCATTCTCACATAGGATCCGGGTGCCGCTTCCAGCGCGGCGGTGATGACGCGGGCCGCCGTCTTGCCGCTGGAGCGCGCCGCCAGCCAGTCGGCCCAGGCGGGCCACCAGCTGCCCTCGTGTCGGCCTGCCACCTCCAGCCAGTCTTCCGGCGGCAATGCCTTGTCCTGGTCGCGCACGGTGTGCAGGCGGAAATGGCGCCGCTTGTGGCCGGGCTCGGACACCACCCCGGCATTGTGCCCGCCATTGGTCAGGACGAAGGTCACATCCGCATGGCCCAGATTGTGGATCTTGAACACGGATTTCCACGGCGCGATGTGATCGGTTTCGGTGCCCACCGTGAAGACCGGAACGCGGATGTCGCGCAGCGAGACGGCATGACCATCCACATGGTAGCGCCCGGCGGCCAGATCGTTGTTGAGGAACATCTTGCGCAGATATTCCGAATGCATCCGCGCGGGCATCCGGGTGGTGTCCATGTTCCAGGCCATCAGATCGTTCATCGGCAGGTCATCCTCGCCCATCAGATAGCTGCGGATCATATGCGACCAGATCAGATCGTTGGAGCGCAGCATCTGAAAGGCGCTCATCATCTGGCCCGAATCGAGATAGCCCTGCGCCTCCATCACATCCTCCAGGAACGAGACCTGGCTTTCGTTGATGAAGAGCATCAGCTCTCCGGCTTCGCTGAAATCGGTCTGCGCGGCCAACAGGGTCATGCTGTGCAGCCGGTCATCGCCGTCCCGCGCCATGGCGGCGGCGGCAATCGACAATAGCGTGCCGCCCAGGCAATAGCCGACCGTGTGCACCTTGCCCGCGCCGGTCGCCGCGCAGATGTGGTCCAGCGCCGCCATCGGCCCCTGTTGCAGGTAGTCGGCCATGCCAAGCGCGGCATCCTCGGCCCCCGGGTTGCGCCAGGAAATCATGAAGACGGTGAAACCCTGCTCGGTCAGGTAGCGCACCATCGAGTTTTCCGGGCTGAGATCGAGAATGTAGTATTTCATGATCCAGGCGGGCACGATCAGGATCGGCTCGGCCTGAACCGTTTCCGTGACGGCCTCGTATTGGATCAGTTCCATCAGGTGGTTGCGGTAGACCACCTTGCCCTTGCTGGTGGCCAGATCCTGCCCGACCCGCAGCTGCGGCTGCGGTTTTTCCCCGGCCAGCGTCGCCTGCCAGTCCCGAAACAACGCCGCCCCGCCGCGCATCAGGTTGCTGCCGTGCTCTTGCGCGGTGCGGGCCATGGCTTCGGGGTTGGTGAACAGGAAATTCGACGGCGCCACCGTGTCCATCATCTGGCGCATCAGGAAGGTCATCGCCCGCTCGTGCGAGGGGCTGAGGCCCGGCACGTTCGAGGTGGCCTGATCGGCAAACTCCTCGGCCAGCAGGAAGCCTTGCGCGATGGATGAATAGGGCTGTTTCGACCAGGCCTCCCCGGCAAAGCGTCGATCGGGACGCTGGCTGGGGGCATGGGCCTCCTGTGCCGTTTCCTGCGCGCCCATGCCCATCCATTTCAACCAGTTTTCCTGCGCCTTGAGCGCGAGGGAGAGCTTCTTGTCCGGCGCCAGGGCCAGATGCAAGGCCCAGTCACTGATCATGTTGACGGTCGAAACGGGGGAGGCGCCGCGGGTCAGCCGGGCGAGTTCCTTGCGCAAGATCCGGGCCTGATCGTCACTGCTGCTGTCGGCCTCTGCCTTGTCGCCACGTGGCGTGTCCTTCAAATCTCTCATCGAAAATCCGTCGCTTGCCTTGCTGTGCCTTGGAGCTAATCCGGCAATGTGACAGGGGTGATACAATGGCGCCCTTTGCGCCGGTAAAGCAGGCTGTCAGCAGAAGAAGGCGGAAATTTCAGCACCACAGTGCAGGCAGGCTGCCGGGCATACGAATGAGCCATGAAAAACGCCCGCTCCAAAAGGAACGGGCGCGATGCATCGAAGTGCAAAGGATGCGCTTAGCGGCGGATGCCCAGGCGCTGGATCAGGTCCTGGTAACGGGCCTCGTCCTTGCCTTTGGTGTAGTCCAGCAGCTTACGACGCTGAGCAACCATCTTCAGCAGACCGCGACGACCGTGGTTGTCTTTCTTGTGGGTCTTGAAGTGCTCGGTCAGGGTGTTGATGCGCGAGGTCAGAATGGCAACCTGAACTTCGGGCGAACCGGTGTCGCCTTCTTTGGTTGCGAATTCTTTCATCAGGCGTGCTTTTTCTTCAGCAGTGATCGACATCGGGGTCTCCTTCATAAGGTTAGAGTGGATGGCGCAGGCCGGGATGTCGTCCAGCACAGGCCCATGGAGAAATCCGCCGCGATTCCACGGCAGATGGGCGCGTATAGGAGGTTTTGCGGCAAAAAGCAAAGGAGATGTTGGCAGGGCTGTTGTTTCAGTTCAGCCGCGCAGCGTGCCCGCGCCGACGACAGGCGATCCAGGGCGCGACAGTCAGAGCAAGGGCAGCGTCGGGAAGGCCGGATCGTCGGTTGCCATCAGCTGGATATCCGATGGATCAAGCGGTGCCGCGCCGGTCACCCGTAGCGCTTCTTCCCCGTCAAGTCGGATGATCTGTTCGCCCGGGTTGTCCGGATTTTCCTCCACGGTGATCTCCGGTTCCGGTTCGCTGCCCGGTTCCCACAGAACGATCAACTGGTCCTCGGCCGGGTCGTAATCCACCAGATCCACCGCCACCTGGGTGTCATCCAGATCGCCGGCGATAATCTGATCCGCACCTGCGCCTGCGGTCACGATATCCCCGGCGCCCGCAACAAGGGTATCCGCCCCATCGCCGCCATTGAGGAAATCGCTGCTGACCCCGTCGTCGGCGCCCCAGACCAGATCATCACCGGTGCCGCCAAACAGGGCATCTTCCTCGGCGCCGCCGGCCAGCGTGTCATCGCCGTCATTGCCATGCAGGGAATCACGGCCCCAGCCGCCATCCAGCTGGTCGTTGCCCCGCCCGCCGTGGCCAAGGTCATCAGCACCGCCGCCGCTTAGGGTGTCATTGCCGAAATGGCCGTAAAGGCTGTCATCCCCGGCATCACCGGTCAACAGATCGCCGCCGTCCTCGCCATGCAGCAGATCGCGGCCCTCGCCACCTGCGATCGTGTCGCGGCCTTCGCCGCCATGCAGGACGTCGTGACCTTCTCCGCCCTCAAGCCGATCATCCCCATCATAGCCATTGAGCTGATCGTCGCCGCCCCCGCCGGAGAGGAGATCCGCGAAATCGCTGCCGGTCAGGAGATCAATATCGTCGTCGCCCTCCAGGGTCAGCCCCTCGGGGGTGTCCTCTGTCGGGGGGGTATCCGTGCCGGTATCGCCCGTATCGGGGTCAGGGCTGTCCGGATCAGTGGTATCGGGATCCAGAAGATCTGACACCGGGGTGGTATCGCTGCCTTCATCCGAAGGCATGTCATCGGTGTGGTTGTCATCCGCAGCATCGTCATCGCCGCTGAAATCGACAAACACCACGCTGCCAACAGCCACGAGACCCAACAGACCGGCCAACCAGAACATTACCCCACACCCCACAGCACGCAAGTCAGCATTACATCGTCTGACAGCATCTCACAGAGCGCCCCTGCATTCAAAACAAATGGGGAACATCGGTAAACAAGATGCTACCGACGTGGGACGCGGGGGATTTATTCCCAAGGCAAAGGGGCTTGGCTATAGGCAATGTAGAGCGGGTGCTTCGGGTGACCGTGCTTGCTGAGGCCCAGGTGATGCAAGGGGCGGCCCGTCGCCCGCAGCGCGGCTTCGATTCGGGGACCCTGATCACGGTGGGCGCCATGGGTGCCCCAGGCGCAGATGATCCGATCCGCCCATTCGGCACCGGCCAGGATCGCGGCCTCATTGTCGGGCCCTTCGGGATCCTCGGCGGCGCGCATCACGCGCGGGTCCGTGGCGCGGATGGCAAAGATATTGGTGGCGCGGAAGCCGCCGAATCCCAAGGCCCGCGCCCGCCGCTCGCAGCGTTCGATGGTGGGGTCGTTCTGCACCTCGGTCGCGGTCGAGGGGTTCAGCATCACGAACATCACCTTTGCCCCTTCGGGATCCCAGACCCGCGTCAGGCTGTAGCGATAGGTTTCGCAGTCGGAATAGACGGCGGAGGAGGGCGCATCGCCCTTGGTATGGCTGCGGGTGATCATGGGGCAGGGATGCCACGGCGCCCCCAAAGTGGCAAGCGCGGGCGTCAGAGGTTGAAAACCCGGTTCGGGTGCAGCTCACCGGATTTGTAGATGCCCACGGCAACCGGTTTGCCTTCGAAGGAGGCCCAGGCTTCGTCGCCGTATTCCACGTCGGAGGCCAGCACCATGCCGGGATTGCCGTTGCGCAGGCGGGTGGCGCCTTCGGGGGTGCATTTCAGCTCGGGCAGATCAGCGAGACCTTCCTCAAGCGGGCGCAGGTGGGTGTCGAGTTCCGGCGTGCGCTGCATCCGTTCGATCTCTTCCAGTGACAGGCCATCGGCGGCGTCGAACGGCCCCGACCAGATCCGGCGCAGCTCTTTCACGTGGCCATGACAGCCCAGCGCGGCACCAAGGTCGCGGGCGATGGAGCGCACATAGCCACCCTTGCCGCAGGTCATCTCCAGCACCACGTGATCGGCGTCGGGACGGTCCACCAGCACCAGTTCTTCGACCCACAGGGGGCGGGCGGCAATCTCGAAATCCTCGTCGCCATCACGGGCCAACTTATAGGCGCGCTGCCCATCGATCTTCACGGCCGAGAATTTCGGCGGCACCTGCATGATCTCACCGATGAACTGGCCAAGTGCTGCCTTGATCTCCTCGTCCGAGGGGCGCGCATCGCTGCTGGCGATCACCTCGCCCTCGGCATCGTCGGTATTGGTGGCCTGGCCCAGCCGCACGGTAAAGGTATAGGCCTTCAGCGCGTCGGTGATATAGGGAACCGTCTTGGTTGCCTCGCCCAGGGCCACGGCCAGAACGCCCGTCGCCTCGGGATCAAGCGTGCCCGCATGGCCGGCCTTCTTGGCCTCAAGCGCCCAGCGCACCTTGTTCACGACAGCGGTCGAGGTCAGCCCCGCGGGCTTGTCCACCACCAGCCAGCCGGAAATATCGCGCCCCTTGCGTTTGCGTGCCATGCCTGTTCCCCATGATGTCTTGCTGAGGCGCGCGGGGTAGCGCAGAGCGGATTGCCTGTCAATTGAGAGTACAGGCGGGAATGGCAGGTCTGCCTGCAAAGGCGTCTTTATTCGATGTGAAATTCGACGCGAGTGATTTTCTCTGGCCAGCTTTCGCCAAAGGTGAAACCTTCAATCGCTGATACCCGGTTCTGTTCCACAAACACCAGACAACCGACTTCAGTCTTTCCATTCAGTGTCGCGGCTGGGCCTGTCCAGACGAAACGCTCTACAGGCTTATTGGTCTCAAGCGAAGGACCTGCCAATAGCTCGGATAGAAAACCCGCGCCCGAGTACGACCGCTCTCCCACTTGGATGTGGTCATAGGCAGAAGGTTCGCGCATCAATTCAGGATGCTGCCTGCAAAACTCTCGCAGTATTTGCTCTTCCAAGATTGTCAGGCTGCTCACGTCCATCGTCGTCCTCGTTCAGGCGCCTTTTGAGGCTATCCTCTTCATTCCACCACCCCCACGACCGGCCCCATGGCAAAGCCCGCATCCGAGCGGCCCAGCTCAGGCGCGTGCAGGCGGGAGATGTTGCCATCAAAATACAGCGCATTGGGCAGCTTCAGGTGGTCCCGGAACAGGCTGCCGAACTGGTGGAAGGTCACCGCGTTGCGCGAGATGACAAAGACCGCGCGCTGCCCGTCCGCCGAGGTGCCCACCCCGTTGCGCAGGTAATAGGAGGTGGAATCGGGCAGAAAGCGCGGGTGCAATTCACCGTCGATCACCAGCATCGGCCCCGATTGGGTGGCATCGCGGCAGGTCTTGCCCAGGTCGCGGAACTTGAGCGTTTCGATCACATCGGCGCGGCTGTCGTTGATGCAGAAGACACCGTTTGGCAGCAGACCGAAATTGCCGGGGCCTGCGTTGGGGACAAGCCGCATCTCCTGCTGGCCATCCTCGACGTAAAGCCCCACCGGAGAGCGATCCGCGTGGTACATCCCGGCGTTGGTGGCAAAGGCAAGGCTCTTGCCCGCCTTGGCCAGTTCCGCCTCGATGGGGGCGAAATGGCCGTAGGGTTTGCCGTTCTCGGCGCGCAGGAACAGGCGCAACTCTTCGCGGCCCGCGTCTACCTCGCAGATGGTGTAGCGGTTGCCGTCATAAGATGCGTTGCGACATTCGACAGCGGCGGCGCTGCTGGCCCAGAAGCCCGCCAAAAGGGCAGCGCAGATGGACGCCGCCCGAAAGATCACTCTTCGATGTCGCGGCGCACCGCGTCCTGGTTCAGCATCCGGCGGGTGTCATCCATCTGATCAAAGGTCTGATCCAGCTGGAAGCGCAGATCGGGGGTGAACTTGAGCCCCAGCTTCTTGCCCACCGCGCGGCGCAGCTCGCTCTTGTTGCGGGCGAGCAGCTTCAGCACATCCTCCTGCCCCTTGCCGCCCAGCGGCAGCACATAGGCGGTGGCGATCTTCAGATCCGGAGAGGTGCGCACCTCTCCGACCGTGATCGACATGCGGTTCAGCTCGGGGTCGTGGATGTCGCCGCGCGCCAGCACCTCGGACAGGGTGCGGCGGATCAGCTCGCCGACGCGCAGCTGACGTTGAGAGGGGCCGGGGCCATCATGGAATTTGTTCTTTGCCATGGGTTCGATCTATGCCGAAAGCAGCCCTTTGCCAAGACACGTCCAAAAGGGTAGGACAAAAGCCGCAAGAAACGAAGCGCCAGCTTGGGATAAAGGATCAGGCCAATGACTCATAAACCGGGTATCGTGATTACCGGAGCTTCCGGTCGCATGGGGCAGATGCTGATCAAGACCGTGCTGGAGAGCGACAAGGCCACCCTGGTCGGCGCAGTCGAACGCAGCGGCCACGATTGGGTCGGTCGTGACGTGGGTGAGGCGATGGGTGGCGCGCCGGTTGGTGTCACCGTCACCGATGACGCGCTGGAGGCCTTTTCCAAGGCACAGGCGGTGATTGATTTCACCGCGCCCGAGGCGACGCTGGAATTTGCCGCGCTTGCAGCGCAGGCCCGCGCCGTTCATGTGATCGGCACCACCGGCATGAGCGATGAGCAGGTCGCCCGGCTGGAACCGGCCTCGCGTCACGCGGTGATCGTGCGGGCGGGCAACATGTCTCTGGGCGTGAACCTTCTGGTGCAGCTGACCAAAAAGGTCGCCGCCGCCCTGGACGAGGATTTCGATATCGAAGTGATCGAGGCGCATCACCACCACAAGGTCGATGCCCCCTCGGGCACCGCGCTGATGCTGGGCGAAGCCGCCGCCGAGGGGCGCGGCGTGAAACTCGCGGATGTTTCGGACCGGGGGCGTGACGGCATCACCGGCGCCCGCAAACGCGGCGATATCGGCTTCACCGCCATTCGCGGAGGCGACATCGTGGGCGAACATGACGTGCTGTTCGCCGCTGCCGGAGAGCGCATCGTGCTGCGCCACATGGCCACCGACCGCGCGATCTTTGCCCGTGGGGCCCTGAAGGCGGCGCTCTGGGGGCAGGACAAATCCCCGGGCGAATATGACATGATCGACGTCTTGGGGCTGTAAGCCCCACGGCTCAAGGGGCCGGAGTTTCCGCGAAACCTTCAAACCCTTCGGTTGCCTCTGCGACAGAGGCTTCGAAGTGTTCGATCATCGGCATGACGATCGGCTCCACGTCCTTTTCCCAGACGGGGCCGTCATAGAAGGCCGCCTTGATCCGCTCGCGCGCCTCCATTGATGGAAAGGCGCGCAGCCAATGCACCACGTCGGGATCCTCAAGATCGCGCATGGGCCCAAAAACCAGCATGCCAGCCGCGCGCAGGGCCGGGCGGTTCACGGTCTCGAAAAATCGGATAAACTCTTCGCGCTTGCCGGGTTTCAGGCGGTAGCGGCGGATTTCAAAGATCATTTGGGACCTCCGGGGCTGATGAACGTCGGGTTCAGCCATCAGAAATCGATGGCGATGCCCTTTTTCTCCCAGTCGCCATAGCGCGCGGGATCGGGGCCATCGCGGCCGCCCAACTCCTTGGGCAGCGGGGTCTCGGCCTCGGCGGCCTTGCGGCGTTCCTCGGCCTCGGCCAGGGCGCGCTGGGCGGCGGGGGGCAGGTCTTTGGGCGCAGGGGCCTTCGGTGTGGTCTCGTCGCTCATCGCGGGTTCCTTTATACTCAGCCCATGATATACGCCCCTGTCCGGCGGGAACAAGTCACCGCCGGTGGTCCCCAAGTCGCCAGAGAAAGCCAGAACCCCGATGTCCGACAAAACCCCCGATCCGCTTCAGGCCCGCAAATCCGCGATCTACCTTCTGGATCAGGTGCTGGGCGAGGGGCGGCTCTTGGCGGAATGCTATGCCGCGGGGGCGCTGGAGAGGCTTGCCCCCGAAGAGCGTGCACGGGCGCAGCGATTGGCGGTCGAGACCCTGCGCAGCTTGGAGCGGGCAGACCGGGTGTTGCAGAAACACCTGAAGAAGACGCCGCCGCTGACGGTGATGAATGCGCTGCGCCTTGGCACGGTCGAACTGTGTTCGGGTGGCGCGGCGCATGGGGTGGTGAACGCGATGGTGACGATCGTCTCGAAGCATCGCCGCCATGGGCAATTGAAGGGCATGGTCAACGCGGTCTTGCGCAGGGTGGCCGAGAAGGGACCGGCGGAATGGGCAAAGCTGCGCACGCCGCGCCTGCCGAACTGGCTGCGCAAACCGCTGGTGCAGGCCTGGGGCGCCGAGGCGATGTTGGGGATCGAGGCCGCGCATTTTGCAGGTGCGCCGCTGGATATCACCGGCAAACCCGGCGCGGATCTCTCGGCCCTGGGCGGTGAGATGCTGCCAACCGGATCGGTGCGGTTGACGGAGGCCGGTCAGGTCTCGGCCCTGCCGGGCTATGCGACCGGGGATTGGTGGGTGCAGGACGCGGCGGCAGCCCTGCCTGCGCGGATGATCAACGCGCAACAGGGCGAGCGGGTGCTTGATCTTTGTGCAGCACCCGGTGGCAAGACCATGCAGATGGCGGCAGCGGGCGCGCAGGTCACCGCAGTGGATGCCTCGGCGGGGCGGATGGAGCGGCTGCAGGAGAACCTGTCGCGCACCGGCCTCAGCGCCGATCTGATCGTCGGCGATGCACTGGAACAGACCGGCCAGTTCGATGCGGTGCTGCTGGATGCACCCTGTTCGGCCACCGGCACCATCCGTCGCCACCCGGATCTGCCCCATGCCAAGGACGGCAGTGAATTCGGCGCCCTGATCGAGTTGCAGGCGCAGATGCTGGCCCATGCCTGGACCTTGGTGAAACCCGGCGGGCGCATGGTCTTCTGCACCTGCTCCCTGCTGCCGGACGAAGGCGAATGCCAGGTTGAGGAGGCGCTGGATATGTTCCCCGAGATGACAGCGGATCGCACCTGTTTCGAGGGGCTTGGCGTTGATCCCGCCTGGATCAGCGAAGAGGGCGGCCTGCGCCTGCGTCCCGACTATTGGGCGGATCGCGGCGGCATGGATGGCTTCTATATGGCGCTTTTGCGCAAGGCCGCCTGATCAATTCTCGCCCATGGGGCGCGGCCGGGCTATTCTTCGGTGACTTGGACAATGGGCCGGGTTATGCTGCGACCAAAACGCCAATGGCGTGAGGCGGAAAGAGCATGTCCAGATACGACCGACTGGCGGGGCGCGGAACCCGCCTGATGAACCGGATATATGCCTGGCGGGCGCGCAAGCAGCCTGCGGCCACCGGATTCGTATCCCAGCCCGAACCCCGTACCATCGGCAGCTTTGCCCGCGGGCGGCAGCTGGTTGCGGGCAATCTTTTGCTGGCGGGCTACCTCGTCGAATCGACCACCACCGGCCTTTGGGAGGTTGCCGCGCCCGATGCCGCCTTCGATGCGGAGCGTCACGGTTTTGCCTGGCTCGACGATCTGGCCGCCGTGGGGGATATCAAGGCCCGCGTCAAGGCGCAGAACTGGGTCTGGGGCTGGATCAGGGCGCATGGGCGCGGCACCGGTCCCGGCTGGTCGCCGGATCTGACCGGGCGCCGGGTCATTCGCTGGATCAACCACGCGCTGTTTCTGCTCAGCGGCAAGGAGCGAGAGGAGACCGAAGCCTTCTACCGCTCCCTGTCGCAGCAGACCTGGTTCCTGGCGCATCGGTGGCAGGGGGCGACGCCCGGCCTGCCCCGGTTCGAGGCGCTGGCGGGGCTGATCTACGCGGGCCTGGCCCTGCAGGGAAAAGAGGAACTGGCCGATCCGGCGATTCGCGCCCTCAGCGAGGAATGCGCGCGCCAGATCGACGATCAGGGCGGGTTGCCGACCCGCAATCCCGAAGAACTTTTGGAGGTCTTCACCCTTCTGACCTGGACCGCCGCCGCCCTGCACGAGGCGGGCCGGACAGTTCCCGCGCCGCAGACCGCCGCGATCGAGCGTATCGCGCCCACCTTGCGCGCCCTGCGCCACAGCGATGGCGGGCTGGCGCGGTTTCATGGCGGCGGGCGTGGCCTTGAGGGCTGGCTGGATCATGCTTTGGCGGCCAGTCATGTGGCTGCACGTCCGCTCGACGGGCTGGCGATGGGCTATGCGCGACTGTCGGCGCGCCGTACCTCGGTCGTGGTGGATGCCGCCCTGCCGCCGCAGGGACGGGCCTCGGGCAATGGTCATGCCTCGACCCTGGCGTTCGAGCTGACCTCGGGGCGGCGGCCACTGATCGTCAACTGCGGCTCGGGAGAGACATTTGGCCTGGAGTGGCGCCGTGCCGGGCGGGCAACGCCTTCGCATTCCACCCTCTGCCTTGAGGGCCATTCCAGTGCCCGCCTTGCGCCGCCGAACCGGAGCAGCGGTCAGGAAGAGCTGACAGGTGGGCCACGGGACGTGCAGGTGCAGCTGGAGCAGCTGAGCGATGGCAGCCGGTTTCAGGGCGGTCACGATGGATATGTCCGTGAATTCGGCCTGACCCATGCGCGCACGCTGGACCTGTCCTTTGATGGGCGCGCGCTGGCCGGAGAGGACATGCTGGTGGCGCTGGACGAGGCGGCTGAGAAACGCTGTTCGGCGGCACTGGATGGCCATGCAGATGGGGGGATCGGCTTTGATATTCGCCTGCATTTGCACCCGGAAGTGGATGCGGCCCTTGACTTGGGCGGCTCGGCGGTATCCATGGCGCTCAAGAGCGGGGAAATCTGGGTTTTCCGTCATGACGGCACCTGCGAGTTGAAGCTGGAGCCGGGTGTCTACCTGGAGAAGACCCGCTTGAAGCCGCGTGCGTCAAAACAGATCGTTTTATCCGGCCGGGTGATCGACTATGCCACCCGCGTCCGGTGGACGCTGAGCAAGGCGCAGGAAACTGCCGATGCCGTGCGCGACCTGAACCGGGATGACCCCGAGAGTATTGACTGAGCCTGCAAAGGACCGCCCTGCCATGACCGACCTTCACCCCGTACGCCGTGCGCTGCTTTCCGTATCCGACAAGACCGGCCTGATCGAGCTGGGTAAGTCCCTCGCCCAGCGTGGCGTCGAGCTGCTCTCGACCGGCGGCACTGCCAAGGCTTTGCGCGATGCGGGGCTTGAGGTGAAAGACGTCTCGGATGTGACCGGCTTTCCCGAAATGATGGATGGCCGGGTGAAGACACTGCACCCGATGGTGCATGGCGGGCTGCTGGCCCTGCGCGACAATGACGCCCATGTGGCGGCGATGAATGAGCACGGCATTGGTGCCATCGATCTTCTGGTGGTGAACCTCTACCCGTTCGAGGCAGCCCTGGCGCGCGGCGCCGATTATGACGAGATGATCGAGAATATCGACATCGGCGGCCCGGCGATGATCCGCGCGGCCTCCAAGAACCACCTGTTCGTCAACGTGGTCACCGATGTGGAAGACTACGACACCCTGCTGGCAGAACTGGATGCGAACGAGGGCCAGACCTCTTATGTGTTCCGTCAGCGCCTGGCCCAGATCGCCTATGCCCGCACCGCCGCCTATGATGCGGCCGTCTCCAACTGGATGGCGGGCGCTCTGGAACTGGAAGCGCCGCGCCGCCGTGCCTTTGCCGGGGAGCTGAAGCAGACCCTGCGCTATGGCGAGAACAGCCACCAGACCGCAGCCTTCTATACCGACGGTTCCAACCGTCCGGGTGTCGCCACCGCCGTGCAGTTGCAGGGCAAGGAGCTGTCCTACAACAATATCAACGACACGGATGCCGCCTATGAACTGGTGGCCGAGTTCGACCCGAGCGAAACCGCTGCCGTTGCCATCATCAAGCACGCCAACCCCTGCGGTGTGGCGCGGGGTGCCACCCTGGTCGAGGCCTATCAGAAGGCGTTCGACTGCGATCGCACCTCGGCCTTTGGCGGGATCGTGGCGCTGAACCAGCCGCTGGACGCCGAAACCGCCGCCAAGATCACCGAGATCTTCACCGAGGTGGTGATCGCGCCCGGTGCTTCGGAGGAGGCCAAGGAGATCTTTGCCGCCAAGAAGAACCTGCGCCTGCTGCTGACCGACGCGCTGCCCGATCCGCGCAAGGCGATCACCGCCTATAAACAGGTCGCGGGCGGCATGCTGGTGCAGGATAAGGACGTCGGCTACATTGGCATGGAGGACCTGAAGGTCGTCACCGAAAAGGCCCCGACGGATGAACAGATGCAGGATCTGCTGTTCGCCTGGAAAGTCGCCAAGCACGTGAAATCCAACGCCATCGTCTATGTGCAGGGCGATGCGACCGTGGGCGTCGGCGCCGGCCAGATGAGCCGTCTGGACAGCGCCAATGTCGCTGCTGCCAAGGCGCAGCGCATGGCGGATGAGCTGGGCCTCGATGAAAGCCTCGCCAAGGGATCGGCGGTGGCCTCGGATGCCTTCTTCCCCTTCCCCGACGGTCTGCTTGAAGCGGCGGCTGCAGGTGCCACCTGCGTCATTCAGCCGGGTGGCTCGATGCGCGACGACGAGGTGATCAAGGCGGCCAACGAGGCCGGTCTGGCGATGGTCTTTACCGGCATGCGCCACTTCCGTCACTGATCTGCGAACGGCACGGGATATGGCAGCACGTATGATGTTCTGGGGTGCCTTCTGGGCCTTCTTGTTGGATCAGGCCAGCAAGTACCTGGTGATTCACGGAATGGACCTGGCGCAGCGCCAGGCCATCGACGTGCTGCCGCCCCTGCTGAACTTTCGCTATGGTGAGAATACCGGCATCAATTTCGGCCTGTTCGGCGGCGGGGACGAGGCGTCCCGCTGGCTCCTGATCGCCCTGTCCTTGGTGATCTGCACCGCATTGGTCATCTGGATCAGCCGCTCCCACGCGCAGGGGCGGATGATGGCCCTGGCCGCCGGTCTGGTGATCGGCGGTGCGCTGGGCAATGTGGCGGATCGGCTGCTATACGGCTATGTGCTCGACTTTCTGAACATGTCCTGCTGCGGCATCAACAATCCTTTCGTGTTCAATATCGCCGATGTCTTTATCTTCGCCGGTGCCGCCGGGTTGATCCTCTTTGACCGGAGCGGCAAAAACCCCGCGTGACCTCGGTTTCATTTTGCGGTAGAAGAGCCGGGAAACTGGCAGGAGTATCTGGGAATGCGGATCCCTTTGAGCATGATTGTTCTGGTGGGTGCAGTGGCCGTTGCGGGCTGCTCGCAAAAGGGGCTGCGCGATATTCGCAAGACCGGCACCGGCCCGGATGAATTCCTGGTGCTGCCGAGCAAGCCGCTGTCCGAGCCAGGCGACTACTCAAGCCTGCCGACACCGACTCCGGGTGGCACGAATATCACCGATGTGACGCCGCAGGCCGATGCCGTGGCCGCGCTGGGGGGCAAGGCGTCCGCACTGGTTCCGGGGCAGGGCGTGCCAAGCGCGGATCTGGCGCTGGTCTCTGCCTCCAGCCGTTACGGCGTGTCGCCCGGCGTGCGACAGGAGCTGGCCGAGGAAGACGCCAAGTTCCTCAAGCGCAAGCGGATCACCGGGCGCATCAGGCTATTCCCCGTTGACCGTTACGAGCAGATCTATGCCAAGCAGACGCTCGATCCCTTCGACGTGAATGACCAGTTCCGCCGAGCAGGTGTTGCCACCCCTTCGGCCCCGCCCCCGAGCGGCGAGTAACACCGGCAGCGTTGGCCTATCATAAAATCGCCAGTGAACCGCTGCTCTATCACATCTGTGATGGCCAGCCTTGCGCCTTTGCCACTTCGGCTTAGGTTGCGGTTAACCATGATCGCTCCAATATGATGAGGATCCCGCGCGCTCCGATGGCAGCGGTTCTTCCCAGCCTTTCGGAGCTTCGGACGTTTCGGCCAAGGGCGGTTTGTCCCTGGCCAAGAGGATTGGAGAACGCCGCATGATCCGCAAGATCGCTTTGAGTGCCCTTGCCCTGACCGCTCTGCTCACTGCGCCTCTGCGCGCCGGGCAGAAGGCCGATGACATGGTGACGGGTTTTACCCTGGACAATGGAATGGAGGTCGTGGTGGTCGAGGATCACCGCGCGCCCGTGGTGCAGCACATGGTCTGGTATCGCGCCGGATCCGCCGATGAACCCCCCGGCCAGTCGGGGGTGGCCCATTTCCTGGAACATCTCCTGTTCAAGGGAACGGATACCCTGGCTCCGGGCGAACTGTCTGCCACGGTGGCGGCCAATGGCGGGCGGGACAATGCCTTCACCAGCTATGATTACACCGCCTATTTCCAGCGCATCGCCTCGGACCGGCTGGAGCTGATGATGAAGATGGAAAGCGACCGCATGGTCAATATCCGTCTCAGCGAGGAAGAGATCGCGACCGAACGCCAGGTGATCCTGGAAGAGCGCAACCAGCGCACCGACAACGACCCGCGCGCCCTGTTCCGCGAACAGCTGCGCGCGGCGCAGTACCTCAACCATCGCTACGGGCAGCCGGTGATCGGCTGGCGGCATGAAATGGAAACGCTGGACCGCGAGGATGCGCTGTCCTTCTACGAGACATACTATGCACCCAACAACGCCATCCTGGTGGTGTCGGGCGATGTGACACCGGAAGAAGTGCGCACCCTGGCAGAGAAGTATTACGGCGTGATCCCGGCCAATCCCGATCTGCCCGAACGATTCCGCAGCCAGGATCCGCCTCAGACAGCGGCGCGGCGCATGACCTATCGCGATCCCCGCGTGGCGCAGCCCTATGTCCAGCGCAGCTACCTGGCGCCCGAACGCGATAGCGGCGCCCAGGAAAAGGCGGCAGCGCTTTATCTTCTGTCCGAACTGCTGGGCGGCGGCAGCACCTCTTACCTTGCCAATGCGCTGCAGTTCGATCAGCAGCTCGCGGTCTATACCGGCGCCTTCTACTCCGGAGTGTCCCTGGACAAGACCAGCTTCACCCTGCTGATCGTCCCGGCCGAGGGGGTGGATCTGCAGCAGGCTGAAGACGCCCTGGACGCAACGGTGGCGCGGTTCCTGGAAGACGGCGTCGATGCGGCGCAGCTTGAGCGGATCAAGCTGCAGCTGCGCGCCTCTGAGATTTACGCGCGCGACAATGTGGATGGGATCGCCAATCGCTATGGCCAGGCGCTGACCTCGGGGTTGACGGTCCAGGACGTGCAGGACTGGCCCAACATCCTGCAATCCATCACCGCCGACGAAATCATTGCCGTCGCCAAAGAGGTCCTGCAGCCAGAGGTTTCCGTCACCGGTTGGATGATGCGCCCCGAGGAGGTCACCCAATGAACGCCATGACCACGATCCGCGCGACCCTGTTTGCCGGCCTTTCGTTCCTGCTGTCGGCCTTGCCTGCAACGGCGGAGATCGACATCAAGGAGGTCACCTCGCCGGGCGGCATTACCGCCTGGCTGGTGGAGGATCACTCGATCCCCTTTGCCGCGCTGGAGCTCAGGTTCCGGGGCGGTACATCCCTGGATGCGCCGGGCAAACGCGGGGCCATCAACCTGATGACGGGCCTTCTGGAAGAAGGTTCCGGCGATATGCGCGCGCAGGAATATGCAAGGGCGCTGGAAAGCCTGGCTGCCAGTTTTTCCTATGATGTCGACAAGGAGGCCGTTTCCATTTCGGCCCGCTTCTTGAGCGAAAACCGGGACGCGGCCATCGCGCTTTTGCGTCAAACCCTGCAGGAGCCGCGGTTCGATCAGGACGCTTTGGACCGGGTGCGGGCGCAGGTGCTATCCGGTCTGCGCTCGGATGAGAAGGATCCCAACACACTTGCAGGCCGCGCCTTTGGCAAAATGGCCTATGGCGATCACCCCTATGGCAGCGACGGTCAGGGGACGGTTGAAACGGTTTCCGATCTGACCCGTCAGGACATGTTCGATGCCCATGCCGCGGTTCTGGCGCGCGATCGCCTTTATGTGAGCGCCGTTGGGGACATCACTGCAGAGGAGCTGGGCGCGCTACTGGACCGCCTGCTTGGCGATTTGCCCGAGGCCGGTGCGCCGCAGCCCGAACCGGCAGAGGTGACCATTCCGGGCGGCACCACGGTGATCGATTTTGACACGCCGCAATCCGTTGCCCTGTTTGGCCATATCGGCATCGACCGGCACGATCCCCGCTTTTTTGCAGCCTATATCATGAACCAGATCCTGGGCGGTGGCGCCTTCGACAGCCGCCTGATGAGCGAGGTGCGTGAGAAACGCGGCCTCACCTATGGGGTCTATTCCTACCTGGTGCCGCGAGATTTGGGATCGGTCTACATGGGCTCCTTCGCCTCGGCCAATGGCAAGATGGCCGAAGCGGTCGAGGTGGTGCGCGCCGAATGGAGCCGGATGGCCGCCGAGGGCGTCACCGAGAAAGAGCTGCAGGACGCCAAGACCTATCTGACTGGCGCCTATCCGCTGCGGTTCGATGGCAATGGGCAGATCGCCTCGATCCTGGTGGGCATGCAGATGGATGCGCTGCCGATCGACTATGTCGCGACCCGCAACGGCAAGATCAACGCCGTGACGCTGGAGGAGATCAAACAGGTGGCGTCCGAAGTGCTGCTGCCCGAGAACCTGCATTTCGTGGTGGTTGGACGGCCCGAAGGTCTGAAGACGGGCGGCTGATCCCAGCCACATCGCGAAAAACGAAAGCGGGCCGAAGAGTGATCTCCGGCCCGTTTGTTTTGCTTGGGCTTCGCGTTACTCCCCGTAGGGCACCCAGATGTTCTTGACCTCTGTTGCGGCCTCCAGGAACCGGCGGCTGTGGTCGGCGTGCCAGTCGAGTGCGGCCCCGTTGTTGACCCAGCTCCGCTTGAGGTTGCTGGCAGAGGCTTTCTCGATCTCGCCCGACAGGTCGGTGGAGGAGAAGCTCCAGACCGCGTCCACATTCATATGCGAGGCCAGCGGTGCGGCCAGATCGGCGTGGCTGCCGGTCAGGATGTTGACCACGCCTGCGGGCACATCCGAAGTATCGAGCACCTGATAGAAATCGGTGGCCGCCAGCGGGAAGGGATCAGAGGCCGCCAGCACCACCCGGTTGCCCATGGCAATGGCGGGCGCCATCACCGAGACCAGCCCCAACAGCGGCGCCTCATCCGCGCAAAGCGCGCCAATCACGCCGACCGGTTCCTTCATCGCGAGCGCCACGCCCCGGATCGGCACGCCATGCACCTGCCCGTCGTATTTGTCGGCCCAGGCGGCAGCGGTGAACAGACGCTGGATCGACGCCTCGACTTCCTTGGCACCAGTGCGCCGCCCGGTCATGTGGTCGATGCGATGGGCAAACTCATCCGCCCGCGCGGAAAGGTTTTCGCCTATGTAGTACAGGATCTGCGCCCGCAGGTGGCCGGTAGTCTTGGCCCAGCCCTTGGCGCCAGCTGCGGCTTCGACCGCGTTGCGCACGTCCTTGCGACTGCCCATGCCTACATGACCCAGGATATGGCCGGACTTGTCATGCACCGCGCGGGAATAGCCGCTGTCGGGGCGGGCCTGCTTTCCGCCGATATACATCTTGGCGGTGCGGTCGATGGGGTCCGTGCCGCTGCCCTGACCGGTGAAAGCTTCAACCTGCGTCAGCGCCTTGGGTTTTGTGCGCGGCTTGGTGTAGGCCGAAAGCCCCTCCCAGCCGCCTTCGCGGCCAAAGCCGCTTTCGCGCACGCCACCAAAGCCGGCGGCGGCGTCGAACATATTGGTGCCGTTCACCCAAACCACGCCGCAGGTGAGTTTCGGCGCGATATCAAGGGCGAGGTTCACGTTTTCGCTCCAGACGCTGGCGGCAAGGCCATAGCGGGTGTTGTTTGCCAGCTCCACCGCCTCGGCCGGGGTGCGGAAGGTGCAGGAGACCAGCACGGGGCCAAAGATCTCTTCCTGCATCAGCCGGTCGGCGGGGGTCAGCCCTTCGATCAGGGTGGGGGGGTAGAAGCAGCCTTCCCCGGGCAGGTCGATCTTGGCCTGATAGGTCTCGCCCGCGTCATTGGAGGCGACCATATCGGTGATCGTCTTCAACTGCACCGGATCCACCACGGCGCCCACGTCGATGCATTTGTCCAGGGGATCACCGATGCGCAGCTTGTCCATGCGGGCGCGCAGCTTGGCATGAAAACGCTCGGCAATGCCTTCCTGCACCAACAGGCGCGAACCGGCGCAGCAGACCTGACCCTGGTTGAACCAGATCGCATCCACCAGCCCTTCGATCGCCGAGTCGATGTCGGCGTCGTCAAAGACAATGTAGGGCGACTTGCCGCCCAGTTCGAGCGTCAGCGCCTTGCCGCTGCCCGCGGTGGCCTCGCGGATGCGGCGGCCCACGGCGGTGGAGCCGGTGAAGGCGATCTTGTCCACATCCGAGGCCACGATCATCTCACCCACGGCGCCATCACCGGTGACGATGTTCACAACGCCCTTCGGCAGGCCCGCCTGACGGCAGATATCGGCGAACAGCAGCGCGGTGAGCGAGGTATATTCCGCCGGTTTCAGCACTACGGTGTTGCCCATGGCGATGGCGGGCGCCACTTTCCAGGCCAGCATCAGCAAAGGGAAGTTCCAGGGGATGATCTGGCCGCAGACCCCAAGGGCGGCGCGGTCCGGCAGTTCACCTTCCATCAGCTGGGCCATGCCCGCGTGATAGTAGAAATGCCGCTGCGCCAGCGGGATATCAATGTCGCGGCTTTCGCGGATCGGCTTGCCGTTGTCCATGGTTTCGAGCACGGCAAACAGGCGGCTGTGTTTCTGCAAGAGACGCGCGATGGCATAAAGGTGCTTGGCGCGGCCCGGTCCGCCCAGCTTTTCCCACTTGGGTTGGGCGCTGCGTGCGGCAGAAACGGCGGCATCCACATCGGCCTGGGTTGCCTGGGTCAGGGTCGCCAGCACCTCCCCGGTGGCGGGGTTCTGGCTGTTGAAGCCATCGCCCGGCTTGGTGAAGCTGCCATTGATGAAATGGCCGAAGCGGTCGCCCTGATCGACCAGCCAGGCGAGCGCCTCGGCAGCGCTTTCGGGGGCGGGGCCGTAACTCATGGTGTCAAAGATCTCTTTGATGGACATTTGCGCACTCCTCAGGCCATCGCGTGGCGGTAGCCAGCGGAATAGGCGCCGGTGACATGGTGTTCGAGCTGGCGTTCGATATCGCCCAGCAGGGACGAGGCCCCAAAGCGGAACAGGTCGGGCTGCAGCCAGCGGTCGCCCAGCTCTTCTTTCATCAGGCTAAGATAGACCAGCGCGTCCTTGGCCTTGGAGATCCCCCCGGCGGGCTTGTAGCCGACGCGGTAGCCGGTGCGCTCATGGTAATCGCGGATGGCGCGGATCATCACCAGGCTGACGGGCAGGGTGGCGTTGACGCTTTCCTTGCCGGTGGAGGTCTTGATGAAATCGGCCCCCGCCATCATGCAGATTATCGAGGCGCGTGCGACGTTGCGCAAGCTGCCCAGCTCTCCGGTGGCGAGGATGGCCTTTACGTGGGCCTCGCCGCAGGCGGCACGGAAGGCTTTCATCTCGTCATAAAGCGCCTGCCAGTTGCCGCTCAGTACGTGGCGGCGCGAGATCACGATGTCGATCTCATGAGCGCCTGCCTTGACGCTTTCCTCGATCTCGGCAACGCGCAGATGGAAGGGGGACAGACCTGCCGGAAACCCGGTGGAAACCGCTGCGACGGGAATGCCCGTGCCCTTCAGCGCCGCGACCGCCGGGGCGATCATGTCGTGATAGACGCAGACCGCGCCGGTGGTGATGCCGGGGGTGCCAAGCGCCTGCAAAATGTCCGCCCGCACCGGCTGGCGCGCCTTGGCACAAAGGCGGCGTACGCGTCCGTCCGTGTCATCGCCGGACAGCGTGGTCAGATCGATGCAGGTGATCGCCTTCAAGAGCCAGGCAGCCTGATAGTCTTTCTTGACGCTGCGCCGTCCGGGCAGGGTCGCGCAGCGCCGCTCGATGGCCGAGGTATTGGCCTGCATGCCCAGCGCCCAGTCCAGATCCAGCTCCATGCCGGGATTGCGCGGCTCGCTGACCTGCGGCAGTTGCGCATCGCCAGTGGCCGCGACCTGCGCGTCTTGTTCTGAGAGGTGGCGTTCCATTCTAGGGGGTATCCTCATCAATATCTCGCGGGAAAATCGCACGGGTGCGACATCTTGGCAAGCGAACCGCCCGCTTTCCGTTCAGTAATCCTGCCTTCCCGGTAAATCAGCTCCCCTTTGTTGCGAATAATTCGCATTAGCATTGACACTCTTGCGAGCCGTTCTCATATTTCAATCAATCGACATTCTACGGAGGCGCGGAATGAGTCGTCTGAATACTGCCAAATCCGGGTTTGCCCTGCTTGTGGCGCTGATGCTTGCCTTTGCGCTGCCCGGCGCGCGGGCCATGGCCGAAACGCCGCTCAAGATCGTTGCCACCACCGGCATGATCGCGGATGCGGCGCGTCAGGTCGGCGGTGATGCGGTCGAGGTGCGCGCCCTGATGGGGCCGGGGGTGGACCCGCATGCCTATCGTCAGACCCGATCCGATATCGTTGCGATGACCCGCGCCGATCTTGTGCTTTACCATGGCCTGTACCTCGAGGCGCAGATGGGGACGTTTCTGAAGGACCTGTCGCGCAAGCGGACCGTGGTTGCCGTAGCCGAAGCCCTGCCCAGGGAGGTGCTGCGCGGGCATGACGATTACGAGAACAAGTTTGACCCCCATGTCTGGATGACCCCCGCGCTGTGGAAAGATGTTGTTGCCCGCGTGGCTGAGGTGCTGAGCGAGGCCCGCCCCGATCAGGCCGCGCTGTTTGCCGCCAATGCCAAGGCGCATATGGCCGATCTGGAACGCCTGCTGGCCTATGCCAACGAAACCCTGGCCGCTGTTCCGCAAGACAGCCGGGTTCTGGTCTCTGCCCATGATGCCTTTGGCTACTTCGGGCGCGACTTCGGATTTGAGGTGATGGGTATCCAGGGCATTTCGACCGAATCCGAGGCTGGTCTCAACCGGATCAGCGCGTTGGTCGACCTCTTGGTGCAGCGCCAGATTTCCGCTGTCTTTGTCGAAAGCTCGGTGTCGGATCGCTCGATGCGGGCGCTGATCGAAGGGGCTGCCGCGCAGGGCCATCAGGTCAAGATCGGCGGCGAGCTGTTCTCCGATGCGATGGGGGCAGAGGGCACCTATGAGGGGACCTACCTGGGTATGATCGATCACAATATCACCACCATTGCCGGGGCGCTGGGCGTGGATGTGCCGGAACGCGGCATGGATGGCAAACTTTCGGCGGGGCTTTGATATGGCACATAGGGCTAAGTCTTTGATCGGCACGTGCGATGACACTGGCGCGCAAAATCTGGAGACAAGCCCGCTTTGCGTCCGGGGGTTGACGGTCACCTATGGTGAAAAGCCCGCCGTCTTCAGCGTCGATATGACAGTGGAGCCGGGAAAGATGACCGCGATCATCGGACCCAATGGCGCGGGCAAGTCCACCCTGCTCAAGGCGGCCTTGGGGATCGTGGTGCCGGTGTCCGGCCTCACTCAGGTCTTCGGGCGCCCGCTGGAGGCGATGCGGTCTCGTATTGCCTATGTGCCGCAGCGCGCCAGCATCGACTGGGATTTCCCAACCCGCGTGATCGATGTGGTGATGATGGGGCTATACCGGGAGCTGGGCCTGCTGGGGCGCATCCGGGGGCACCATCGCAAAGTGGCGCGCGACTGTCTGGACCGTGTCGGCATGGGCGATTTTGCGGATCGCCAGATCGGCCAGCTTTCGGGCGGTCAGCAGCAGCGGGTGTTCCTGGCCCGCGCCCTGGCGCAGGATGCGGATCTCTACCTGCTGGACGAACCCTTTGCCGGGGTCGATGCGGCGACCGAGAAAGCCATCATCACCGTGCTGAAATCCCTGCGCGAAGCCGGTAAATCCGTGGTGGTGGTCCATCACGATCTGGCCACCGTGTCCGAGTATTTCGACAATGTCTTCCTGATCAATACGCGCAAGGTCGCCGAAGGCCCCGTGGCAGAGGCCTTTACGCCTGAAACACTGCAAGCGGCCTATGGCGGACGTCTGGCCACAGCGCAGATTGATCAGTTGGCGGTGGCACAGGGCTGATCCATGCTGTTTGACGCGCTGTTCCTGCAACTGGGATATAACGCCACGCTGGTCTCTCTGGGGGCGTCCCTTCTGGGGGGCGCTGCGGGGATTTCCGGCACCTTCCTATTCCTGCGCAAACGCGCCCTGGTCAGCGATGCCGTCAGCCATGCCACCCTGCCCGGCGTCGGGCTTGCCTTTCTGGTGATGGTCTTTCTTGGCGGTGACGGGCGCAACCTTGCGGGGCTGCTGCTGGGATCGGCCCTGTCGGCGGGCGTTGGCCTCGTGTGCATGAACTGGCTGACCCGCAACACCCGCCTGGCCGAGGATGCCGCCATCGGCGCGGTGCTGTCGGTCTTCTTCGGCTTCGGCATCGTGCTTCTGACCGTGATCCAGACCCTTGGCATGGGACGGCAGGCGGGGCTTGAGGGGTTTCTGCTCGGGTCCACCGCCGGAATGCTGATGAGCGATGCGATGATCATTGCAGGCGGCAGTGCGCTGGCCCTGTCGGTGATCGTGCTGATGCGCCGCCCGATGATGCTGGTGGCCTTTGATCCCGAATATGTCGCGGCGCGGGGCCTGCCGGTGCCGCGCATCGACATGCTGATGATGGGGCTGGTGATGGCGGTCACTGTAGTGGGGCTGAAGATCGTCGGGTTGATCCTGATCGTGGCCCTGCTGATCATCCCCTCGGTCACGGCGCGCTTTTGGACCGACCGGGCCGACCGGGTCGTGGTCTATGCTGGTCTGTCCGGGGCTGTAGCGGCCTATATCGGAGCGGCGATTTCGGCCTCTGCGCCGAACCTGCCGACCGGACCGATCATTGTGCTGGTGAGCTTTGCGCTCTTTGCGCTGTCGCTGCTCTTTGCTCCGAACCGGGGCGTTCTGGCGGCGGTGCTGCGCCACCAGCGCTTCCAGCGCCGGGTGCATCTGCGGCAGGGGTTGTTGGCGCTGGCCCAGGGGCATCCGATCTATGAACCGCTGACCCTGCGCCTGTTGCGCCGCGCCGGGCTGGTGCGGCCTGACGGCGTTGCCACGGATATGGGGCGCGCCCGCGCCGCAAAAGCCCTGCGCGATGAAAAACGCTGGGAGCTGGTGCGCAGCGATCTGGCGCATGAGGCCGCCGCTGCGCTTTATGATGGGCTGCGCGAGATCGAGACCGTGCTGACCCCCGACCAGATCCGTGAGATCGACCGCCGCATCGGCGGCCCGCAGGAGGTCCTGGCCTGATGAGCGGCGCTGAATTTGTCCCTCTCTCCCTGACGCCCTTGCTGATTGGCATCCTTGCCGCTGTCGCCTGTGCCTTGCCGGGGAACTTTCTTCTGCTGCGCCGCCAGGCCCTGATCGGCGATGCCATCAGCCATGTGGTGCTGCCGGGGATCGTCGTGGCCTTTCTGCTGACCGGTGCCATCGCCACATGGCCGATGCTCTTGGGTGCGGCTGGCGCGGCCGTCACGGCCGTCATCCTGATCGAGGCGGTCCGCCGCCTGGGCCGGATCGAGCCCGGTGCTGCCATGGGCGTGATCTTCACCACCATGTTTGCGGGAGGCGTGTTGCTGTTGGAGCAGACCGATACCTCCGCCGTGCATCTCGATGTGGAACATGCGCTATACGGCAATCTCGAAAGCCTGATCTGGCTGGATGCAACCGGCTGGTCCTCCCTTTGGGATATTGAGGCGCTGCGCTACCTGCCGCCCGAGCTGCCGCGCATGGCGCTGACCCTGCTGGGCGTAGCGTCCTTTATTGCCCTGTTCTGGCGGGCGCTGAAGATCTCCACCTTTGACGAAGGCTTTGCCCGTACATTGGGTATCCACACGGGGGGCCTCTCCCTGGCCCTGGTGATCACCGCATCCGTTGCAGCCGTCGCGGCCTTTGATGCGGTGGGGTCGATCATCGTGATCGCCATGTTCATCTGCCCGCCCGCCGCCGCAAGGATGATGACGGATCGGCTGGAGCGTCAGATCGGCTGGAGCGTAGTATTCGCGACCCTGTCGGCGGTTCTGGGCTATGTTCTGGCGGGCTACGGCCCCCTCTGGCTGGGCGCTGCCGATGCGGTGAGCGCGGCCGGCATGATCGCGACGGTTTCGGGCGTGATCCTGGCCGCTGCCGCCCGCTTCGGTCCCTGCCGCCGCCGCGCCGGAGCGCCTGCCGGGGTCTGACACGCGCTTTGCGGGTGGCAGAATCGAAGGGCTCCATGCTAAATTTTGCGGTATGAGCAGCCCAGACCCCAAAATCAGCGATAACCCGCGCCCCATGATCCGCCAGCTGGACGACAGCGCCATCAACCGTATCGCCGCTGGCGAGGTGATCGAGCGCCCGGCTTCGGCGGTCAAGGAACTGGTGGAAAATGCCATTGATGCGGGCGCCACCCGTATCACGGTAGAGATCGCCGATGGCGGCAAGACGCTGATCCGGGTTACCGACGATGGCTGCGGCATGACGGCCGAGGATCTGCCGCTGGCCCTTTCACGCCACGCCACCTCCAAGATCGACGGCTCGGACCTGCTCAATATCCACACCTTCGGCTTTCGCGGCGAGGCGCTGCCCAGCCTTGGCGCCGTGGGGCGCCTGACGATCACCAGCCGCGCGGCGGGCAGTGACGCGGCGCAGATCCGGGTTGCGGGCGGCAAGATGGACCCGGTAAAACCGGCGGCCCTGCGCGCGGGCACCGTGGTGGAGCTGCGTGATCTCTTTTACGCGACCCCGGCGCGGCTCAAGTTCATGCGCACCGACCGGGCCGAGGCGCAGGCGATCGGCGACGTGATCAAACGCCTGGCCATGGCAGAACCTTCAGTGGGTTTCACCCTGCGTGATGTGTCGGGCGGCGGTGAGGGGCGCGTGACGTTTCGCGCTGACCCGCTGTCGGGCGATCTCTTTGACGCGCTGCACGGGCGGCTCGCTTCGGTTCTGGGGCGGGAGTTTGCCGAAAACGCGCTGAAGATCGACGCCACCCGCGAAGGCTTGCGGCTTTATGGCTATGCGGCGCTGCCGACCTATTCCCGCGGCGCGGCGGTGGCGCAGTTCCTGTTTGTGAACACGCGGCCCGTGAAGGACAAGATGCTGACCGGTGCCCTGCGCGCCGCCTATTTCGATTTCCTGAGCCGCGACCGTCACCCGGCGGCGGCCCTGTTCATCGATTGCGATCCGACCCTTGTGGACGTGAACGTGCATCCCGCGAAATCCGAGGTCCGGTTCCGCGATCCCGGCCTTGCGCGCGGGCTGATCGTTTCGTCCCTGCGCCATGCGCTAGCCGAGGCAGGGCATCGTGCTTCGACCACCGTGGCCGGGGCCACGCTGGGCGCGATGCGACCCGAACAGGCAGGGGGGCAGACGGGCGGGCAGGGCGCGCCACATGTCTATCAGATGGACCGCCCCTCGATGGGCGCGCGCGCCACGGCCTATAGCGCGCAACGACCTGATTATGCGCCGGTTCCACCCTATCGGCCGCCGCAGCAGAGCAGCGGCTTCGCCGAGATGGCCAGCGCCTTCAGCGGACAGGTGATTGACGAGCCATTCACGCCCCCGGCAGACCAGGAACAGCCGCCCGAGGCGCTCCCACTGGGGGCCGCGCGCGGGCAGGTGCACGAGAATTACATCATCGCCCAGACCGCCGACGGCATGGTGATCGTCGATCAGCACGCCGCCCACGAACGGCTGGTCTATGAAAAGCTGAAGAAGCAGATGGGCGAAAACGGTGTCGCGGCGCAGGCGTTGCTGATCCCGGAAATCGTGGAACTTTCCGACAATGACTGCGCCCGCCTTCTGGCGGTGGCGGATGAGCTGGTCAAATTCGGCCTTGGGATCGAGGCCTTCGGCGGAAATGCCGTTGCCGTGCGTGAAACCCCCGCGATACTCGGAGAGGTCAACGCAGAGGCCATGGTGAAGGACATTCTGGACGAGCTGGACGATCAGGGCGAAAGCCAGCTGGTGCAGGCCCGGCTTGAGGCGATCCTGAGCCGGGTGGCCTGTCATGGCTCGATCCGGTCGGGGCGGCGGATGCGCGGCGAGGAGATGAACGCGCTGTTGCGGGAAATGGAGGCGACGCCCCATTCCGGCCAGTGCAACCACGGTCGCCCCACATATGTGGAGCTGAAACTCTCGGATATCGAACGGCTGTTCGGGCGCACGTGATGGAGGGCATGGGCGAAACGATTGCTGCGATGGACCAGATCCAGGTGATGATCCTGGTCGCGGGCGGCTTTGCCGTGCTCCTGATCCTGCTTTTGGTAATGTCCCTGCGCGCCTCGGCCCGCGCGGCATCGGCGGTAGCGCCGCTTGCACAGCAGATGGAATACCTGGGCCAGTCGGTGCAGCAGCTGCGTGGGGGCTTGCAGCATGTCTCTGACATGCAGGCCAACGCTCAGGTGCAGATGGTGCAGACGGTGGAGGCACGGCTTTCGGATGTGCAGCAGCATATGAACGATAGGCTGGCCGACAATGCCCTGCGTCAGGCCCGCGCCATGGCCGAGATGCAGGAACGGATGCAGGAAAGCCTGCATGGCAGCGCCAAACGCACCGTGACCTCGCTGACGCAACTGCAGGAACGGCTCGCGACCATCGACAAGGCGCAGGACAATATCACCAAACTGTCGGGCGATGTGCTGACGCTGCAGGATATCCTGTCGAACAAGCAGACGCGCGGCGCCTTCGGGGAGATCCAGCTCAACGATATCGTCTCCAAAGCTTTGCCCGCTGATGCCTACCGGTTTCAGGCAACCCTCAGCAACGGCAAGCGCGCCGACTGCCTGATCGACCTGCCCAATCCGCCGGGGCCGATCGTGATCGACAGCAAGTTTCCGCTGGAACCCTACGAGGCGCTGCGCCGGGCGCAGACGCAGGATGAACTTGCCTATGCGGCGCGGCAGATGAAGACGGCCCTGCGCGCCCATATCCAGGCGATTGCGCAGAAATACATCATCGAGGGCGAAACCGCGGATGGCGCGATCCTGTTCCTGCCGTCCGAGGCGGTCTATGCCGAGCTGCACGCCAATTTCACCGATCTGGTGCGCGAAGGCTTTGCCGCCAAGGTCTGGATCGTCTCGCCCACCACCTGCATGGCGACGCTCAATACCATGCGCGCGATCCTGAAAGATGCCCGCATGCGCGAACAGGCGGGCGCCATCCGCACCGAGCTGGGCCTGTTGCACCGCGATGTGGAGCGGCTGGGGGATCGGGTCGGTAATCTCGACCGGCATTTTGCACAGGCCGCCAAGGATGTGGCGGAGATCAAGATCAGCGCCGACAAGGCCGGGCGGCGGGCGCGGCGGCTTGATAATTTCGACTTTGAAGAAATCCAGCAGGGCGCCGGGGCTGATCCGACCGGCACCGTGGTGCCGTTGGAGCATCCCGAGCGATGAGGGGCGGACCGGATCGCGACCTGCTGCGGCAGGCGGAGGTCGAGGCCGAACGGGTGGTCTCGCTGCTGCGGATCGGGGTCTCGCTGGGGCTGTTCGTCATTTTCTTTGCCACGGTCTGGGAGAACGTCGAGACGGTCGAGGACTATCTGCGTCGGCAGTGGCTTTTTGCGCTGGCGACGATGTTTTCCTACCTGGCGCTAGGGGTGTTTACCCTGTGGCGTGCCCGTCGGGGGATGTTTCGCAGCTGGATGATCTGGACCGGCGTAACGCTGGACTGTGCTTTCCTGTTGGCCAACGCCTGGGTGGGGCTTGAGAATACATCGCTTCCCGGAGGGGTGACCTTCCTGCTGCCGCCGATCTGGCTGGTGCCGGTGGTGCTGGCCTTTGCGGTCCTGCGCTTCAACCCCTACCTGCAGGCCTATACGGTTGTCTTGATCGTGGCGGGCCTGTCGCTGATGATCCTGTGGCAGCCCGAACAGGTGCCGGTCCAGGCGGCGGAACGGGCGCTGTTTCTCCTGTCGCTGCCGCCCAATGTCATTCGCATTTCCATGATTGCTCTGGCCGGTGTCGTGCTGGTCGTCGCCGCCTACCGGATGCGGGCCCTGCTGCATCGCTCCATCACCGAGGCGCAGGCGCGTACCAATCTGACCCGCTACCTGCCCGCGCAGCTGGCCGGGCGTCTGGCGGATGGCGGGCTGGAGGAACTGCGTCAGGGGCAACGGCAGCAGGTGGCAGTTCTGTTTATCGATATCTGCGGTTTCACCCGCTGGTCCGAGGAGCGCGATCCGCAAGAGGTCAGCGCCCTGATCACCGAGTTCCGCCGCAGGGTGCAACGGGCGGCGGCGCGCAGCAATGGGCTGATCGACAAATACATCGGCGATGCGGCCATGCTCCTGTTCGAAGGGCAGGATGGCGCCAATCGCGTCCTTGGCTGTGCCGTGGCCCTGGAGGCGGAACTGGCGGAGTGGTCAGACCTGCGCCGCAAAGCCGGAGAGATGCCGGTCACCGCCGGGATCGGCCTGCATTGGGGAGAGGTCTTTTCCGGTGTGGTGGGCAATGCCGAGCGGCTGGAATACAGCGTTTTTGGCGACACGGTGAATATCGCCGCCCGGCTGGAGCAGCTGACCCGCAGTGCCAATGTGCCTATCATCGCTTCGGAAGCCGTGTTCCAGGCCGCCGGAACAGAGCCCGCGCGCGAAGGATGGTCTGCCCTGCCACCGGTGCATTTGCGCGGGCGCAGCAATGGCCTTGCGATCTTCGCACGGGGGCAGATGCAGCCGGACGCGCCGGATATTGCCTCAGATCAAAGACCCGGAGCCCCGGCTGCTGTCTGATGGGCGTGACAGACGCGAACAGCAGGAGAGACGACAGATGTTGGAGATGTCCCCCAGAAAGGTTGCCCAAGTTGCCATGATGGCCCGGGAATTGGAGCGGGCAGAGGGTGAGTTGCGGGCCTTCATCGAGCGGATGGGCGTCGAGGAACAGGCCGAGCTGACGGCGATCATGTGGATCGGACGCGGCAGTTTCGAGGCCGAGGAGCTGGCCGAGGCGATTGCCACCGCGCGCAGCGAAGCCACCACTCCGACCGCCGACTACCTGATCGGAACGCCCCATCTGGCCGATAATATCGAGGCGGGGCTGGAGGCCCTTGGCATTGATGTGGGCGATGTCGAGGAAGATGTGATCGGTCGCTGACCCGGCCTGCCCCGACATGAAAAGACCCGCTTGCGCGGGTCTTTTGGTGTTTTGGACTATTTCGATCAGGCTGTGTGATCGATCACTTCCAGATGCTGGGCCAGGGCGCCGATCTTGCCCATCCAATCTTCGATCAGCTTGGGATCGCTGGGGGCGGCGTGAACGCCTGCGGGGATCTGACGGTTCATCACCGCCTCGATGGCAAAGCTGACCGGGTAGGAGACGAGCCGCGCCATGGCGGTGCCGCGCGCGTCACCCCAGGCGTCCATCACGTAGGTCTTGTGCCAGACGGTCTGGCCATCCTTTTCCGCCTTCAGGCTGACGCAGAGGACAACCCGATCCGGCTCGCCCTCGTCATAGGCGTTTTCATCCCAGAACTGGTCGGACATCTCTTTCAGGCGGGCATCGCCTGCTGCGCCTTCCAGGGTCTCGACTTCCTTGAAGACATCGGCCCAGGCCTCGGACCAGCCATTGAGACGCAGGGTGCCGCGGACGAATTCCTTCACCGGCCAGGCCTCTTCGAACTCATACTGCGCCATGAAGGGCAGCGAGTCACGGTTGGGGTAGACCTCGAAGCTTTCGGGGGTGGGCAGGGGGGCCGCATAGCTGCTGATGGCATCCCAGGGGCGATCGACGCGCAGCTCCGAATAATCCCGCACCGAGCGCGACGGCGAGCGCAGCGCCTTCAGCACGCCCAGGGGCGACCAGCTGAACTTGTAGCGGAAGGGGTTCGCCGTTTTGGGAATGCCACCGCAGTAGGAGATGAAGCTGATGTGGTTATCCGCGTCATAGGCGGCGGAGGCCTTGTAGTCGTGCACCAGCGCATGGGCCATCAGGTGGTCGATGCCGGGATCAAGGCCGACCTCGTTCACCAGGGCCACACCCGCCTCACGGGCCTTGTCGTCCAGCGCGCGCATTTCCGGCGCGATGTAGGAGGAGGAGACGAAATGCGCCCCCTTGGAGATCGCCAGTTCCGCCAGCTCCACATGCCAGTCGCCGGGCAGCATGGAGACGACCACATCCGCCGGGCTCAGCATCTGGGCGAGGTTCGCGATGGAGAAGGCGTGGATGTTGGTGGTGAGATCGCCCACCGCCTCGCGCGCCTTTTCGGGGGTGCGGTTCCACACCGCAACGTCATGGCCCGCCTCCAGAAGGCGGCGCAGGCCGGGGATGGCCGACAGGCCGGTTCCGCACCAGTGAATGGTCATGAGTGACACTCCCTATTATTTGTATTTCAGTTTCGCCGCGACAATGCAGAGGACAATCAGCAAGGCGCAGAAGTTGGCCAGGATCAAAGGCATGTCGCCCACCATAAGCCCGTAGGTGAGCCAGAGCGATACGGTGAGCAGGAACAACAGATTGGCTGCCAGCGAAAGACCCGAGGTATCCTTCGTGCTCCAGGCGCGCCAGGCCTGGGGGATCCAGCAGATCGTGCCCAGGGCGCCAGCCAGATATCCGATATAAAGCTCCATCAGCCCTTCATATGCTCGTCGAAGGTGGCCTTGGCCCGGCCCCAGACGCCTTTGCCCAGATCCCCGAGGGTGAGCAGCGAGGGCAACAGCTGCTCTGCATAATCGACCGAGCTTTCGGCCGGCAGCATCGAGGGCAGGTTATCGATCGCCATCACGTCCAGCACCGGATCTTCGGCGACGCGCAGGGCGGGGGCCTCCCAGGTGGTGGCGCGGTCATAGACCGGTACCGGGTTGTAATCGCTGTCCGGATCGCAGGCGACATCGCCGATGGCGGTCAGCTTACGCGGCTCGGTGAGCGCGGATTGCGGCACGAAGACCGGCGTGCCGGGGCGCGCGAAGATGCAGTTGAGGAACAGGTCGTGGTCGAGGATTTCGGGGAAGGGGCCGCCATGCGCGGTTTCCGCCATGTCCCATTTGGTGACGGTGACGCCCATGGTCTCCAAGAGGTCTGCCGCACCAGTGCCGACACGGCCAAGCGCACCAATCACGATGGCATTGGGCCGCGCGTTCGCCACGTTGTAGAGCTCAGCCGCCAGATCGGCGATCAGCGCATCCTTGTCCTTGTAGACACCGACGGGGCCGCAGATCTCGCCGCGCTGCTGGGCGGCCCAGCATTTCAGCGTCACCGCCGCACCCGCATAGCCGGCCCAATACCCAAAGGCGGCAACCCGGCGGCCGTTTTCCTCGACCAGGTATTCCAGATCATAAAGCGTGCCGCCGCCCTGACGGAAGCGTTCAAGCAGGGCCTTGCCGGAATGCTGACCCTTGAAGGCATGGCCGAACATGATGTGGCGATGGGGCAGGGGGGTGCCATCCTCGGGCAGTTCCTTCAGGCCAAAGATGATCGCGTCCTTGGGCGCATCGGGCCAGCTGTTTTCCGGTGCGATCTCGCAGCCTGCGTCCTGATAGCCCTGCAGGGGCAGCGCGCGGACCGAGCTTTCCTCGACCGTGACCTTGATCCCGGCCTCGATCAGCGCCTTTGCGCCCTCGGCGGTCAGTCCTACCCGTTCCTCGTTCGGGCGCTGCTCGGCCCGTACCCAGAGATGAGTCATCGCTCTTACTTTCCTCTACGCGTCTGTCAAAGCATGGATTTGGCGCGCACCGCCTGAACCGAGGCACGCTGTTCCATCATCGTCATGAAGTTCTGGATCTTGGGGAAATCGGCAAGGGATACCCCGTCTCCTTCAAGCCAGTTGCAGACCACGAAAAGATAGCAGTCCGCAAGGGAGATTTGCTCTCCCAGTACAAAGGGCCCTTTCAGCCCGTTTTCGCTGATATAAGCGGCAGAGGCGGCCATGGTCTGCGGTACCTTCGCGGCCATGTCCTCAAACGAGGACTGCTGATCGGCCCAGCGGCTGCCGCGCATCTTGTGGGCGTGGTTCACATGCATGGTGGAGGCAAGGTAGTACATCACCTCGCGCATGCGGGCCTGCTGCAGCGGATCCTGGGGGCGCAGCCCTGCCGCGGGCGCCAGATCGGCGATATAGTCCAACAGAGCGCCGGTTTCGGTCAGGATGCCGCCTTCGACCACCAGCGCGGGGACACGGCCCTTGGGGTTGATCTGATGGTAGGCGGGCTTGGTCTGCTCGGCGCTGGCGAAATCCACCTTGACCGGTTCATAGGCAAGGCCCGCTTCCTCTAGGGCGATGGCAACGGCAATCGAGATCGTTCCCGGGGCGTAGAAAAGCTGCATGTTCAATCCTCTTGTCCTGAAAGGGTCAAAGATGGGTCTGTGCGAAATGACGATCCGGTGTTTCCAGGTGCGGCACCGCGTTGAACAGCACTGGCGACCAGTGCCCCCCAATCGGGAACAGACGGTGCATCGAGGTGTTCATGATGGCAAGCGCCATGCGGGCCATGCCGCCGATATCCAGCGCCATCGCCTGGCGCATCGCCATGGAGATCAGCCCGCCCGAGGTCACCACCAGCGCAGGACCATCCCCAGCCGCGATGTCACGCAGGGCGGCTTCGGTGCGGGTCTCGAAGTCGCTCCAGCTTTCGGGGGCATCGTCGATCCTGCCCTCGGCCCAGGCGGTGAGAACCTGCGGCAGATGGGCGATGAAACCTTCGCGTTCCTGCGGGATCGAAAGCCCGTGCTGCGCCTCCATCGCCTGCGCCAGTGTGAAATACTCCATCTCGTTGAGGCGGGGATCCTGCACCACCTCTTCGGTGTAGCCCATCCCAGCGGCGGTCTCGATGTGGCGGGTCAGGGTGCCGCAGTAGATGCGCGGGTGGCTGGCGCCGCTGGCGCGCAGGTGGTCCCCCAGCCAGGCGGCCTGCTGATGACCCAGCTCGCTCAGCCGGTCGTAATTATGTTCGTCGCGCGCCTCGGTGTTGGCCTGCCCGTGGCGGATCAGCGTGATGTGAGACATCTGGTCCGTTCCTGTGTTCTGTGATCTGACTCTTAGGGGAGCGGCTCAGGACATGGAAGGAAGGTTTCGCTTACGGTGTGTTTTGTGAACGTCTAGGCTTTGGCGCAGAGGAAAAAACGACCCCGAGCGCACGTTAATAAAGGTAAATGGATTGTTAATGTATTTCAAATCGTGAAATATGCACCCGAGGCGCGCCAGAATGGAGACGCCGGAAAATACAGGAGAAACCGGGATGACGATCAATCCTCAGCGGTTTTTGGCAGATCTCCACACGCTGCGGTCCTTCGGGGCATCGGGGGTGGGCAAAGGGGTTGTACGTCCAGCATATTCGGCAGTTGAAATTGCCTCTCGCCGCTGGCTCGCCAGCCGCATGCAGGAAGCAGGGCTGGAGGTGCGCTTTGATGCGCTTGGCAACCTTTTTGGGCTGGCCGGGGAAAAGTCGCTGCTGGTCGGCTCGCATAGTGACAGCCAGCCCGAAGGCGGATGGCTGGATGGGGCGCTGGGCGTGATTGCCGGGCTGGAAATCGCCCGCGCCAGCAAGGAAGCCGGTGGTCCGCCGATTTCGGTTGTCAGCTTCCAGGATGAAGAGGGTCGCTTCGGGGTGCTGACCGGTTCGGATGTCTGGACCGGGCGGATGGCCCTGGCCGATGCCGACCGGCTGACCGACACCGAGGGGCAGACGCTGCGCTCTGCCCGGCAGCGGATGAAGGAGGGCGGCGGGAAAAGCGTCACGACGGACCTGTTCACCGGTTTCCTGGAAATGCATATCGAACAGGGGCCGGTTCTGGACGAATCCAGTGACCGGATCGGGGTGGTCACCAATATCGTCGGCATCCGCAATGTAAAGGTCACCGTGAAGGGCCGGCAGAACCATGCGGGGACGACGCCGATGCACCTGCGCCGGGATGCTTTTCAGGCGCTTGTCGCGCTCAATGCGCGGCTGAACGAAGAGTTTTCCAAGATCGTCACCCCGGCCACGGTCTGGACCGTCGGTCATGTGGATGTGCATCCCAACGCCTCTTCCGTGGTGCCGGGAAGGGTCAGCTTTTCGCTGCAGTGGCGCGATGCCGACAAGGCACGCTTGCAGGCCATGGAAGAGATCGTGCGCCAGACCTGCACCGAGATCGCACAGGCCTGTGGTGTCGCGGTCGAGATGGAGCCTGTGATGGGGATCGATCCGGTCGCGATGGACGTGAGGGTTCAGGCGGCGCTTGAACAGGCCTCCGAGGACTTGGCGCCGGGGCAGTGGCGGCAGATGCCCTCGGGCGCCTTACATGATGCGGCGAATGTGGCGCCGGTCCTGCCCACGGGAATGCTCTTCGTGCCCTCCATCGGCGGCATCAGCCATGCCTTTGACGAGGATACGGATGAGGAAGACCTGGTTCTGGGGCTGGAGGTTCTCGCCCGCGCGGCGGAGGCGCTTTGACCTCTGCGATTTGAGGCCTGGCCGGTCTACTCGGCAGCAATCGCTGCCGGTGTGGCGCGGTCGTAGCCGCGCCGGATCATGCGGTTGCGGTGCCTGTCGGCAGCATCAGAGGCCTCGCGCAGGTTGCCGTAGATATTGATCACACATTGCCCGCCACGCCCTGCGATACCCCATTCCCGCAGGACAGAGACCTCTGAGAACAGGTTCATGGCCAGTTCGATCCGGTAGAAGCGGGAGGGTCGTGCCGAGGTTCGGCGATAGAGTAGGCAGGTCGTCATGCGGTGATTCTAATCAAGGCGATTCGGCCCGACAAGAGCGGAACGGCCAGGCAGGATCTCCCGCCCGTTACCGGGGTTTTGAAAAACCCCGCTGCCCGTTGGGCGTAGCGCCGCTGACGCGGCGCGGCCGCGATCAGGACCGGATCGGTATGGGATGAGGGTCCTATTTGGAGGCTTGTATCGGATCAGGGTGTGCGCCGCGTCAGCGGCGCCGGGCCCAACGGGAGACGCGTCTCGCAGAGGCGCAGGCGACGGGCGGGAGGGCCACCCATGCTGCGAGGCAAACCGGCGCCAGTCTCAGCTCCAGCTGACATCCCCCAGGAAGATATAGCCGGCACCGTAGATGGTCTTGATCAACCGCGGATTCTTGGGATCTTCGCGCAGCTTGGTGCGCAGGCGCGAGACGCGCACATCCATGGCCCGGTCAAAGCTGTCGCCAGCGGCACCGCCAAGCGCCTCTTGCATCTGAGCGCGGGAAATCAGCCGCTTGGGACTGTCCAGAAACAGGCGCAGCACCTCGCCTTCGGCATGGGAGAAGGGGGTCTCGGTGCCGTCTTCATCTTCCAGGACATAGCGGTCGAAATGGGCCGTCCAGCCGGAGAACTGTGCCGAGTTCCCGCTTTGCACCTGGCTGCGTGGGCCGCCACGCAGGCGGGCGCGGATGCGGGCGACCACTTCGGTGGGGTCAAAGGGTTTGGTGATGTAATCATCCGCGCCCAGCTCCAACCCTGTCACCCGGTCCTGCACCTGGGCGCGGCCCGAAATGATGATCACCGCGGCGCCCTGTTCCAGCGCCAGCCGGTGCACGAGGCTCAACCCGTCGGTATCGGGCAGCGACAGGTCCACCAGGCACACATCCGGTGTCACCCGTTTCAGCGAGGCTTCGAATTCGCGGGCACGAGAGAAGCTTTGCGTGCGAAACCCCGCCTCCTCCAGTGTTTCGGTCAGGATCTGACGGATCTCCGGTTCATCGTCCAGAATTGTGACAAGAGGCGCGCTCATGAAGATTTCTCCGGTTTGATCAGTGCCGAAAGCTGCTGGGTGGTGAAGGGTTTCTGCAGCACGGGTCCGCGCTGCAGGGCGGCGCGGTGCAGCCCATCGCCCGGCGGCAGCGAGGTCATCAGGATACAGGGCAGCTGTGATCCGGCCAGCCGGTCGGCAAGGTCGATGCCGGTTGCCTCGCCTTCGAGCCGGATATCGGACAGCACCAGCGCGATGTCGGGAATATCTGCCGTCAGGGCCGAGGCCTCGTCCACGCTGGTCGCCTCGATCACCGAATAGCCAAGGTCGATCAGCATGTCGCGGAAGGTGGCGCGCAGGCTTTCGCTGTCCTCCACCAGAAGCGCGATCCCGCCCGAGGCATCGGGTGCCAGCCGATAGGGCAGGCGCAGGGTGACGCTGGCGCCCGAAACCGTATTGCCGATGCGCATGTCGCCGCCGGTGGATTTCGCCATGTCATAGACCGAGGGCAGACCAAGGCCCGAGCCTTCGCTGCCCTTGGTGGTGAAAAACGGGTTCAGCGCCTGTTTCAGCGCCTCCGGGGAAAAGCCGGGGCCGGTGTCGGTCACCGTGATTTCAAGCCAGGTCTGCCCGACCGCATGGGCGCTGACGGTGATCTGCCCGGTGGTGCCGCAGGCGTCGCGCGCATTGAAGATGAGATTGAGCAGGGCATCCTGCAGCTTGCCGGCATCGAGCAGCAGCAGGACATCCGGCATGTTGTCGAGAATACTGAGGCCGATGCCTTGTGGCAGCGAGGGCGAGGCGAGGATCTGCAATTCGGTCAGCAGCACATGCATGTCGGTGGCCTGCGGGCGCAGGCTGCGCTGGCCGGTCATCTCTCCGATCCGGTTCAGGAGCCGCCCGCCGCGCCGGGCCGCCGACAGGGTACCTTGGATCAGCTCTTCTGCCTCGGGCGGAAGGTCCATCTTGGAAAGCTTTCCCTGCATGCCAAGGATGATGGTCAGGAGGTTGGAAAAGTCATGCGCCAGCCCCGAGGTCATCTGCGCGGCCATCTCGCGGCGGCGGGCCTGTTGCAGCGCGACGCGGGCCTGGGTTTCCTCGGTCACATCCATCGACAGGATGAAGACGCCGCCGCTGTTGTCGGGGGTGAAGGCCACGCGGATGCGGCGGCTGCCGTGCTCTTCGGTGAACTCAAAGACCGGGCTGCTGCCCTTGTAGGCGGCCATCAGGTGCGGCTCGATCCGGGCAAAGGCCCCGGGTCCGAGTGCGGCGGAGATATGCATGCCCAGGATGTCGGAAGGGCGGCTTGGGAAGACCGAGCTCAGACGCCGGTTGGTGTAGGTATAAAAGCCGTCGGCATCCACATGGGCGATATGGGCCGGCATCATCTCGGTGGTCAGGCGCGTGCGGGCCTCGATGTCGGTGAGCTGGCGCTTGGCCTCTTCCAGGGCGCTGTTGGTGGCGGCCAGCTTGCGGTTGGCGGCGGAAAGCTCTTCGGTGTGGGCAATCAGGCGATCCGACATTTCCTCGGAGCGGGCGCGCAGCAGAAGCTCGACCCGCTTGGTGCGGGTGATGTCGGTATAGACCGAGACCCAGCCACCCTGCGGCAGGGGCGCGCCTTCGATCGAGATGACCTGCCCATTGGCGCGGGTGCGTTCCAGGTAATGCGGTACAAAGGCCAGCGCCTGTTCGACGCGGGCCTGTACGAAGTCGTCGATATCCTCGATCGGCCCGTATTCGCCGCTTTCGGCGATATGGCGGATGGTTTCATCGAACCGGGCGCCGGGGGTGACCAGCCGGTCGGGAAGCGCGAACATCTCCTTGAAGCGCCGGTTGCAGACGGCGAGGCGTAGATCGTTGTCATAGATCGACAGCGCCTGGGCGATCAGGTTCAGCCCGGCGGTGGTCATGGCGGCGCGTTGTTTGTCTGACTGGTGCATGCGTTCTCCCGCGCCATGGCTATCACTGTGACGCTGCGGGGCAAAGGGCAGGGCCGGTTGCTTTGAAGGCATCCTGGCGGGTCTTGTCAATCTCGGGGCGGGGGTGGCTCCCGCCCATTCGGCATTTTCTGCGAAAACGCCTCATCGGTTGGGCCCGGCGCCGCGCCTTGCGCGGCGCCGGGCCCAAGGTCGCCAAGGGGTCGCAAGACACCTGCGGGCGCGGGAGAGCCATCCTGTTTCTTGCAACCGAACGGCAAGCGATGAGGCCATGTGCAACGCCACAACAGGAAATTGGTCGATCTTGTTACAATTCGTAAGATTTGGGAAAACATCAGGAAAAAGTTGACGCGCTACCCTTTGGCAGGTCCTAATCGGGATCAGAATCGCGATACAGCGATCATCCGGCCGGGGGAGGTCGGAAAGGGAGGATATAGAATTGGCTCAGACGCAGTCGGGCGCCGCAGGACTTCAGTCCCTGCCGGCGCTGCTTGAACGTAACGCCACCGAGTTTGCCGACCAGCCCGCCTATCGGGAGAAGGAATTCGGCATCTGGCAGTGCTGGACCTGGGCGGAAACCGCCAAGGAGATCGAGGCACTGGCTCTTGGCCTGATCAACCTTGGGGTTCAGGAAGGCGATTTCATCGCAATCATCGGACGCAACCGTCCATATCTCTATTGGTCGATGGTGGCCGCCCAGTCCGTGGGCGCGATCCCGGTGCCGGTCTACAATGACTCGGCTGCCGAAGAACTGGCCTATGTGCTGGATCACTGCGGCGCGCGCTATGTGATCGCGGAAGATCAGGAGCAGGTTGACAAGGTGCTGGAGATCCAGGACCAGTTGCACGATCTGAAACACATGATCTACCTGGATCCGCGCGGCATGCGCAAATACGACCATCACACCCTGCACCAGTACAGCCATGTGCAGGAACAGGGTCGTGCGGCCTATGACGAGTGGATCACCGATCTGAAAGAACGCCGCGGCAAGCTGACCTACGACAGCACCTGCGTGATGCTTTACACCTCGGGCACCACCGGCAAGCCCAAGGGCGTGGTCCTGTCGAACCGCAACGTGGTCGAAAGCGCCAAGAACTCGGCTGATTTCGATGGTCTGACCCGCAGCGAAGACATCCTGTCCTACCTGCCGATGGCCTGGGTTGGGGATTTCATCTTCTCGATCGGCCAGGCCTACTGGTGCGGCTTCTGCGTGAACTGTCCGGAAAGCCAGGACACCATGATGACCGACCTGCGCGAGATCGGTCCGACCTATTTCTTCGCCCCGCCGCGCGTCTTCGAAGGTCAGCTGACCAGCGTGATGATCCGCATGGAAGATGCAGGCGCGATGAAGCGCAAGATGTTCCACCACTTCCTGGCCCACGCCAAGAAGGTTGGCGGCGACATCCTCGATGGCAAGCCCGTCGGCCTGATGGACCGGCTGAAATACAAGCTGGGCGACATCCTGGTCTACGGCCCGCTGAAGGATACCCTGGGCTATGGCCGTATCCGCGTCGGCTATACTGCCGGTGAGGCGATCGGCCCCGAGATCTTCGATTTCTACCGTTCGCTGGGGATCAACCTGAAACAGCTTTACGGTCAGACCGAGGCGACGGTGTTCATCACCGTGCAGCCCGATGGCGAAGTGCGCGCCGATACCGTTGGTGTCCCCGCGCCGGACGTTGAGATCCGCATCGATGACAACGGCGAGATCCACTACCGCTCGCCCGGTGTCTTTGTGGAATACTACAAGAATGCCGAATCCACCGCCTCGACCAAGGACGCGGAAGGCTGGGTCGCCACGGGCGATGCGGGCTTCATCGAAAGCGACAGCGGCCATCTGCGTATCATCGACCGTGCCAAGGACGTTGGCAAAATGGCCAGCGGCGCCATGTTCGCCCCCAAATATGTCGAGAACAAGCTGAAGTTCTATCCCGACATCCTTGAGGCGGTGCTGTTCGGCAATGGCAAGGATCGCTGCGTCGCCTTCATCAACATCGACCTCACGGCGGTGGGCAACTGGGCCGAGCGCAACAACATCGCCTATGCGTCCTATCAGGAACTGGCAGGCCATCCCCGGGTTCTGGAAAGCATCCGCCAGCATGTGGAAGAGGTGAACAAATCCGTCGCCGCCGACGAGATGCTGTCGGGTTGCCAGGTGCACCGCTTCGTGGTGCTGCACAAGGAACTGGACGCGGATGACGGCGAGATGACCCGTACCCGCAAGGTGCGCCGCCGCATCGTCGAGGAGAAGTTCAACGACATCATCACCGCGCTGTACGACGGCTCCGAGAAGATCTCGACCACGACCGAGGTGACTTATGAGGACGGTCGCAAGGGTGCCATCAGCGCCACGTTGACCATCGTCGATGCGAAGGTCGTTCCTGTGACCACACAGCAGGTGGCAGCCGAATGATGATCCGCGCGACAAAGACAGGCAGCCAGAAAAAGGGGCTGGGCACGTGAAAGATATGGAAGAAGGATACGTCACCGAGGATGGCCGCAAGATTGGCGGCGTGGTGATGGAAATGAAGAACATCACCCTGCGGTTCGGCGGTGTGGTGGCGATCAAGGACATCTCGTTCGACATCCGCCAGGGCGAGATCCGCGCGATCATCGGTCCGAACGGCGCGGGCAAGTCCTCGATGCTGAACGTGATCTCGGGTTTTTACGTCCCGCAGGAAGGTCAGGTCCTCTATCAGGGCAAGCCGCGCCCGCAGATGCGCCCCTATGAGGTCGCGCGTCAGGGTATCGCGCGCACCTTCCAGAACATCGCCCTGTTCGAAGGCATGAGCGTTCTGGACAACGTGATGACCGGGCGGCTCAACTACATGAAGACCGGTCTCCTCAGCCAGGCCCTGTGGAAGGGTAAGGCCGAAAAGGAAGAGACCGAGAACCGCGAAGTGGTCGAGAAGGTCATCGACTTCCTGGAGATCCAGCACATCCGCAAGACCCCGGTGGCACGTCTGCCCTACGGTCTGAAGAAACGGGTGGAACTGGCGCGCGCCCTTGCGGCCGAGCCGAGCCTGCTTTTGCTGGACGAACCCATGGCCGGCATGAACGTTGAGGAAAAAGAGGACATGTCCCGCTTCATCCTTGATGTGAACGATGAATTCGGCACCACCATCGCCTTGATCGAACACGACATGGGCGTGGTGATGGATCTGTCCGACCGGGTGGTCGTGATGGATTACGGCAAGAAGATCGGCGATGGCACGCCGGACGAGGTCCGCAACAACCAGGATGTGATCGACGCCTACCTTGGCGTTGCGCATGACTGACCATCACCGGCTTGAGGGAGGCGAAACATGCCTGAACAACTGATTTTTGCGATGGAAGTCACGCTCAACGGTCTGATGGCCGGCGTGCTCTATGCGCTTGTCGCGCTCGGATTTGTCCTGATCTACAAGGCATCCGGCATCTTCAACTACGCCCAGGGCGTCATGGCGCTGTTCGCGGCGATGACCCTGGTGGGGATCATGAACGGCCAGGTGCCCTTTGCGCATCTGATCAACGCGATCTTCGGCGGCCATATCACCCATTTCGGATGGACGATCCCGTCCTTCCTGGCCATCGTCCTGACCGTGGCGGTCATGGTGCTCTTGGCCTGGCTGGTGCAGGTTCTGGTGATGAAGCACCTGGTCGGCCAGGAGCCGATTATCCTGTTCATGGCCACCATCGGTCTGGCCTACTTCCTGGAAGGCGTCGCCGACCTGATGTGGGGCTCCGAGATCAAGACGCTGGATGTGGGCATCCCGCAGGGCATCAACCTGTGGATCGACGAAAAGACCTACAACATCTTCGGCTACGGCTTCTTCATCGACAACCTCGACATCGTGGCCACCGTCGTTGCGGCGCTTCTGGTGACGGGTCTGGTGATCTTTGCCCAATACACCAAGCAGGGCCGCGCCATGCGCGCCGTGGCGGACGATCACCAGGCGGCCCTGTCCGTCGGTATCTCGCTGAACTTCATCTGGGTTCTGGTCTGGTCGGTTGCCGGTTTCGTGGCTCTGGTCGCGGGTATCATGTGGGGCACCAAGTCCGGCGTGCAGTTCTCGCTGTCGCTGATCGCCCTGAAGGCGCTGCCTGTTCTTATGCTCGGCGGCTTCACCTCGATCCCCGGCGCCATCGTGGGCGGGTTGATCATCGGTGTGGGCGAGAAGCTGTTTGAATTCGCCATCGGCCCGATGGTCGGCGGCGCCACCGAGAACTGGTTTGCCTATGTTCTGGCGCTGCTGTTCCTGGTGTTCCGCCCGCAAGGTCTGTTCGGCGAGAAGATCATCGAGAGGGTCTGACGCAGACCCATCATATCAAGGGCGGTTCCGTTCGGGGAGGGATGGGGCCGCACCGCAGGAGACTGAACGCAAACCAAGAAGGGAGGAAGACGCATGAGAAAGCTCGTTGCCATCGTCAATGTGATCGCCTGGTCAGGGTTTTGGGCCTTTGGCTACCTGGCGCTTGCCTCCGGAGACTTTACCGACACGCAGGTCGTGATCTCCGCCCTTCTGGCCGCTGCAGGTCTTTTCACAGGGATCCTCGCCTATCTGCGACTGGCCCGCATGGCCGAGGCCAGCGGATACGCGAAGAAGACAAATCAACTGGACGCAGCGGCCCGCAACCGCGCGCAGGAAAAAGGGAGCATCTGAAGCATGTTCTACCGTGAAGCCGGAGACTTTAAGGTCTCTTACCAGGACGACAGCCAGACGTTTCCGATCAAGTTCGATCGCTATCGTTACTATGCAGTGCTGGCCTTTGCCTTTCTGGTCATCCCCTTTGTCATCAACGACTACTGGGCGAATGCGATCCTGCTGCCGTTCCTGATCTACTCGATCGCCGCCATCGGGTTGAACATCCTGGTCGGCTACTGTGGCCAGGTGAGCCTTGGCACCGGCGGCTTCATGGCTGTGGGCGCCTATGCGGTCTACAAGCTGATGACGGCCTTCCCCGAAGTGAGCATGTTCATCCATGTTCTGCTGGCGGGCGGGATCACCGCGCTGGTCTGTGTGGCATTTGGCCTGCCGTCCCTTCGGATCAAGGGCTTCTACCTCGCGGTGGCAACCCTGGCGGCGCAGTTCTTCCTGGTCTGGCTGTTCAACCGCGTGCCGTGGTTCTACAACTACTCGGCCTCGGGTCAGATCAACGCGCCCGAGCGTGATGTCTTCGGCATCGTGATCACCGGCCCCAACGCCGCGTCCTGGGCGACCTATTTCTTCTGCCTGATCTTCCTGGCCTTCTGCGCCATCGTGGCCCGCAACCTGACGCGCGGCACCACCGGGCGCACCTGGATGGCGATCCGCGACATGGACATCGCCGCCGAGATCATCGGGGTGAACCCGCTGAAAGCCAAGCTGACCGCCTTTGCCGTCTCCGGTTTCTTCATCGGCATCTCGGGCGCTCTGTTCTTCGCCGTCTACCTGGGCGCCGTCGAAGTGGGCGAGGCCTTCGGCATCAACAAATCGTTCCTGGTGCTGTTCATGGTGATCATCGGCGGTCTGGGCTCGATCTTCGGCTCCTTTGCGGGCGCGGCCTTCCTGGTGCTGCTGCCGGTGGTTCTGAAGGTGATCGGCGTGGACCTGATGGGCTGGCCGACGGATATCGTGGCGCATTTCCAGCTGGTGATCGTCGGTGCGCTGATCGTCTTCTTCCTGATCGTGGAGCCGCACGGGCTGGCCCAGCTGTGGCGCGTCGCCAAGGAAAAACTGAGACTCTGGCCCTTCCCGCACTGACGCGGGAACGGCAGATCGTCGCGGGGGCAAGAAGAAGGGTCAACCTACGCACCCCGCACATTGAAACTATCGGATGAGACCAATGGGAGGAATGAACCCGATGAAACTGAAACTGACTACTCTGGCGCTGGGTGCGCTGATGGCCGCTGGCCCCGCCATGGCGGACCTGGTGTTCCCGTCGCTCAGCTATCGCACCGGCCCCTATGCGGCCAGCGGCATCCCCTTCGCCGATGGCTATGCCGACTACATGACCCTCGTCAACGAACGCGACGGCGGCATCGGCGGCGTCAAGGTGCGCCTGCTGGAATGCGAAACCGGCTACAACACCGAAAAAGGTGTGGAATGCTATGAATCCACCAAGGGCGAAGGCGCGCTGGTCTATCAGCCCCTGTCCACCGGCATCACCTACCAGCTGATCCCCAAGGTGACCGCGGATGGCATTCCGCTGCACACCATGGGCTATGGCCGCACCTCGGCTGCCAACGGCAAGGTGTTCAGCCATGTGTTCAACTACCCGGCCAACTACTGGGATGGCGCCTCGGGCGTGATCACCTACCTGCTGGACAGCAACGGCGGTGACATCAAGGGCAAGAAGATCGCCCTGCTCTATCACAACTCCGCCTACGGCAAGGAGCCGATCCGCACCCTCGAGGCGCTGGCCGCAAAGCACGGCTTCGAACTGTCGACCCTGCCCGTCGACCATCCCGGTCAGGAGCAGAAGTCGCAGTGGCTGCAGATCCGCCGCGACCGTCCCGACTATGTCGTGATGTGGGGCTGGGGCGTGATGAACCAGGTCGCCATCCAGGAAGCCGCGAACGTGCGCTTCCCGATGGAGAACTTCATCGGCGTCTGGTGGTCCGGTGCCGAGCATGACGTCATGCCCGCGGGCGAAAAGGCGCATGGCTACAAGGCCGTGACCTTCCACAACATCGGCCGCGACTTCCCGGTCTTCGACGACATCCAGAAATATGTCGTGGACAAGGGCCTGGCCGCCGGTGCCGGCGATCAGATCGGCAACGTCCTGTACAACCGCGGCATGTATGCGGCGATGCTGGCCGTCGAGGCCGCCAAGACCGCGCAGGAAATCCACGGCGTCAAGGACATCACGCCCGCGATGATGCGCGACGGCATGGAGGCCCTGGAAATGCCCGAGGCCCGCATGTCCGCACTTGGCATGCCCTACTTCGGCCCCTCCTTCAACGTCTCCTGCGAGAACCACGGCGGCCCCGGCCTGGTGGGCATGACCCAGTGGGATGCGAAGGCCAAGACCTGGAACCTGATCTCGGACTTCCAGAAGACCGACACCGCTGTGATCCAGCCGCTGATCGAAGCCGACTCGGCCTCCTACGCCTCGGAAAACAACATCGAACCGCGTTGTAAGTAAGGCCTGTTCCGCTCCTGCCTTCGGCGGGAGCGGGCACAAAATCCCGGTGCGGCGGCGTGCTGCCGCACCACCTCCGAAGAGACACCGATCCGGGCACTTGCGAATTCATACGCTTCGCCTCCCGCCCCGGACCAGGCCGCAACAGGCCGTGACCGCATGAGGACAAACTTTGATGCTCGACGCAGCAAACACCACCGATGTGCAGGCCGAGACCCTGCTTGAGGTCAACAATATCGAGGTGATCTACAACCACGTGATCCTCGTGCTGAAGGGCGTCAGCCTGAAGGTCCCGAAGGGCGGCATCACCGCGCTTCTGGGCGGCAATGGCGCCGGCAAGACCACCACGCTCAAGGCGGTTTCCAACCTGCTGCATTCCGAACGCGGCGAAGTGACCAAAGGCTCGATCAAGTATCGCGGTCAGCCCATGGACTCGCTCGATCCCGCCGACGTGGTGCGCAAGGGCGTCATCCAGGTGATGGAAGGCCGCCACTGTTTCGAACACCTGACCGTTGAGGAAAACCTGCTGACCGGCGCCTATACGCGCGGTGACAGCAAGGGTGACATCCAGCGCGATCTGGAAATGGTCTACAGCTACTTCCCGCGCCTGAAGGAACGCCGCAAATCGCAGGCGGGCTATACCTCGGGCGGTGAGCAACAGATGGTTGCAATGGGCCGCGCCCTGATGAGCCGTCCTGAAACCATCCTCCTGGACGAACCTTCCATGGGTCTGGCGCCGCAGCTGGTGGAGCAGATCTTTGGCATCGTGAAATCGATCAACGAGAACGAAGGCGTGACCTTCCTCCTGGCCGAACAGAACACCAACGTGGCGCTGCGCTTTGCCCATTATGGCTACATTCTGGAATCGGGCCGTGTGGTGATGGACGGCCCCGCCGCCGAACTGCGCGAGAACCCGGATGTGAAGGAATTCTACCTCGGCATGTCCGACGAAGGCCGCAAGAGCTTCCGCGACGTGCGCTCCTACCGCCGCCGCAAGCGGTGGCTGAGCTGATGCGGGATGGTAACGATATGACCTTTTTTGACACACTCGAAACCCGCTCTGCCGATGAACGCGCCGCTGATCTGGCAAAGGCCCTGCCGGGCCAGATCGCCCGCGCCAAATCGGCGCCCGGCTATGGCGCCTCGCTGGCCGATGTGGATCCGGCTGCGATCACAAGTGCTGCGGATCTGGCGGCGCTGCCGGTGCTGCGCAAGTCCGAGCTGAGCCGGGCCCAGGCCGAGAATGCCCCCTTTGGCGGGTTCACGGTGAAGCCTGCCCACGGGTTTGCGCATATCTTCCAGTCTCCCGGACCGATCTACGAGCCGGGCGGCAGCGAACATGACTGGTGGCGCATGGGCCGCTTCCTGCATGCGGCCGGCATCGGCGCTGGCGATGTGGTGCAGAACTGCTTTGGCTATCACCTGACGCCCGCCGGCATGATCTTTGAAAACGGTGCACGTGCCGTTGGGGCTGCGGTTCTTCCCGCAGGCACCGGACAGACCGAACTTCAGGTGACGGCGGCCCGCGATGTGGGCGCCACCGCCTATGCCGGCACTCCGGATTTCCTGAAGGTGATCCTCGACAAGGCCGAGGCCATGGGCGTCACGCTGGGCTACAAGAAGGCGGTCGTGGGTGGCGGGGCGCTGTTCCCCTCGCTACGCCAGGAATATGCGGATCGCGGCATCGCCTGCCTGCAGTCCTATGCCACCGCGGATCTTGGCAATATCGCCTATGAAACCGCAGCGATGGAGGGGATGATCGTCGATGAGAACGTCATCGTCGAGATCGTCACCCCAGGCACCGGCACTCCCGTCGCACCGGGCGAGGTGGGCGAGGTGGTCGTCACCACGCTCAACCCCGACTACCCGCTGATCCGTTTCGCCACCGGCGATCTGTCGGCGGTGCTGCCGGGTGTCTCTCCCTGTGGCCGCACCAATATGCGGATCAAGGGATGGATGGGCCGCGCCGATCAGACCACCAAGATCAAGGGCATGTTCGTGCGCCCTGAACAGGTGGCCGCATTGGTCGAAAAACACGACGAGATCGTCAAGGCCCGCGTCATCGCTGCCCGTGACGGCGAGATGGACACGATGACCGTGCAGATCGAAGCCAATGGCGGTGATGAAGTCACTTTTGGCAAATCGGTGATCGACGTGCTGAAGCTCAAGGGCAAGATCGAGGTCGTCGCTCCGGGCAGCCTGCCCAAGGATGGTCTGGTGATCGAGGACCAGCGCAGCTACGACTGATTGCTCTTTGCCAGAATGAACAGGACAGCCGGGCTGGTGTATGGCCCGGCTGTTTTCCGTTGCGGGTATGCCTGTTTCCGGGGGGGCTATTTCCGCGGGGCCGATTTCCGTTGGGCCTGTTTCCTGCTGGAATTTCCGACATAAATGATCGAAATAGGAAAAGCTCCAAACCGCAAAAGGGTCGCCTGTACCGATGACAGAGGCAAGCCACAGTCCTGACTATGCTCCCAAAGGCACCCGGCGCGGGCGCAAGGGCGGCACTGGCGTCTTTGCGGCGCTGGGATGGCTTGTCGCGCTGGCCTGCGTTTTGCCGATGCTGGCCGTCGCGGTTGCGGCGATGATCGGCGGCACCGAAACAATCGCGCATCTGGCCGAGACCGTCTTGCCGGGCTATCTCGGCACTACCGTTGTTCTGGTCTCGCTGGTGGCTATGGGAACCTTGCTGCTGGGGGTCGGGGCTGCCTGGCTGGTGACTATGACCCGCTTTCCGGGGGTGCGCCTGTTCGAGGTCGCCCTGGTGCTGCCGCTGGCCTTTCCGGCCTATGTGCTGGCCTATGCCTATACCTTTGTCCTGGACCATCCCGGTGTCGTGCAGACAACGCTGCGGCAGGTGATGGGCTGGGGGCCGCGCGACTATTGGTTCCCGGAGATCCGCTCCACGGGCGGCGCCGCGATGATGCTGATCCTGGTGCTGTACCCCTATGTCTACCTCTTGGCGCGGGCGGCGTTCCTGCAGCAGAGTGCAGGCGCCTTCCTGGCGGCGCGCGCCCTTGGCAAAAGCGCCTGGCAGGCCTTCTGGCGGGTCAGCCTGCCGATGGCACGCCCTGCCATTGCCTCGGGGGTTCTGCTGGCGGTGATGGAGACCATCGCGGATTTCGGGACGGTCTCCTATTTCGGCGTGCAGACCTTTGCGACGGGCATCTACACCAGCTGGTTCGCGCTGGCGGACCGGGCCGGGGCGGCGCAACTGGCGCTGTGTCTCTTGAGTTTTGCGCTGATGCTGGCGGTGGTGGAACGCTCCACCCGTGGCAAGGCGCGCTATCATCAGGCGGGCAAGCAGCACGCGGAAATGCCGCCTGCCGATCTGACGGGGATGCGGGCGGTTGCAGCCTGGATCCTCTGCGCGATCCCGGTCACCCTTGGCTTTCTGTTGCCGGTGGTGATCCTGTTCGACATGGGGCTGCAGTCCGAGCAGGACCTGCTCAGCCGTCGCTATATCGGTTTCATCCGGAATTCGCTGACCCTTGCGGCGGTGGCGGCGCTGGTGACCGTGGTCGCGGCGGTCATCCTCGGGTTTTACCAGCGTTTGCGTCCGGGGCGCGGATCTTCGGCGGCAGCCTATGCATCGCGGCTTGGCTATGCGGTGCCGGGTGGGGTGATCGCGGTGGGGCTGATGGTGCCTTTCGCGGCCTTTGACAATGTGCTGGATGCCTGGATGCGGGCGACATTCGACATTCGCACCGGGCTGTTGATCACCGGGTCGATCTGGCTCCTGGTGGCGGCCTATATGGTGCGGTTCCTGGCGGCGGCCCTTGGCGCCTACGAAAGCGGCCAGTCCACGGTGCATGCCAATATGGATGCGGCGGCGCGCTCATTGGGGCAAAGCCCGCTTGGCATGCTGCGGCGGGTGCATCTGCCGATCCTGACGCCCAGCCTGCTGACAGCGCTGCTGATCGTCTTCGTGGATGTGATGAAGGAGCTGCCCGCGACGCTGATCATGCGCCCGTTCAACTATGACACCCTTGCGGTACAGGCCTATCGGCTGGCCTCGGACGAACGGTTGGAAGGGGCGGCGGTGCCGTCCCTGGTGATCATGGCCGTGGGATTGCTGCCGGTCATCCTGATCTGCCGACAGGTCGGGCGGCGCAGATAGGGCGCTGCCCGGGCTTTGTGGTCAACCGTTCCACCAGGTTTCGATCTGATCGGCCGAGATCCGCCGGGCCGGGCCAAGCGCGACCAGAACCGTTTCCTCGGCATCGCAATGGCGGGCCTCGATATGGCGGCCGACGATATGAAGCCGATAGGCGCCGCCGGTGGTCAGCACATAGCCTTTCATCCGGTATAGCCCCTCGGGCCTATTGGCGAGCTTTTCACCCAAGGTGCGGCGGTCGAGCACCGTTTTGCTTTGGTGATGCCAGGTGGCATAAGACGGATGGCTGGCAACCGCGCGCCCCTTTGGCAGGGGAACCACGTCAAACAGCAGATCCGACACAGGGGCGCCATTCAGCACCGTGGGCGTGCGGGCCCCCAGCTCCGTGAGGCTGTCGATCAGATCGGTGTCCTGCTCGTCGCATTTGGAGATCAGCACCAAGTCGGCGGCGCGGATCTGTTGAAGGATCTGTGGGGCTAGCTCTTCATCGTCAAGCTGCGCAGGGGCATGTTGCCCATCGACCACGGTAATGATCCCGGCATAGTTCAAGCCGCTTTGCGCCATGACGGTATTGGCGATCGCCACCGGATCGGAAATGCCACTGGCTTCGATGACCAGGTGGTCGGGGCGATCTGGGCGGTTCACGATCTGATGCAGGGACAGGGCCAGATCATCTCCCATGCTGCAGCAGATGCAGCCATTTGTCAGCGTGATGGTATCGCCGTCGGCCTTGGCGATCTGTTCTGCATCGATATTCACGGCGCCGAAGTCGTTGACGATGATGGCCAGGCTGAGACCGTGATCTTCGGACAGCGCGCGGTTGATCAGAGTGGTCTTCCCTGCGCCAAGGTATCCGCTGATGATCGTGACAGGCAGACGGTTCACAGCAGACTTCCCTGTCCTAATAATTCCAAGCGTCTCTGCATGTGTCCAATTCCCCCCTTAAAACCAAATTTTTGAAACCTATAGGGGGCAAGGCGAAACAGGTCCAGAAGCAGCATGAGAAACTTAACCTGATCAGGACTTTAGGCCGAGCATTTACGCTGCTTTCGCGTAATCTTTGGTCAGATGGTGCGCATATCGCACCCATTCTGCTGCGGACATGAAAAAAGGCGCAGGAGAGCCTGCGCCTTTGTGGTGATCGATTCGCCTGTGGTCGATTACTTCCAGCCGACGGCGTTGAAGATCTTCTGGGCTTCGGGGAGGTTCTTGGCCACCTCGGACAGGTTCACATCATCCGGCTTGAAGTGGCCGAGCGCTGCAATGCTGGGGGCCAGGCCGACGCCGGGCACGGCCGGGAATTCGTCATTGCCAGCCGAGAAATACTGCTGCGCCTGATCCGATGCCAGATACTCCAGGAACTTGATGGCGTTGTCGCGGTTCGGAGCATGGGCTGCAACGCCGCCGCCGGACAGATTCATATGCGCGCCTTCGGCATTCTGAGACGGGAAGATCCAGCCGATCATATCGCGGGAATCGGACAGGCCCTTGACGTTCTTGCGGATCGAGCGGGCGAAATAGTAGCTGTTGGAGACCGCAATCTCGCATTCGCCGGAGACGATGCCGCGCAGCTGGTCGGTGTCACCGCCCTGCGGGTCACGCGCCATGTTGGCGACCACGCCTTCGGCCCATTGTGTCGCCACTTCGCTGCCGTGATGGGTCACGATCGAGGCCAGCAGGGTCTGGTTGTAGGTGTTGGTCGAGGAGCGGATGCAGATCAGCCCCTTGTAGGCCGGATCGGCAAGATCAAGGTAGGTCTGCGGCGGGGTCGCGACATCGGCCTTGTCGTAGAAGATGATGCGCGCACGCTGGGAGAAGCCGAACCACTGGTTGTCTTCATCCTGCAGGTAGCCGGGAACGCGGGCTTCCAGGGTGGCGTTGTCGATGGCTTGCAGCACGCCTGCATCCTTGGCACGGGCCAGGCGCGAGGTGTCCACGGTCAGCAGAACATCCGCAGGGGAGTTCTCGCCCTCGGCCTGCATCCGGGCGATCAGCTCGTCAGCCTTGCCTTCGATCCGGTTGATGGTGATTCCGGTTGCCTCTTCAAAATCAGAATAGAGGCGCTCATCGGTGTCGTAGTGGCGCGAGGAATAGAGGTTCAATTCGCCTTCCGCCGCGGCGGAGGTGGCGATGGTGGCTGCCAGCGCACCGGCTAGGATAGTGGACGCTTTATACATGGTTACTCCCATCGAACTGCAATGTCTGTTTCTGACTGAATTAGTCAATTAAATGATTCTGAGATGAATGAAAACAAAAACTGACAGTTTTACTTGGAAAAAGTTCTTCCCTAGTCTGGGCGTCGGTCCAGCTGTTGGGCGCCAGGTGCCCAAACGCAAAAAAACCGCATCCGAGGATGCGGTTTTCGAAATCGACATGGCTGGGAACCAGCCTGGATCTTAGCCCTGGCGTGCCTTGAAGCGGCGCTGGGTCTTGTTGATCACGTATACGCGGCCCTTGCGACGCACAACGCGGCAGTCACGGTGCCGGTTCTTGAGCGAGCGGAGCGAGTTCTTGACCTTCATGGTCCTTCTCCTGTTCTGCGGCGCGAACCAGCGCCTGGGTTAGCGGGTGTTCCGACCTCTGGGCCAGAACAATGAATTCATGGTGGGCGATACAAGGTTCGAACTTGTGACCCCTTCGATGTCAACGAAGTGCTCTACCGCTGAGCTAATCGCCCATGAAACCCTTGCAGCACCTTGCCCCAGAAACAAACGGGGCGCGGGGTGCCGCGCCGGTGAAGGGGTCTATAATAAGAGTCGCGATAGGGTGCAAGAGCTTTTGACCCCAGAAATTTCCACTCTATGCTGTTTCTTAGTTATCAAAGGCCGGAGCCGGGATGTCCGACGCTGCATTTACTGTCATTTCGCCCAAAAACCTTCGTTCTGCCGTGGTTTTCGCGTCGCCACACAGCGGTACCGATTATCCGGCCTCCTTTCTTGAGGCATCGATTCTCGACCCCCAAAAGATTCGCAGCTCCGAAGATGCCTTTGTGGACCAGCTGTTTGCCGCCGCACCCGAGTTCGGAGCGCCCTTGTTGCGTGCCACCAAGCCGCGTGCCTATCTCGATCTCAACCGCTCCCCGGAAGAGCTGGATCCGGCGCTGATCGACGGGGTGGCGCGGCGCGGGCAGAACCCGCGGGTGGCCTCGGGGCTTGGGGTGATCCCGCGCGTTGTTGCCGGCGGGCGCGCCATCTATCGGGGCAAGCTGCCCCTGGACGAGGCCGAGACGCGATTGGACAGGTACTGGCACCCCTATCATGGCGCGCTGCGAGCGCTGTTGAAGCAGGCGCATGATCGCTTCGGACATGCGATTCTGGTCGACTGCCATTCGATGCCTCATGAGGCGCTTGAAACCATGCCGGTGCGTGGCGGAGTACTGCCAGACGTGGTGCTGGGCGATCGTTTCGGCGCGGCCGCCTCCGGAGAGATTGTCGATCGGGTCGAGGCGGCCTTCACCCGGATCGGTCTTCGGGTAGCGCGCAACGCGCCCTTTGCCGGGGCCTATATCACCCAGACCTATGGCCGCCCGTCGCGCAATCAGCATGCGATCCAGGTGGAAATCGACCGCTCGCTCTATATGGACGAGGCGGCGATCCGGCCCAATGGCAATTTCACCGCCCTGCAGGCGGCCTTGCGCGGGGTCATGGCGGAGATCGCAGGAACCGTTTCAGAGCCATCTTCCCTGGCGGCGGAATAACCGACCACGCCTATCGCAGCGCGCGCCCCTTCAGGATGGCGCCCTTGCCGAACTTCTTGCGGATGGCGTCGCTGGCGCGCTCTGCCTCGGCGCGCTGACTGGCCTGGGGGTCCAGCAGGTCGCCGGTATCGTCGGCCTGATCCGCCGGAACCAGCTCGGAAATTCCGCAGCCAAGCAACCGGTAGGGACCTTCATTGCCCACCTGGTCCAGCAGGGCGCGTGCGGTGCGGTAGATGGTGTCTGCCATCTGGGTGGGGCTGCGCAGGGCGATGCGGCGGGTCAGCGCCGTGTGATTGGCGCGTTTCAGTTTCAGGGTCACCACCCACCCGGCCTTTTCCTTGGCCTTGGCCCGGTCCGATACCTGCTCGGCCAGACGCCACAGATGGCCATCCAGCACCTCGGTGCTGGCGGTATCCTCGAAAAAGGTGGTCTCCTTGGAAATCGACTTCACCGGGGCGCTTGCCGAAACACGCCGCCTGTCTTCGCCGCGCGCCAGGTGCCACAGCCGATCCCCCATGGAGCCGAAGCGCGCATGCAGATCCAGCCGCTCCCAGCGCAACAGGTCGGTGAATGTGCGAATCCCCGCCCGATCAAGCGAGGCCTGCGCCGCCGGGCCAATGCCCCAGATCAGCCGCACGGGTTTGTCGCGCAGGAAATCTGCGGTCTCGGCCTTGCCGATCACCGAAAACCCGCGCGGCTTGTCGAGATCCGATGCCACCTTGGCCAGGAACTTGTTGTGGCTCAGGCCGATGGAGCCGGTGATTCCCAGCTCCTCCTTCATGCGTTTGACCAGCCGCGCCAGCATCACCGCAGGCGGCGCGCCGTGCAGTTTTTCGGTGCCGGACAGATCCATGAAGGCCTCGTCCAGCGACAGCGGCTCCACGTCGGGGGTCAGCTCATACATCATGTCGCGGATGGCGCGGCTCACCTCGGCGTAGACCTGCATGCGCGGTTTGATCACCACCGCGTCGGGGCACAGTTTCAGCGCCTGGAACATCGGCATCGCGGATTTCACACCACGAATGCGCGCGACATAGCAGGCGGTCGAGACCACCCCGCGCCGCCCGCCGCCGATGATTACCGGTTTGTCGGCCAGGCTTGGGTCATCCCGCTTTTCCACGCTGGCATAGAAGGCATCGCAATCCATATGGGCAATGCTGAGCGAAAACAGCTCCGGGTGCAGCTTCACGCGCGGGCTGCCGCAGGCGGGGCACCGCAACGGTTTACGCGTGGGCGCCGGGATCTGGGACAGGCAGTCCCGGCAGAGGGCGACGGGCGGGGCAGGCATTGGCAAACGGGGATCAATCGTCGTTGCGGTGGCAGGGCATCAGTGTACTCTGCGCAAGAGGAATTGTCTTTAGACCATCTGAGGCACATCTATTCATCATGAGCTTTTCCGGTGCAAAACTGGCCTTGTTTCTGGGATCGCAGATCGTGGTGATCCTGCGCGATGACAAGCCGGATATTCCCTATCCCGGTCATTGGGATCTGCCCGGCGGCGGGCGGGAAGGGCATGAAACCCCCGAAGACTGCGCCTTGCGTGAAACCGAAGAAGAGATTGGCCTGCGGCTGGGTCCCCGGGATCTTTCATGGGCGCGCCATTACCAGCGGCCGCGCGGGCGGGTCTGGTTCTTCGTCTCGCACCAGCCTGTCGCGCTGGCCTCGGCCATACGCCTTGGTTCCGAGGGGCAGCGATGGGCGCTGATGGCGCCTCAGGACTATTGCGCGCACCCTTTGGCGGTGCCGCATTTCACGACCCAATTGGCGCAGTATCTGGCGGAGTCGGGGGGCGATCCGGTACGGGCCGGATGATGGCAAGAAAATCCCCCGCACGCGATGGCGGGGGTAGGTGACGAACCTCAGGAAGACCAGCTCGTCTGGGGAGTGTTGAGACCAGAATCACCCATCGGGCGTTTCGGTGCAAATTTTGCGATGTTTCAAAGAGGGCGCTCTGCCGGGGCCTGTGCCCAAAGGGTCACAGGCCTGTGGACCACGGTATGCAGCGTAAATTGGTTTTGTTGTTAAATATTATGCGCTTGCCGTAGGGACAGCCTGGTATCGTAAAAAACAGGCAAAGAGGCGCAGACCTCGGCCATCGTGGTTTCATTTCGCACAAAAAATAGGCATTCGTGGGCGTTTCGCGCCCATGCCGTGCATATCGGAGCCCGGAAAGGCCGATGCGGCAAGGTCAATCCGGCCGATCGAAAAGGCCGCTCTTAGCCGCGATTGGGCTGGCTGGCCTGCGGGCTGCGCAGCTCGGCAAGGATGGCCTCGGCCGCCTGGCGCGGATCTTCGGCTTTCCAGATCGGGCGGCCGACGACGATATGATCGGCGCCATCGGCAATGGCGGTGGCCGGGGTGGCGACGCGTTTCTGATCGCCGAGATCAGCGCCCGCCGGGCGTACGCCGGGGGTGACGATCAGCTTGCCGTCCGCCTCGGGCAGGGCACGGATCAGGGCAGCTTCCTGCGGGCTTGCAATCACGCCGTCGGCGCCTGCGGCAAAGGCATTACCGGCCCGTTCCTGCACCAGGTCGCGGATTGCACCCGGTTTGATCAGCGCCCCGTCCAGATCGGCACGGTCCAGCGAGGTGAGGATGGTGACGGCCAAGATCTTCATCTCCTTGCCCGCAGCGCCCTGCTTGGCGGCGCGCACCACGTAAGGATCGCCATGCACGGTCAGGAAATCGAGATCGAACTGCGCCAGCCCACGCACCGCGTTTTCCACCGTGGCGCCGATATCGAAGAGCTTCATGTCCAGAAAGATGCGCTTGCCCTGTTCCTGCTTCAGCTCATTCGCCAGCGCCAGTCCGCCGCCCGTCAGCATGCCAAGGCCGATCTTGTAGAAAGAGACCGCATCCCCCAGGGTTTCTGCCAGTTTCAGACCCTCGATTGCATTGGGGACATCCATGGCAACGATCAGGCGGTCATCGGCGAGCGGTTTGGCAGACATGGCGAAACTCCGGGTTTCTTGGCGCAGGAAAGGAAATCGAGCCTTCCTAATCCCTGCAGCGCGGTTCGAAAACCCTAAAATGCAAGGCATTTGATGGTGCCGATCATGAGCGCAGCTTGATCAAGGTCAGAGAAATTGAACGGCTTTCAGGGCAGCATGCTCTTGAAGGAAGAGGAAGTCTTCCCAAATTGATCTGTGAGGCCCGGACCGGGGCGTGCCGCCAAGCGGGCGCTGCCAAATTGATCGGGCGCTTATAAAAGGAGAGAGAGATGGACTTGAGCAAGTTCACCGAGCGTGCACGCGGTTTCGTGCAGGCGGCGCAGACCATTGCCCTGCGCGAAGAGCACCAGCGGATGGTGCCCGAACACCTTTTGAAAGCTTTGATGGATGACGAGCAGGGGCTGGCGGCCAACCTGATCACCCGCGCGGGCGGCGATGCCTCCCAGGTTGCGGGTTCCGCGGATGCTGCCGTCTCCAAACTGCCCAAGGTCAGCGGTGATGCGGGCCAGATGTATCTGGACCAGCAAACGGCGCGGGTTCTGGATGAGGCGGTGAAGATCGCCGACAAGGCAGGCGACAGTTTCGTGCCGGTCGAACGCATCCTGATGGCGCTTTGCATGGTCAAATCCAAGGCCAAGGACGCGCTGGAGGCGGGCAATGTCACCGCGCAGAAGCTGAACGAAGCCATCAACGACATTCGCAAGGGCCGCAAGGCCGACAGCGCCACTGCCGAAGAAGGCTATGACGCGCTGAAGAAATATGCCCGCGACCTGACCGAGGCCGCCCGCGAGGGCAAGATCGACCCGATCATTGGCCGGGACGAGGAAATCCGCCGCGCCATGCAGGTGCTGAGCCGCCGCACCAAGAACAACCCGGTGCTGATCGGTGAGCCGGGCGTCGGTAAGACCGCCATCGCCGAAGGCATGGCGCTGCGCATCGTCAACGGAGATGTGCCGGAAAGCCTGCGCGACAAGCAATTGCTGGCGCTGGACATGGGCGCGCTGATCGCCGGTGCGAAATACCGCGGCGAGTTCGAAGAACGTTTGAAGGCCGTCCTGACCGAGGTGACCGAGGCGGCCGGTGAGATCGTTCTCTTCATCGACGAGATGCACACCCTGGTGGGCGCGGGTAAGGGTGATGGCGCCATGGATGCGGCCAACCTGATCAAACCGGCGCTGGCGCGGGGTGAGCTGCACTGCATCGGCGCCACCACGCTCGATGAATACCGCAAATACGTGGAGAAAGACGCGGCCCTTGCCCGCCGGTTCCAGCCCGTGATGGTGACCGAGCCGACGGTGGAGGATACGATCTCGATCCTGCGCGGCATCAAGGAAAAATACGAGCTGCACCACGGCGTGCGCATCGCCGATGCGGCGCTGGTGGCGGCGGCGACCCTGTCGAACCGCTATATCACCGACCGTTTCCTGCCGGATAAGGCCATCGACCTGATGGACGAGGCCGCCAGCCGGTTGCGCATGCAGGTGGACAGCAAGCCGGAAGAGCTGGACGCGCTGGATCGTCAGATCCTGCAGATGCAGATCGAGGAAGAGGCGCTGAAGCTGGAAGATGACACCGCCTCGCGCGATCGTCTGGACAGCCTGCAAAAGGAACTGTCGGACCTGCAAGAGCAGAGCGCCGAACTCACCGCCCAATGGCAGGCCGAGCGTGACAAGCTGGCCGGTGCCCGCGATCTGAAGGAACAGCTCGACAAGGCCCGCGCCGAACTGGACATTGCCAAGCGCGAAGGCAACCTCGCCCGCGCAGGGGAACTGTCCTATGGCGTCATTCCGGGGCTGGAAAAACAGCTGGCCGGGGCTGAGGAGAAGGAACAGCAGGGGCTGATGGTCGAAGAGGCTGTGCGCCCCGAACAGATCGCTGCCGTGGTCGAACGCTGGACCGGGATCCCCACCTCCAAGATGCTGGAAGGTGAGCGCGAGAAGCTCTTGCGCATGGAAGACGACCTGCATGGTCGCGTGATCGGTCAGAACGCGGCCGTCACAGCCGTGGCCAATGCGGTGCGCCGGGCGCGTGCGGGACTTAATGATGAGAACCGTCCGCTGGGCAGCTTCCTGTTCCTCGGGCCGACCGGTGTCGGCAAGACCGAACTCACCAAGGCGGTTGCCGAGTTCCTGTTCGACGACGACAACGCCATGGTGCGTATCGACATGTCCGAGTTCATGGAGAAACACGCGGTTGCCCGTCTGATCGGTGCTCCTCCGGGCTATGTCGGCTACGAGGAGGGCGGTGTCCTGACCGAGGCCGTGCGGCGGCGCCCCTATCAGGTGGTGCTGTTCGACGAAGTCGAAAAGGCGCACCCGGATGTGTTCAACGTGCTGCTCCAGGTGCTCGATGACGGCATGCTGACCGATGGTCAGGGCCGCACCGTGGACTTCAAGCAGACGCTGATCATCCTGACCTCGAACCTCGGCGCGCAGGCGCTGAGCCAGCTGCCCGAAGGGGCGGATGCGGCAGATGCCAAGCGCGACGTGATGGATGCGGTGCGGGCGCACTTCCGGCCCGAGTTCCTGAACCGTCTGGACGAGACGATCATCTTCGACCGTCTGGCCCGCGCGGATATGGACGGGATCGTCAAAATCCAGCTCAAGCGGCTGGAGAAACGCCTGGCGGATCGCAAGATCGCCCTGCAACTGGATGAGGGCGCGATGACCTGGCTGGCCGATGAAGGCTATGATCCGGTCTTCGGTGCGCGTCCCTTGAAGCGGGTGATCCAGCGTGCGCTGCAGAACCCGCTGGCCGAGCTGTTGTTGGCGGGCGATATCCGCGATGGTGACACGGTTCCGGTCTCTGCCGGGGCTGAAGGGCTGATCATCGGGGATCGCATCGGCACCAGCGAGCGGCCGAAACCCGACGATGCCGTGGTGCACTAAGGACCATCCCGTGAAAAGAACGAGGCCCGCCAATCAGGCGGGCCTTTTTGTTGCTTGGATCTGTTTGGTTCCGGGCTTGAACCTAGAAATCGTCCCAGCCGTTGGCCACCGCTGGCCGGGCAGGGGCAGCTGCCGCGCGTGGGGCCGGGTCGGACAAAGGTACCACATTGGATGCCGCTCCGGCGCCGAACCCACCGCTGGTGCGGAACTGCGCGACCTGCTGCGATAGTGCCTTGGCGTTGTCGGCCATGGTCTGGCTGGCTTCTGTGGCCTCTTCCACCATGGCGGCATTGCTTTGGGTGACCTCATCCAGCTGCCCCATGCCGGTGTTGATTTCCGACAGGGTTGCGGATTGCTCCTGGGTGCCGCGCGCAATATCGGTGACATGGCCCGAGATGGTGCTGACGCTTTCGATGATGGATTGCAGCTCTCCGCCTGCACGGTCCACGAGGTCGACACCATGCACCACATGGGCCGAGCTTTCGTTGATCAGCTGCTTGATTTCGCTTGCGGCTTCGGTCGAGCGCTTGGACAGGGCGCGGACCTCGGAGGCGACCACGGCAAACCCACGGCCCGCTTCGCCGGCGCGGGCGGCCTCGACCCCGGCGTTGAGCGCCAGCAGACTGGTCTGGAAAGAGATATCGTCGATCACCGTCAGGATGGTCGAGATCTTCTCGGAGGAGGATTTGATCTGACCCATCGCATCGATCGCCTCTTGCACCACGGTGCTGCTGCCTTCGGCGGTGGCCTTGGCGCCGGTAACGATCCGCTCCACATCCTGGGCGCCCTGGGCGGCGGATCTGACGGTCGTGGTCAGCTCTTCGATGGCGGCGGCGGTCTGTTCCAGCGTTGCCGCCTGGGTTTCGGTGCGGGTGGACAATTCGGTCGAGGAGTGGCTGATCCCCTCGGCGGTGTGTTCAACTGTTGCAGAGACCGATTTGACCGTGGAAATGACGCTTTCCAGCTGGGTGACGGCCTCGTTGAAATCCCGTGCGACCGCGCCGAGATCCTTGATGTCGGAGGCCGGAATGCGATGGTCCAGCGCGCCGTTGCGCAGGGCGATCAACCCGTGCGAGATATCCTGGATGGCCTTGCGCCGGTGGGTCACATCGGTGCCCATCAGGATGATCTTGCGGATCTTGCCCTCGGCGTCCTGGACAGGGGCAAAGGTCGCCTGGATCCAGACCTCGGACCCGGATTTGCACTGCATGGGAAACTGGTCGGTGATATGTTCCCCTTGGCCAAGCGCGGACCAGAGGCCCTTGTATTCGGCACCGGCTGCATAGTCGGGCGCCAGGAGGGTCGCGTGTTTCTGGCCTTTGATCTCTTCCGCGCGATAGCCAACGGCCGACAGAAAGTTCTCATTGGCCCGCAGGATGGTGCCGTCCGGGCTGAATTCGATAACGGCCTGTGTTTTCTCTAAGACACCCAGCATGCCAAGCAGGTCTTCCTGTTCTTGTGCACGTTCTGCAGTCTTGGATTTGAAAAACATGGGACCTCTTCTTCCGCAAATGTTGCCCAATGGGCGCGTTGAAAAGGTGATACTTTTTGCGGCGTTAAATTTGCATGAACTATCCGGGATCTAGCGGAGGAAAGGCGTGAAAGACCCAACAATAACGGGCGATGCTGATCCGCACCGCCCGGAATCTCTCAGAGGGTGCCCATGCCGCAATCTGTCCCGATTGCGGAGGGGCCTTTGCGTCATTCCTCGATGGCTTCGCGCACGATGCCGTCCAGCAGCTCCTGGATCGCCTGCATCTCGCCTTCCGGGAAGGCGCGGTAGCCGATGGTGATCTCGTCCTTGTCGGGGAACTGGGCGACGAAGATGTCGTAGGGGCAGAACATGATGTTCATGGGATCCGCCTCCATCACCTGCCGTGACAGTTTGGCGGAGCAGAAGGAATAGACGTCGGCCTTCTCGAACAGCACGATATCGGAGCCCACATCGGCGCGGGTGCGTTCCAGCATGTCGCCCACATGGCTGATGTGATCCACCAGCAGGCCGCGATCGGTGATTGCGCTTTCCAGACCAAAGGTCACATCGTCAAAGGCCAGGGTTGTGGTATAGCTGACCATATCCTGTGCCTGGGCGGCGACGGTCATCGACAGTGCAGTGACAGAGGCCGCAGCGGCCGCGATCAAGAATTTCATGCTAATCTCCCTTTTGTGAGCAGTGCTCGCTTGTCCGCTGCGCTCTTCGCCCTCAGGTTAGGGCAGGAACGGAGCGGGCTGTGTCATGGGCCGCGCGCCTCTCGTGTCGTATATAGACATATAGGAGTTTTTGAATGGATATCGCGGCGAATGCCATAGAATTTCTTGCACTGGCGTTTGTTTTTGCCCTGGGGGCGGCGGGTCTTCTGGTCCTGGTGCTGTTTCTGGCAGACAGATTACAGACCGAGGACGCCATTCGGCGTAACTATCCCGTGATCGGGCGTTTCCGGCATATCTTCAGCACTTTGGGGGAATTCTTCCGGCAGTATTTCTTTGCCATGGACCGCGAGGAGTTGCCGTTCAACCGGGCCCAGCGGGACTGGGTGGGCCGCGCCAGTGAAGGCAAGGGGAACACGGTGGCCTTTGGCTCGACCCGCAATACCTCGGTGCCGGGCACGGCGATTTTCGTCAACGCGCCCTTTCCGCCACTGGATGACCAATATGCCAAATCCGAACCCATGGTGATCGGCGCCGGGGCGCGGGTGCCTTACCAGGCGCCTTCTTTCTTCAATATCTCCGGCATGAGCTATGGCGCCCTGTCGCGCCCTGCGGTGCGCGCCCTTAGCCGTGGTGCGCGCGAGGCGGGCGTCTGGATGAACACCGGCGAGGGGGGGCTCAGCCCGTTTCACCTTGAGGGAGGTTGCGACATCGTCTTCCAGATCGGCACTGCCAAATATGGCGTGCGGGACGAAGCGGGCAACCTGAGCGATGACAAGCTGCGCAAGGTGGCAGAGCACCCATGCGTGCGGATGTTCGAGCTGAAGCTGTCGCAAGGGGCAAAGCCGGGCAAGGGCGGCATCCTGCCCGCCGCCAAGGTCAATGCCGAGATCGCAGAGATTCGCGGCATTCCCGAAGGTAAGGCCAGCATCTCTCCGAACCGTCATCCCGAGATCGGCAATTACGACGAGCTTTTGGACATGATCGCCCGGGTGCGGGATGTCATAGGCAAGCCGGTGGGAATCAAGACGGTGGTCGGCTCCGAGGCGGCCATGCGCGAGATGTTCATGAATATCGCCGCCCGTCCTGAGGCTGCGCCGGATTTCATCACCATCGATGGCGGCGAGGGCGGCACAGGCGCCGCGCCCATGCCGCTGATCGACCTTGTCGGCATGTCCGTGCGCGAAGCGCTGCCCATGGTCTGTAACCTGCGCGATGAATACGGCCTGAAGGATCGCATTCGCCTGATCGCCAGCGGCAAGCTGGTCAACCCGGGCGATGTGGCCTGGGCGCTGGCGGCAGGCGCCGATTTCGTGACCTCGGCACGGGGCTTCATGTTCGCACTCGGCTGTATCCAGGCGCTGAAGTGCAACAAGAACACCTGCCCCACCGGCATCACCACCCATGATCCCCGCCTGCAAAAGGGGCTTGTGGTCGAAGACAAGTATCTGCGCGTGGCCCGCTACGCCCGCGAAGTGATCCACGAGGTCGAGACCATCGCCCATTCCGTCGGGGTGACGGAACCCCGCAAGCTGCGTCGCCGCCACGTGCGGCTGGTGATGGATGATGGCACCTCGCGCCCGATGAATGAGATCATGCCAAGTTACAGTGCCATCGCGGACTCGTGAGAGGATATGTTTTGGCGCAGCGCCCCCGCTGCGCTAGCTCTTGAGGGGATCACTGACAAAGGAGCGCGCCAATGGCCCGTCGCTGGACCAACACCCTGACCCATGCGGATGTCACCCCCGAGGCGGCCTTCTGGAACCGCCGCCAGATCATCGCGGGCATGGCGGGTCTGGGTCTTGCCTCGCTGGCGGGCGGGGCAGAGGCGCAGGCCAGTGGCGAGGTGCTGGAGCCCAACAGCTGGGAAGATGTGACCAGCTACTGCAACTTCTATGAGTTCGGCACCGGCAAGGGGGATCCCGCGGCCTATGCGGGCCGGATGACGACCTCCCCCTGGAGCGTGAAGATCGACGGGCTGGTGGATCGGCCGGGGGAGTATGATTTCCAGCAGATCCTGGGCGAGATGACCGTCGAGGAGCGCATCTACCGTTTCCGCTGTGTCGAGGCCTGGTCGATGGTGGTGCCCTGGAATGGGTTTGAGCTGGCCGACCTTCTGAACATGGCAGGCGTGCAGGAGGGCGCGAAATACGTCGCCTTTGAAACCCTCTACCGTCCCGAGGAAATGCCGGGCACCGCCTACCGCGTGCTCGACTGGCCCTACCGCGAGGGGCTGCGCCTGGATGAGGCGATGCATCCCCTGACCCTGATGGCGACGGGTATCTTCGGCAAACCACTCCCCAACCAGAACGGCGCGCCCCTGCGCCTGGTGGTGCCGTGGAAATACGGGTTCAAATCGATCAAGTCGGTGGTGCGCATCACCCTCACCGATCAGGAGCCGCCCACCAGCTGGAATATGGCCAATGCGGGGGAGTACGGATTCTTTAGCAATGTGAATCCCGAGGTGGACCATCCGCGCTGGAGCCAGGCCACGGAACGCCGGATCGGCGGCGGATTGTTCGCCCGCCGCGAGCCGACCTTGATGTTCAACGGCTACGAGGCGGAGGTCGCCTCCCTCTATGACGGCATGGACCTCGCCAAACACTATTGATGGGGTGGCTGAATCATAGCCTGCGCAGGATCCCGGTCTGGTGCGTCTATCTTCTGGGGTTCTTGCCGTTGCCCTGGCTGTTCTACCTTGGCCTGTCCGGCGGCTTGGGGGCGGAGCCGATCAAGGCGCTGGAACATGAATATGGCGAACTGGCCCTGAAGCTGCTGGTCGTTGTCCTGGCAGTGACCCCCCTGCGCCGCTACCTGGGCCTCAACCTGATGAAGTTCCGCCGCGCGCTGGGCATTCTCAGCTTCCTCTATGTTCTGGCGCATCTTCTGGTCTGGCTCATGCTGGATGTGCAGATCCCCTCGCAGATAATCGCGGATATCGTGAAGCGCCCCTATGTCACCATCGGCATGGCTGGTTTTGTGTTGATGTTGCCCTTGGCGCTGACCTCCAACAATGGGTCCGTGCGCCGCCTCGGCAGCCGCTGGCGCCAGATCCATCGTCTGACCTATCCGATCGCCCTGCTGGGGGCTTTGCACTTCCTTCTGCTGGTGAAGGGATTTCAGGTCGAGCCACTGATCTACCTGGTCGTCATTCTAGGCCTTTTGCTGCTGCGCTTGCCGGTGCTGCGCCGCAAGTCCGTGGTTTGACACAATCCGCCTTCGCTCAAAGTGCCTATTTTTCAGGCAAGTGAAGTTTTTTTGGCGAAATCCGATTTTTTCTCTTGCGCCTTCAGGCAACTGCCCATAAATAGCCCTTCACCGGCGGCGCTGAGGCGCTACTGAGAGGATCTGGACGGAACGCGAGAGTGGATGTTCGGGTTTGATTGGG